>PBRZ01000119.1 GCA_002726085.1 Acidobacteriota bacterium
CATGGGCACGTGCGTGCAGCCGCACCGGTCCGGCGAAATACATGTCGTGGATCAGGTGGTCGACTGCCGCTGCCACCGCCGAGTCGTCGCCGACCGCATAGTGCGCCAGCGCCGCGTCCGCCTGTTGTGGGTAGACCTGGCGAACGTGCGCTTCGAAGCCGGCCCCGTCGTCGACCTGCAGACCACGAGAGAACATCGACCCCTCGTTGCCGTTCATGCCGACGACGAGCGGTACGTCGTGCTGTCGGCCGGTCTCATACATGTCGATCGGGTCGTCCGGAATCACCCAACCGTCCACATTCGGCGCCCAGGCGGCGTCTTCTCGGGTGAACGGACTGTTGCCGGCGGCCTGAAAGGCCGCCAAGACGTCCACGGCGCTCGCCGCGCGGAGCTCGTCGAGGGAGGCGGCCGGGTCGCTGACGCCGAGCTCCTCGGCGACCCGGGTGCCGTCGGCCTCGGCTGAGCCGGTGCCGCTGAGCGGGCGGTCCCACCCGTAGATCCAGTCGCTCTCGGCGATCGCGCCGTGGTAGAGCCCTTCGGCCTGCGGCACCACCATCAGCGACATGACTGCGCCGGCACCGGCCGATTCGCCGAAAATCGTCACCCGGTTCGGGTCGCCGCCAAAGGCCGCGATGTTGTCGCGCACCCACTCGAGCGACGCGACCATGTCGAGGAGTCCGTAGTTCCCCGAGGCGCCGTGCGGTGACTCGGCGGACAGTGCCGGGTGGGCGTAGAACCCGAAGACGTTCAGCCGGTAGTTGATGGAGACAAGCACGACGTCGCGTGCCGCGAGGTTGGTGCCGTCGTAGATGCCGTTCGACCCGGCGCCGCCGGTGTAACCGCCGCCGTGAATCCAGACCATGACCGGTAGCGGTTCGGCGATCTCGCGGGGCGCGAAGACATTGAGAAACAGGCAGTCCTCGCTCTGGTCCGTGGCGTTCCGTCCGCCCTGGACGCAGCGACTCCCGAACGTCGAGGTGTTACGCACGTCGGTCCAGGCGGCCACCGGCGTTGGCGGTTTCCAGCGCAGGTCGCCGACCGGCGGTGCCGCATAGGGGATGCCCTTGAACGCGATGACCTCCGGGTTGGTCTCCGACAGCGCGCCTTGCACGAGACCGCCGGTCACGCCGACCGGTGTGTCGGCCGACAGGACGGTCGGGGTGGCAATCTCGACCGCCGGAGCGATGCCGCTGCCCCCGCTGCTGCAGGCGACGGCCGTGAGGGCAAGAACGCAAAGTATCGCCGAGCGCCGGTCGAGCAGTGTTCGCATCGCTGTCAAGCTCCTGGTGCGGGGCGGCGGAGGCTGACCGACCGCCGGATCGTCAATTGAATCGCAATATTGTAGTCTGTCGCTTCCAGAAGGCAGAAGTCAGAAATCAGGAGGCAGACGGCAGGAGGAGCGGCGATTGTGTCTTCTGTGGCGCAGGCCTTCAGGCCTGCGCGGCACGGCGGGCGACACGGTGGCTTGATGCCCGCAGCTCGAAGCCTGTAGCCCAACGGTGCTGAGCACCTGAAGCCCGTAGCCTGTAGCCTGATGAATGTCCATGGTGCCTAGAGTCGCCCCCCCGTGGTATCGCCAGATCGACGGCCACCAGTGGCGAGCGTTTCTCGCCACGTTCTTCGGCTGGCTGCTCGACGGCTTCGACTTCACCATCATGACGTTCATCCTGATCGACATTCAGGAGAGCTTCACGGTGGACGCGGCGCTGGCTGGCGCGCTCGGCACGGTAACGCTGCTGTTCCGGCTGGTCGGGGGGCTGGGCGCCGGGATGATGGCGGACCGGTGGGGGCGCAAGCTCCCGCTGATGCTGTCGATCCTCTGGTTCTCGCTGTTCGCCTTCCTCAGCGGGTTTTCCACCTCCTACGCGATGTTGTTCGCGTTCCGGGCGTTGTTCGGCATCGGCATGGGTGGGGAGTGGGCCGCCGGGATGCCGCTGGCGCTCGAGCACTGGCCGACCCGGCTGCGGGGCCTGGCGTCGGGCCTGCTGCAGGGGGGCTGGTACTGGGGCTACATTCTGTCGTCGCTGACCTTTTCCTACATCTACCCGGTCTTCGCCGCGATGCCCGATCCGTTCAGCGACGCGGCCGGTTCCTCGCTTGGCTGGCGGGTGATGTTCTGGACCGGAGTCATTCCGGCGCTGCTGGTGCTCTGGATNCGGACCGGCGTCGACGAGAGCCCGGTCTGGCTCGAGCGGCAACGGCATCTGAAGCAGACGGGGCAGGCGGCGCTGGCCGACCGTGTGTCGCTCATGCGCCTTCTTCAACCGGATCTGCTCTGGGTCACCATTCAGAGCTCGCTGCTGCTCTCGGCGTTCATGTTCTCCTACTATTCGATCTCGTTCTGGTACCCGACCTTCCTGCGCGAGCAGGGACTCGACCCGCTACGGTATCTCGTGGCGTTCAATGGTGCGGCCATCGTGGGGATTGCGTTGTGGGGGCGGGCGTCCGAAGGGGCCATCGGTCGTCGCGGGGCCGTGACACTGGCCGCACTGAGTGGTGTCGGGCTGGCGCCGCTCTTCCTTACGACGTCGAGCACGGCCCTTCTGCTGGTCGGGGCCCTGGCGATGGGTGCAACCGGGGGAGGTATTTGGGGCATGGCGCCCGCCTATCTGACCGAGCGGTTCCCGACCGCTGTGCGTGGGGTCGGGCCGGGACTGTCCTACCATGTTGGCGCGGCCGTCGGCTCGGCCACACCGCTCGTACTGGGGCAGCTGCAGGACGGTGGGATGACGATTGCCGGGGCCATGACGTTGTCCATCGTGGCCTCTGGGCTGGTGGTGGCGGCCGTGATCTGGCTCGGGCCGGAGACACGTGGCCGGCACTTCACGGCCGTGGACGAAGTCCAGACGTGACGAACGAGCCTCCGAAGTTGACATGGAGCTTCGCACTTTGTGGGGCAAGGCTTTAGCCTTGCCACGCAGGCCTGAAGGCCTGCGCCACAGAGGCGGGTGAGCGTCCTCACAGAGGAGAAGCGGAATGCATGGACGACAGCGTGGCTGGTTGATCGGGGCGATGGTCGTGGCGTCGATGGTGGGCGGAGCCTTGTCGAACCTGCTCCTGACGGCGCGACTCGACGCGCAGGCAGCCGACGTCGTGACCGCATCGCAGGTCAACATCGTCGACAGCGCGGGGCGGTTACGCGCGGTACTGGCCGGAGAGGACGAGCGAGGGCTGGCCTCGCTGGCATTCTATGGGCCGGATGGCACGGCGCGCGGCATCGTCGGTGCCGAAGCGGATGGCACGCCGGTGTTGCAGTTCAACAACCCTGCCGGCATCTCACGGCTGTCGGCGAGTGTCCGGGAGGAAGAATCGGTTGTCACGGTCGGCAATGAGGCGGCCCGCAGCGTGCTAATCGGCTCGCTCGGGGGCACCCCACTTGTCGGTCTGTCCGACGGCGTGCGGACCCGGTTGCAGTTGACGCTGGGAGCGCAAGGCGAGCCGCGGATGTCGCTCATCAATAGCGCCGGCCAGCGTGGGGCCGGATTGGTGGTGGGCGCCGACGACGCGCCCTTCCTGTCGTTGTTCGACGTCGGCGGGGTCCAACGCCTGACGATGGGCACGGTCCAGGGATCGACCGTCGTCAATCTGGAAGACGGCACCCGTCCACGTCTGGTGCTGGGTGTCGCCGACAACGGCCGTCCCAGCGTCGTGTTCTACGACGCGGATGGCGCGCTCGAGCGCGACCTGTCAGCTGACACGCGGCGGTAGAGCAGGCGCCGGCGGTCAGACGCGGTCAGACGTCTGAAGAGGGCACGCCGAGTGTTATGCTGCGAGGGCCGGATGCCGCGCCAGCCGAATGCAGCTGGACTCTCAGCACGGACTGCTTGCCTTGCGAGGACTCTAATGGCCCATACATACGAAGAGCTGCACGAGATGACCGTGGCTCAGCTTCGGGAGGTCGCCGAGGCACAGAACTCAGACGACTTGAAGGGATTCAAGTCGATGCACAAGGCGCCACTTCTGCTGGCGCTATGCAAAGTCCTCGGCGTCGACCCGCACGAGCACCACACCGCCACAGGCATCGATAAGCCGGCGCTCAGGGCGCAGATGCGCGAGTTGAGGGTTGCCCGGGAGGCTGCGATCGAGGCGCACGACCACACGGAGCTCAAGGTGGTTCGCCGAAAGCTCCACAGCCTGAACCGCGCGATCCGCCGGGCCAGCGCGTAAGGAGACCATCATGGTGACCAAGCCACGTGTGCAGTCGTTCGCCCTTGTACTGCTGCTGCTGTCAAGCGCCGGGCTGGTGGCGCAGCAGGGCACCGCCACCGGGAGCCGGGACCGCAGCATTGCGTTCTTCGGCTCCTCGGTGCCCAACGGAACCGGCGACGAGACCGGGCAGGGGGGCTACACCGGCCGGATGCGCACGTTGCTCGAGCCGCATCGGTGGGAGGTGCTGAACCGGTCCCGGGGTGGCGATAACACTGTCACGATCAGGCCGCGGTTCGAACCCGACGGCGTGGCCGACCCAAACATCCGGTATCTGACGCCTGGCAACCCGGGCTATGCGGTGCTCGCGCTCTCGCTCGGCAACGAAGGGATCACGGAATGCGCGCCAGGCCAGACCCGGCGCTGCACGGCGACGAGGGATGAGGCCGATCAGATCTACCAGCAGTTCGCCACCGGCCTCTGGGACCTCGTGGAGCGGACCCGCGCGGCCGGCATCGTGCCGATCGTGACGTTGTGTTACACCCGCGGCGATTTCAATGCACGGGAGTACGCATACACACGCCGGATGAACCTGCTAGTCAATTCATGGGACGTGCCGAGCGTCAACCTGCTCGGCGCCATCGACGACGGAGCTGGCCGGTGGGCGCAGGGATTCGTCGCCGACCCGTCGCACCCGAACTCGGCCGGCCACACCGAGATGGCCCATGCCTTCGTGCCGAGTCTGTTCGATGCGCTGGCTGCCGGCAAGCCGCTACCGGTCAAGTCGACCGCTTCAGGGTTCGTTCGCATCAGGGACGGCTCGGCCGCGCCCCTGTCGTTCTCGCCGGACACGACGATGCGGTCGTTCGCCGTGAGTTTTCTGGTGCGGGCCACCGGCGACGGCGCTGTGGCGGCCGTGGCTGGGCAGACACTCGACCACGCCGCCCAGCAGCGGGAGCACGGGCGGCGCCGCCAGTCCATCGAGGTGTACACGCTCACGCCGAGCGGTCGAACCCACACGCGCCTGGCGGTCGTCGATGGACGCCTGGGCTATGCGGCCTCGTCCGGGCAAATGGTTGCGTCAACGGCAGACGCCGCCGACGGCGGCTGGCACCATGTCGTGCTCAGTCACTACGCGGCACGGGGCGAGACGCTCTTGTTTGTCGACGGCGATCTGGCGGGCTCGGTCAACGAGCGACTCCAGCCGGACCGGTTCGTGCTGGGTGGCGCCGGTGGGACCGGGGGCGCGGCACCGGAACAGGCCGACTACAAGGACTGGATGATTCACCGTGCCGGGCTCAACGCCGACGAGGCGGCTGCATTGCACGCCGGCACGCTGCTACAGGCGAGCCTGGAAATCTACGCGCCGTTGACCGGGCCGGAAGGTGCCTCGGCGGGTAATTTGGCGCAGAGTCTGTCGGTCATCGAGGTCCAAAGCGCCGGCGTGATCCACAGCCAGGATTGAGAGGCGATATGACCGGTTCGATCATTGAATTTCCGAGCAACGGGAAGACAGGCAGCGGCTACCTGGCGGCGCCGGCATCCGGTAGCGGACCGGGTGTCATCGTGCTGCAGGAATGGTGGGGGCTCGTCGACCACATCAAGGAAGTGGCCGATCGCTTCGCCGCTGACGGGTTCGTGGCACTTGCGCCCGACATGTATCACGGCGAAACGACGACGAGTCCCGACGACGCCGGCAAACTGATGATGGCGCTCGACATTGCCCGGGTCGAGAAAGATTTGCGTGGCGCCATCGACCACCTGCTGGCTCGCGACGAGGTAACGAGCACGCATGTGGGTACCGTCGGGTTCTGCATGGGCGGGCAGCTCTCGCTGTATGCGGCCTGCGAGAATGCGTCGGTCGGGGCGTGAGTCGTCTTCTACGGTATTCATCCGAACGTCAAACCCAACCTGTCGGCGCTCGAGGCGCCCGTGCTCGGTTTCTTCGCCGAAAAGGACGAGTTCGCCCCGCCGGCCGCCGCACGTCAGCTCGAAGCGGACCTCGAGGCCGCCGGCAAGTCGGCCGACATCACCATCTTCGATGGTGCCGACCACGCCTTCTTCAACGACACCCGCGCCGAGGTCTACAACGCCGCGTATGCCGCGACCTGCTGGTCTCGGATGCTGAGCTTCTACAGGGAGCATGTCCGATAGCGGACTCACCGGTTGGCTGACCCGTCTGCGGTCCTGGCAGCTGTTCCTGCTGGCGGGTGGGTTGTTCGTGACCGACGTGCTCGTACCGGACCCGATCCCGTTCATCGACGAGATCATGCTCGGATTGGCGACGCTGTTGATGGCCCGGTGGAAGCGGCGAAAGGAGTGACGGCGGGCGCACACTCCCGTCTGTCCGCCGGTTTCGGCTTTGGGCGATCGGTTCGGGATGAGCGGGGTCGATCGCGGCCCTGAAGGGCTTTGCTACCGAGAGAGCGGGACCCCGGTCAGGCGCTCGAGCTCGGCAATCGCGAGAGCCGGCTCACCGACCTTGATTGTCGTCATCCCCATGGCCCGGGCCGGTTTCAGATTGCCACCCAGGTCATCGAGAAAGATCGCCGCCGCAGGTTGCACGGTGAGGGTCCGGCACACCAGCTCGTAGATGCGCCGCTCCGGCTTGCGCATCCCTACCCGATGCGATTCCACGAAACAGTCGAACTCGGGTCGGAGTGCATCGACGCGCGCATCGTGGATCGGCATGGACCAGGAATTGGTAAGTGCAGCGACGCGGAGCCCGGCCGCACGCAGTCGCCGCAGCGCCCTCAGCATGGTCTGGCGAACGAGCGCCGCCTCGGCGATCCGGCCTAGCAGCGCGGTTACGTCCAGTTCCTGACCGCCGGCTCGGGCCTCGGTCGAAAAGGCAATCGAAAACGCCGCTGCATCCAGTTCCCCTCGCTCGAGACGCGACCACGGGCCGTGGTCGCCCCCAGCGATCACCAGCCCAGCAATGAAGCGCGCGGACAACCCGGTCTCGGTCTCATAGGCGGCGATTGCCGGCAGCGGCGACTCGCAGACGACACCACCAAGGTCGAAGATGACCGCCCGGAACCGCGTAGGGGCCGGCGTACCGACGATGTCGTTCATCGGTCGGGATGATAGCAGGCGGTCTCGGCAAGCATCGGTATGCCTTGGCAGGCAATGGCCGCGATTGGGCGTCGATCGACACGCGAGACGTGCGTGGCGCCCCGCTGGTTCGACACCAATGGCGTAAGATCCTCCCATGCCAGGTGATTCGTTTGGTCACGCCTTCCGCATCACGACCGCCGGTGAATCGCACGGTCCGGGGTATGTCGTCATCATCGATGGGTGTCCGCCTGGGCTGTCGATCTCCGAGACCGACCTGGAGGAGGACCTCGCGCGACGCCGCCCCGGGCAGAGCCACATCGTCACGCTGCGGGACGAGCCGGACGTACCGGAAATTCTCTCCGGTGTGTTCGAAGGGAAGACCACCGGCACCAGCATCGCGGTGTTGATTCGCAACAAAGACCAACGCGGGCGCGATTACGCCGACATCAAAGACAAATACCGGCCCGGGCATGCCGACTTCACCTACGACGCCAAGTACGGTGCACGCGACTATCGGGGTGGCGGTCGGTCGAGCGCACGCGAGACGACGGTGCGAGTCGCTGCCGGTGTGGTGGCGAAGAAGCTGATCGCGTCCGCGTTCGGTGGCAAGGTGGTCGGCTACGTCCGGCAGGTAGGCGGCATCGTGGCCGAGGTCGCCGACCCGGCCGCGGTGACGCTCGCCGAGGTCGAGCGGCTACCCGACGGCGAGCCCAATATCGTGCGGTGTCCAGACGCTGACCGGGCGGCCGAAATGGTGGCTCTGATCGAGCAGGTGCGCGAGGCGCGCGATTCGATCGGCGGGGTCGCCGAAGTTGTGGCGACCGGCGTGCCAGCCGGGCTCGGCGAGCCGGTGTTCGACAAGTTGAAGGCCGACCTGGCAAAGGCGCTCTTCAGTCTGCCGGCGGTGCTGGGTGTCGAGTACGGGGTCGGCTTCGGGTGCGCGGTGCTGCATGGGAGCGAGAACAACGATCTGTTCGTCGCTGAGACCGGGGAGCCATCGAATGCTCGGATCGCGACACGCACCAACCGGCATGGCGGCATGTTGGGCGGCATTTCGAGCGGCATGCCGATCGTGCTGCGCGCCGCGGTGAAGCCGACAAGCAGCCTGCCGCGGGACCAGGAGACGGTGACCACGAGCGGCGTGCCGACCACCATCAGCACGAAGGGGCGTCACGACCCCTGTTTGCTGCCTCGATTCGTGCCGATGGCCGAGGCGATGGTCGCCATCGTGCTCGCCGACCACTGGCTCCGGTGGCGGGCGTCGGGGCGCGTTTCTGTCTGACCCGTTCCCAGGAATGTAGACCCCACCCGGTGTCAAGGCTTCGGGTGGCCCAGCAGCCATTCGACGACCAGCTTGCTGAAGTGGTCGGACAGCTCGGGGACGTGCCCCCCTTCGGCGATGCTCCACAGCTCGGCCGAGCCGCCCGCCCGACAGTCCCTGGTGTAGCGGGTGACGGTCGACTCGCGGCCGGCCAGCCCGCGGTCGAGGTCGAGCGTGCCGGTCTCGGAGCCGGTGACCGCGCAGCCGTTGTGGGCGGCCCAGCGTTCCACGGTTTCCACGGCGCCGGGATACGCCGTGCCCTGGATGTCGGCGCCCGCGTAGGCGATCGTCTCGTCCGCCGTGCCGTGGATTTGCAGCACGTGCACCGGGTTGGCCGGCGTCGGGCGTGCCTCGGATTGGTCGGCCCCGGCCAGGCTGGCGATGGCGGCGATGGTGTCCGAGTGGTCGTGCGCCATGCGGTAGGACATGAATCCGCCGTTGGAATGCCCGACGAGGAACACGCGCTGCTCGTCAACGTTGTGTTCTGCCTTGACCGTGTCGATGACCTTGGCGACGTAGGCGGAGTCGTCCACGTCGCTGCCCCCGAAATTGCAGCAGGCAATGGACGCATTCCAGAACCGATTTTGCCGACCGGTCTCCTCCTGGGTGCCGTCCGGAGCTACCAGGAGGAAGCCATAGTGATCCGACAGGTCACTGAACTTCATGTAGGCGTCCTGGCCGGCGCCGCTGGACGTATATCCGTGCAGCAGGACGATCAGCGGAGTTGGGACATCGGCATCGTAGCTGGCCGGCACGGTCAACGGCAGATTGCCGCGACCGGCATCGATGAATTGGGCTGATGCCGAACTGGCGGTCATCATCAGGACGGTGGCGCCAAGAATGTATGGAATCTTCCGCATGGAGTCGTTTCTCCTCGGTGCTTAGTGGTCCCGGTCACAAATACGGTCGCATTCGGCCGCCGATGCATCCCACTCCGCGGCGTTGCTCGTCGGTCGAATACTGCCTGTATGCTTCCTCCTCGCGCCTTGCGGGGCGGGCGCCTCGACGCCCTCGGTGCGTGACCGTACTTATGACCGGGACCACTTCGGTCAGCGCAGATACGGGGTAGCGGGCTAGCTGTCGGTCGGCTGTCAGTTCCCGGCGCCCGCTCTCGCCCCCTCGAACGCCTGGAACGGAGAGAAACCGCCACCCTGCGCTTCGAAGTTGCCCTGAATCGCTCCGTCGCCTGCGACATCGCCGCTCACGACGAACTGGCCGCCGATCTGGCCAAGCCGTAATTGCATGTCGAAGCGGTAGCTGTCTCCGTCCCACATGACGTTCTCGGCCGGGAGCACCAACAGGTTGCCGCGCATCGGGATATACCAGGTCCCGTCACCCGATTTCGGCAGGTGCAATGCGGTCGGCAGCGGATTGCGTCCCATCGGCAGGTCCACGCGATAGGTGGCGTCGGCCGGCAATGAGGCAACCAGCGCGTCGCGTCGCGTCTCGTCGCTCGCGGGCACCGGGCTCACGCCCTCGTCGGCCACGAACTCGAAGACGTTGAACATCATCTCGTCGTTCGTCTGGGTGCCAAAGCCGACGGCGACATTGGGATCGGGGTTGATCGGGTTGGCGTTCGAGTTGTCGTAGTGCGCCACGATGTCGAGCCGCGTGCCGGCCGGCAGCGGCACCTGTTTCTGCGGGTAGTAGAACAGCTGCCAGTCGAAGTCGTACTTCGGAATGTTGATGAGCGACTGCTTTTCGCCATTCGGATAGTTCGCGATCAAGTCCATGTCCTTCCCGCGGGTGTGCATGTGGGGGAAGTAGGAGATGACACTGACGTCCTGGTCGATGATGTACGACGCGCGCACCTCGTGGTTCGTGGCGTTCGGGGGAATCTCGAACGTGGTCGTGCCGGCCAGGGCTGCCATGACCTCTTTCTGCATCTCGCCCTCGCCGAAGTAGAGGCCGATCTCGGTCTGATCGGTCTGGACGGTGCCGCTCGGATGGTAGTGCGCGTTGATGGTCCACTGCTGGTTCGGATACACCCACCGGCCCATGCCCTCCGGGAACTCGTGCGGGTTGGTCCCGACCGACCAGACTGCGAGCACGTCGAAGAAGCCGCTCTCGGTACTGGCGGTCTGCACGCCGCCGCTGCTCGTGAAGATGACCGAGTGATGGGTCACCAGGCGGTTGCTCGGTCGCACCTCGATCGCTCGGATCCAGCGCTTCTCCGGTATGTCGAGTGTGTGCGACAGATCGGGGTAGTGGTCGGGCCCCTCCGCGGGGACGGTCACTTCAGGCAGCGTCACGATCAAATCCGGCTCGCCAAGCGCCCACCCCTCCACGAAGGATGGAAGCTCGGGGAGAACGCCAGGGGCACCCTGGGGCGCGCCGGCGTCAACCCACCGGACGATGGTGTCGATCTCGGCGGGCATCAGCCGCGAGTCGTTCTTGAAGTGGCCCGCCCGCCCTTCGGCGAACCAGGGCGGCATCTCGCCACTCACCACTTTGTCTTTGATGCCGCGGGCCCACGGGCGCACCTCGTCATAGGACCGGAGCGCCATGGGCGCCAGCTCGCCCGGACGGTGGCAAGAGACGCAGTTCTCGTAAATAATTGGCGCCACGTCGCGGGTGAACGTGACACCGTCCTGTGCGGCCGCGGCGCTGCCGAGGCCGCCTACCATCGTTGTCAGCGCCACCGCCACGCCGACCACCATCAAACGGGCTACCTGGAGATACCGCGTCATGATGAGCTTCCCCTTTATGACTGGACGAATAGATTCGCTATGTAAAAGAAGCAGTCGTAGAATAGCACAGGACACAGGGGTCCAAACGCGGGAAGGAGGCCGTGGCCGCCGGCTGTCGGGTCCAGCGAGCGCCAGAGGCATTGGACGAACCCGGATATAATCCACTCACTGAGAACTTCGGATCAGGAAGGATGGCTCAAATGTCGCGCGTTCTCCGAATCGGCGCCGTCGTTGTGGCTCTGGCATGCATGTTCGGGCTCGGCTGGATCATCGCCAAGACCGGCGTCGGTCAGGCGGTGCCGATCGAGTCGTTGACCGAGCTCGAGCGGGACTTCACAGAGCGAATGCAGAACGTGGTGCTCGTCGGGCACTTCACCATCGAGGGGCGCGAGACCAGTGGCGGCAGCCCGGAGCGCTACGAGATCTCGCGTGTGGCCAAGGTGGGCGACGACCGGTGGCGGTTCGATGTCCATATGGTCTACGGCAGCGTCGATGCCACGCTGCCCGTGGTGGTGCCGATCGTCTGGGCGGGCGACACACCGATGGTCACCATCACCGACTTCACCATTCCCACCCTCGGCACCTTCACCGCGCGTGTGTTCTTTTATGACGACCGGTACGGCGGCTCCTGGCAACATGGCCAGTATGGCGGGCTGATGTACGGCCAGATCGAGCCGCTGGAATAGGTTTTCGGGCGGGGCATCCCGTCTGGCGGCGTTGCTTCGTCGGTCACAGCCCGCCTGGCTGCTCCCTCCTCGCGCCTTGCCAGCCGGGCGCCGCGCTCCGAAAACCGTCCCTGGTAAGTTCTTCGTATCCTGCCAGGTTTTCGGGCGGGGCATCCCGTAACGGCCGGCGTCGAGTCTTTGGTTTGGCGGGGTCACAGCCCGCCTGGCTGCTCCCTCCTCGCGCCTTGCGCGGGCCGGTCGCGGCATGGAGTACGACGCCGAAAACCGATTGCCGTCGTTCTTCACCGCGGGCCGCTAGTCCCGTTTCCGGTCGAGGAACGCCTGCATGAGCCGGCGCGGCTCGTCGGTTTCGTAGGCACCCGCGAAGTAGCGCATACCTGTCTGAATCGCATGGTCGAGCGGCTCGGTATCCCACCTCCGCAGCAGCGTCTTCTGCAACCGGATCGCTCGGGCGCCGGCGGCACAGATGGCGTCCACCCACGTCTGGGCGGCCGCGTCCAAATTGGCCAGTGGTACGACCTTGTCGACCAACCCGCACTGCCCGGCGTCGGCGGCCGAAAGCGACTGCCCGGTGTAGACCATTTCACGCGCCTTGCCCAGCCCGATGAGCCGCGGCAACAGCGCCGCTTCGATCACCGACGGAATCCCCACCTTGACCTCGGGCATCCCGAACGTGGCATCGTCGCTGGCGACCCGCAGGTCACAGGATGCGGCAACCTCGAGCCCGGCGCCCAGGCAGTAGCCCTGAATCCGCGCGATGACCGGAACCGGAAGCTGGCGGATCGCCGCACACGCCAGATGCAGCTTCGAGATGAACGGGTAGGCGGTCGCCGTGTCGAGCTCGACCATTTCACGGATGTCCGCACCGCCGATGAACGCGCGCTCCCCGGCGCCCATCAGAATGACGCAGCGCAGCTGACGGTCGAGCGCCAGTGTGCGAATCGCCGCCGTCAACTCGATGATCAGCGCTGTGTTCAAGACGTTGAGACGCGTCCGGTTGTCCACCGTCACGCGTGCCAGGTGCCCCTTGTTGCCGAGCGGTTCGATGTCGGTACGGATGTGTGGGTCTTGGTCGTGGTCTGGGGACATAATCTCTCCGGGGACCCGGCAGGCGGGTCACAGATGTACCAGGTTCGTGAGCACATTCGAGCAGACGAGTAGATGCGGCTCAAGGACAAAATCGTGGTGGTGACCGGCGGCGCCAGCGGCATCGGCCGAGCGCTCGCCTGGCGCTTCACGTCCGAAGGCGCGCGTCACGTCGTGGTGGTCGACATCGATGCCGACGGCGCACGCCAGGTTGCAGCCGAAGTTGGTGGCACCGCGACGCCCGCCGATGTCACGCAGGGGGGCGAGGTCGCGCGGGTGGTGGAGGAGACCGAAGCACGGGTCGGCCCGATCGACCTGTTCTGCTCGAACGCCGGCGTGTTTGTTCACGGGGGCGCCGAGGTTTCCGACGATCGCTGGCGGTCGATCTGGGAGGTCAACGTGATGGCGCATATTCACGCGGTGCGCGCCGTCCTGCCAAAGATGCTCTCCCGCGGGCACGGGTATCTGCTGCACACGGCGTCGGCTGCCGGTCTGCTCAGCCAGATCGGCTCGGCGCCCTACTCGGTCACCAAGCATGCGGCGGTCGGGCTCGCCGAATGGATCGCCATCACCTATGGTGACCAGGGCATCGGAGTGTCGGTCCTCTGTCCGCAGGCGGTGCGCACGCCAATGACAGCCGGAGTAAATGCGGGAACCGTCTCGGCGCTCGACGGCATGCTGGAGCCGGACCAGGTGGCCGATGCGGTCGTCGCGGGGCTGGCCGACGAACGATTCCTCATTCTGCCGCACCCCGAGGTGCTCGAGTACATGCGGAGGAAGACGGCCGACTACGACCGCTGGCTGCGCGGGATGCGGAAACTGAAGTCACGGTTTCCGGATGTGTCCGAGCTGGGCTGAGCGGGCGGCCCGAGGTGCAGCGTCGCTTGCGTCCTGATACCGTGATTCGCAACATATCTCCCAGGCGGGATGCTTCGCCCGAAAATCTAAAATTCCCTCTCGTAGCGCCAGCCCGTGTCGAGCATCCAGATCCGATGGCGCGGCCCCCCGCACTCGAGGCGGCCCGTTTCGTAACCGCAGTCCTCGGCGTAGAGCGCAACGCGTCCGCCCTCGGTGGGGTGGATGCGGCCGAGCAGGCGTTCCCGCGGCCAGGAATCTATTTCGGTCAGCGCGTCTCGCACTGTGGCGTGTCCAGACAGGCGCGTACTGAGCGCAAAGGTCGGATTGGCGAACTGGATCCCACCACCCCGGTGTGCGCGTAGCGCGTCCTCTGGCCGCTGCCACTGGTGATCCAGGATCTCGACCCCGTCCACGCGGACCATCTCCGGATTCGCAGCCACCGCGAAGAACCAGGTGGCAAACCGGATCGGGCTCGATTCCGGTGTGGTCCACTCGCAGATTTGGTGCAAACCCTTCGGGTCGACCTGGACGCCGGCTTCTTCTAGGGCTTCGCGGGCAGCCGCCCGCCGTGCTGCGCCGAACTCGTCCTCATCAGGTTCGGTCGCATGGTCTGCCGCATCGATCCGGCCTCCTGGGAATACCCAATAGCCCCCCATGAACCTCAACTCGGGGTTTCGCCGGAGATAGAGGATCTCCGGTCCGGACTCGGTGTCGCGCAGCAGTATGACCGAGGCGGCTAGCCGCGGTTCGACGATCGGCGATGGCGGGTCAACCACTGCCGCTAGTCTACCGTGCTACGCTACCGGGCCGCTCTTCCCGGGCGCCACGACCAACCATGTCTCCGCTCGAGATCGCTATTGTCGTCTTGTGCAGCTGTGTCGGGTTTACCTTACAGGGCGCGGTCGGATTTGGCATGGGGATACTGGGTTCGCCGATCTTCGTTCTCATCGACACCAGGCTCGTGCCGGGGCCCGTGCTGGTCTCGACCATGCTGTTCACGACGATGCTGACTATTCGCGAGCATCGTGCCATCGACCTGGGCGGCCTGCGCTGGGCCGTGGCCGGGCGCATCGCGGGGACGATACCGGCCGCCGCTCTGCTGGCGCTACTCTCGGCCGAGCAACTGAGACTGCTCTTCGGGGGCATCGTCCTGCTTGCCGTGGCCATCAGTGTGTCCGGGGTGCATGTCGAGCCGCGTCCGGCGTCGCTGCTGGCCGGTGGCGTGCTCTCTGGCATCATGGGCACGATCGCGGCTATTGGCGGGCCGCCGATGGCGCTTCTCTATCAGCATGCACCCGGTGCGCGGGTTCGCGGCACGCTGTCCGGCCTCTTTCTGGTCGGCACGGTGATCTCGCTGACTGCGCTGGTCCTGGTTGGGCGCTTTGGCCTGGACGAGCTGCGGTTCGCGCTCTTGCTGCTGCCGGGCGTGATCTTCGGATTCTTCGTGTCGCGCCGGATCGCTTCCCGGCTGGATCGGGGCTATACGCGGCCGGCGGTGCTCACCGTCGCCGCCGCGGCTGGGCTCATCGTCGTCGTGCGGTATTTCACCGTCTGACAGGCTGCGCGCACTAATGCGTGACCGCCCATCGGCCGACATTCAGTACGTCGATCGGCCAACCATCGAGCATCCAGACGAGAGCGGCGTGCGATTCACATCGGTACTTCCTCGGCGGAGCCCTTCCTCCCGCATGGTCCTTGCCTGCGCAGCAATCGCCCTGCTGCCTGGTGCTGCGGCGGCGCAGAGCCTCCGCGGAAGCGCGATGTCGCTCGATGTGCAGACCGAACAGGCCGAAGAGCACGACTTCACATATCTGCTCGGAACGGCACAGGTGCACCGGTTCGTGGACGCTGGGTTGCTGGTGGCGGTCGGTGGGAACAGAAACTATTCTCTCAAGGATGTCTCGTTTCCGTTCGCGCGGCCAGAGGCGAAGTTGTTCATCGAACGACTGGCCGGACAGTATCGCCAGGCCTGTGGGGAGCCTTTGGTGGTGACCAGCTTGACCCGCCCAGAGTCGCACCAGCCGCGCAACGCGTCCGATCGGTCGGTGCACCCGACCGGCATGGCCATCGACCTGCGCCGTCCGCGGGAGACCTGCCGGCGGTGGCTGGAGCGTACGCTGCTCTCCCTGGAGAAGCAGGCGGTACTGGAGGCAACCGCGGAACGCAGCCCACCGCATTATCATGTCGCCGTCTTTCCCACCCAGTACGCCGCTTACGTCGACCGATTGCGGGCCCGCGCAGCCGGCACCATGTCGCCAGGCCGGGTCTACACGGTCCGCCGGGGCGATACGCTCTGGGACATCGCCAGACGGCACGGCACCTCGGCGACCGCGCTCCGACGCTCCAATGGACTCCCGTCGACGCAGATCTATCCGGGCCAGAGGCTGGCTGTCACTGGTTCTCAGCCTTGAAATCTTCTCTGTTCTGAGACCTTCGGCCGGTTTACAATGAAGACTCAACGGTTTCGTGCGCTACCCGATCAAGGATAATGGTGGCGTATACGCCCGATTGCGATGGAGTATCGAATGAAGGGAACGGTCGGTGTTATTGCTCTGCTCCTGGGGCTATTGGTCGCGACGCACCCGGCGGTTGCGCAGGATTTGCCGCGTTTGTCCGACGGTCGTCCCGATATGAGCGGCATCTGGCAGGTGCTGAACGAGGCGAACTACGACCTCGAGCCGCACATCGCCCGCCACTCGCTACAGTTGCGCGAAGGGCCGGTGAACCCGATACCGGCCATTTCCACGCTGCGCATGGGTGCGGTAGGCGCGGTGCCGGGTAGCCTGGGGGTCATCGTCGGCGGCGGCAAGATTCCCTACACCCCGGAGGCGCGCGCGCTCAAAGAAGAGAACATGGCGAACTGGGTCGACCGCTCCCCCGAGGTGAAGTGCTACATGCCTGGTGTGCCGCGAGCGACCTACATGCCGATGCCGTTTCAAATCATCCAGAGCGAGAAAGACGTCTTCATCGCGTATCAGTTTGCCGGTGCGGTTCGTGACATCTTCATGGATAACCCGGGCCCCTCGCAGGTCGACTCCTGGATGGGATACTCGGTCGGGACCTGGGAGGGTGACACGCTGGTGGTCGACGTGACCGGGTTGCTGGAGGGCAGCTGGCTCGACCGGGCGGGCAGTCACCACAGCAACCAGCTTCACGTCGTGGAGCGTTACACGATGATCAGCCCGAATCACATCCAGTACGAGGCGACCATCGAAGACCCCGAAGTGCTGACCGCACCGTTCACGATCAGCATGCCCATCTATCGACGGATCGAGGAGAATGCCCGATTGATGGACTTCCGGTGCGTCGAGTTCGTGGAAGAGTTGCTGTTTGGCGAGTGGCGGCGAACGCCGCTGCCCCGGTAAGGTCAAGTCAGGGGAGATTGAAATGCGCAGTCGAATTGCGATGTGTCTCGGCGTCCTGGCGGTCGTGTGCCTGGTGCTGGCGCCTGTGGCGGCGGCGCAGAACAGCGACGTGCCGCGGACACCGAGCGGACACCCGGATCTGTCCGGCACCTACGACGTCTCGACGCTGACACCGATGCAGCGGCCGACCGAGTATGGTGAGAAGAAGTTCCTGACCGACGAGGAGGCCGCCGAGATCGCCGAGCGCGAGCGCTCACGAAACGTCGAGCGCAACCGACCCAGCGACCCCGACCGCGGCGCCCCCCCACAGGGCGGTGACGGGTCGGCCGGCGCCGCCGGGAACGTCGGTGGCTATAACTCGTTCTGGATCGATCGCGGCAGCGGTGCGTTCAAGATCGACGGGCAGTGGCGCACCTCTATCCTCATCGACCCGCCGAATGGCCGGTTTCCGCCCCAGACGGAGGCGCGGCGGGAGGCCCAGCGCGTCGCACGCGAAGCCCGGAGCGGCGGGGTGCGGCGTCGTAATAACGACGGTACCGCGTACTGGCTCGAGGCCGGGCTCGATGCGCCGGGCCCGTACGACAACATGGAGCAGCGAGGTTTCGCCGAGCGCTGCCTCCTCGCCTTCAGCTCGACGGCAGGACCGCCGACGCTCCCCAACTACTTCTACAACAACCACAAGCGGATCGTGCAGGGCGAGGACACGGTCGTGATACTCGTCGAGATGGTTCACGATGCCAGGATCGTCCGGATGAACGCCGAGCACGACCCGCCCGAGATCAGGAAATGGCTGGGCGATTCGATCGGGTGGTGGGAAGGCGACACCCTGGTCGTCGAGACGACCAACTTCCGTGATCGTCCGGCATTCGGACAGGGCTCGGAGAACATGACGGTGACGGAGCGGTTCGGGCGCATCGACGCCGACACCCTGCTCTACAACTTCACGGTCGAGGACTCGACGGTCTGGTCCGCGCCGTTCACCGGCGAGTATGTGTGGCCGCGAAGCGACAACAAAATGTTCGAGTATGCCTGCCACGAGGGGAACTACGCGCTGGAGGGTATCATGCGTGGCGCGCGGTTGCTCGAGGCGGAGTTCCGTGGCGAGGAGCCCGAGGGCGTCGCAAACCCGACCCGGTAACGTAGGTGATCGTTGACAGACCGGTATCAACACTGTTCAGGAGACGTAACATGCGTAAGCAAACCTGTGTGATGTGCAAGTTCGGTGTGGCGATGTTTGTCCTGGTTGGTCTCGTGGTGGCGGCTGGCGCGCCGCTGAGTGCCCATCACGCCTTTGGCGCCGAGTTCGACCCGAACCGGCCGGTCGTGCTGCGTGGCCCGGTGATCAAGGTGGAGTGGGTGAACCCTCACACCTGGATCCATCTGGAGGTCACCAACGACGACGGGACCAAGGAGGTCTGGATGGTCGAGGGCGGCACGCCGAACACACTGTTGCGGCGGGGTCTGAACCGAGACACGATTCCGCCCGGCACGGAGATCGTCGTCGACGGCTACCAGAGCAAAGACCGCACCGCCAGGGCCAACGGGCGGGACGTGACCCTGTCCAGCGGGACGAAGTTCTTCATGGGGTCGTCCGGCACCGGTGCGCCCAGTGACGGGCGGGACCCGACCGAGCGCCGATAGCTCGCCGCGCCCGTCGTGCAGGCCGCTCGACCTCGTGTCTGTGACACGCGCGCCCGGGGCTCTGTCCCCGGGCGCCTTTTTTTTGCGGTGCGGCCGTTCGACGTGGCCGGGCCGGATCGGATCGCGCATGCGCGGTTCGGTCGTCGACATGAAAAGGCATGCTGACATGATGACGCGTACCGGTTGGGTCACCCTCTCTATTGGGCTTGTCGGCGCGGCGGCAGTGCAGGCTGGTGTGCAGCCGGCAGCCGTTCCCGACCTCTCCAGGCCGGAGGCTGTGGTCGAGATCCTGGTCGCAGTGGCGAACAGCGGGGAGACCGAGCTCCTGCAGCACCTCTGTCATCCGGACATCGCGCCGGAGCAACTCGATCCCCGAGCGCTGCAGGTGTGCGCGATGACGCCGGAGCATCCCAACTTCCCCCCGTTCCGGGGCATGTTCACCGATACACGGCTCGGGAGCGCGGCGGAGATCGCGGCGACCGGTGAGCTGACGACCGCCCGCGCCCCAATGGTGCGCGCATCCGACGGCACTCAGCTGGGTTTCGTCAACATGATCGAACACGACGGGCGCTGGTATCTGAGAGGTTTCTAGATCTTCAATCAATTCAGGGTGAACGTGACCGTGACGGTCATGACGACCGGGACCGGCACGCCGTTGAGCAGGGTGGGTGTGTACTCCCACTGCCGCACCGCGGCAATCGCCGCTCTGTCCAGCAGAGGCGCCGAGCGGAGGACCCGCACGTCCCTCACCCGCCCGTCTGGTCCGATCACCGCCTCCAGAATCACCACGCCGGACACCCGCGCCGCCTGGGCGACCCGGGGGTAGACCGGCTCAACGCTGCGCGTTCGCTCGGGCCGTGTGATGGCCCCGCCGACCACCAACGGTTCATCGAGGGCTGGCGGTGGGGGAGGGGATGTCAGCACGCCACCGACGACCCCCGCTACTACGCCGCCGCTGACGCCGCCCTCGATGCCTTCGACCTTCGTGAGGTCGAACCCGGTCTCGGCTACGATCGCCCTCGGCGCCACGATCGGCGCGGCAGTCTGGTCGACCAGCGCGATCGGGGTCGCCTGCGCCTCGGCGGGGCGTGAGGGTGGCGGCGGCGGTGGCGGCGCGGGCGGTGGCGGGGGCGGCGCCACGAAGGACAACATCGTGGGCGTTGCCGGCAGCACGTCGGCGGCCATGAGCGGCACGATGAGGACCACCGCCAGAACCGCCGCATGCGTGAGGATGGAGACCGGCACCGTGTACCACTTTCTGGTGCCGACACGGATGCTGGGACTGGAAATCTCGCCGAACAGCTGATCGGCCATAGCGTTCCTCCAGATGTGGCAGTCGGCGGACACATCCGCCGAGCCAGCCTCGGTGATTCGCGGACCGAGCTCGCGCAGGGCCCAAGACGAAACGGGTCTGAGATAGCCAATGCTGCGAACGGGTGTTCGAAAGTCCGGCGGTCGCCAGCAGGCCCGGCGGGCCTGGTAGCCAACGACGCCTAGCGACGCGAAGGAGTGTTCCTCAACTCTCCGCGCGTACCGTCATCCGCTCGATCAGCCAGATGACGCTCACGGCGACCGGTGCACCGGCTGCGCGCGCCGGCACGAAGCGCACACCGGAGGCCAGCCTCGAGACCGCCCGGGCGAGGTCGGCGTCTGGGGCGCTCTCGCGCAGGACCTCCACGGAGGCGAGCTCTCCCTCCCGTGTGACGACCGCGGTCAACGCGAGGTTCTCGAGCAGGAGCGGAGGCAGGGGCTGCATCAGCATGGCGGCGGCCCGTGTGTCGGCCAACACGCGGGGTAGCAACTGGGCCGCGTAGGCGAAGCTGCCTTCCGCCGGCCCGGCCCAGGTAACGCCTTTTGCGAGAGAGATCGGGTTGGCGTTCGTGCCGAGACGGCTCGAGGTCCGCAGGACTCTGGCGAGCGACCGCGGGTGCACCGGTGTGGCCAGGCTCAGCACCGTCGCGACGAGCACGGCCACCGTCATCGTGGCCGCCAGCGCCCCACCGATGAACCAGAGACGATGCCCTTCTTCGACCAGCTCGCGGACACGCCGGCCCAAGCTCGCGTCTTGCTCGAGCGTTGTGCGCGCCAGCACCTCGGGTGCCAGACGCGCGAACGCCTCATCCTCGGCACGGTGCTCGGTCGCGCCCTGGATCAACGCGATCCGCAGCAATGCCAGCTCGTCGCGAATGCGGCGGCACCTGGCACACCGAGCCAGATGGGCGTCCATGGCGACCTGCCGCTCGAGGGACAGTTCCCCGTCATGGGCGACGCTCACCCACGACCGGACGGTTCGGCAGCGCAGTCTGCTCAAGAATGCTATCGGGGTCATCGGGGCTTCAACTCCCTGCGCAGCGTGCGGCGCGCGCGCGCCAGTCGCGATTTGACGGCAGCGGTCGTGACGCCAAGCGAGAACCCGATCTCGGCGTAGCGCATGCCATGTAACTCGCGCAGAATGACGGCCGATCGTTGCTCGAAGGGGAGCCGGCCGAGCGCGCGCCACAGCCGCTGGCCCAGCTCTTTCTGGTCGAGTGCCCGTTCGGGGGAGGTCGACGCGATCGGGGCCGCCGGTTCGCCCCGCTCGGCCACCATGGCGTCGAGCGAAATCTGATCCGACCGTCTTCGGCGTCGCCACCAGCGCTGGCGGTTCCGTGCCTGGTTGATGACGATCCGGTAGATCCAGGTTTGTAACGCCGAGTCGCCGCGGAACCGTTGAATCGAGCGGAACACCGTCAGAAACACGTCCTGCGACAGGTCCAGGGCGTCGTCGTGGTTTCCCAGTAATTGAAGCGCCAGGTGATAGACCATCCGCTGATGACCGTCTACCAGTTCCTGACAGGCCTGGCCGTCACCGGCGGCGCAGCGCTCGATCAGGTCACCCTCGGTGCCGTTCGTATTCGACCAGTCGATGGCTCGCGCTGATTTCACCCTGCCTCCCGCGTGCTGTGGTCTGAGTATGCCCTGAAAGCTCCCTGTCGGGGCCACTTGATTGCTTAGACTCCGGTCGGTGTGAAAAGTGTCGGCGTTGAACCGGCTGGCTGCGGGCTGTAGGATCAACAGATCTTTGAGCAGTTCGCCGAACACAGGCAGCCGGTTGACGGCACGCCCGAGCACATGCATCGTCGACACCCGCCGGTCATCAACCGCACTCGCTCATGAACTGGACCGCGTTTTCGGACTTCCTCGGTATTCGCGCGCAGGAGCTGCTGGGCACCGAGCTCAATCAGATTCGCTTCACCGACATCGGTCTGACCTACTGGCTGTCGATCGCCGTGGCACTGGTCGCATTGGTGACGTTGGTGCGTCGGTGGCTCACCAACCCGAGGCATCACCGGGAGCACTCCGGTCATCTCATCGAGCGCCGGTTCCAGCGGCGTGTCTGGAGCCGGGCGCTCTACAACGTGCCAAAGCTATTGCTGGCGCTGGCGCTGGCTGTGCTGCTGGTGGCGATGGCCGACCCGTATCTGACGGCGACCGAGGAGGTGGCCGGCGACATGGAGTCGCGGGTTCGCATCGACCTCGTCGACACCTCGCTGTCGATGGCGTGGGAGTTTCCCGGTAGCGGGAAGTCGCGCGGTCAGGTGGCCCGGGAGGCGCATCTGGAATTCCTCGAGATGCGCCGCGACAAGAACGACCGCGTGGCGCTGTGGCTGTTTTCGTCGTTCCCTTATATGGTCGACGACTTCGTCATCGACGATGAGCTGTATTTCTTCCAGGTGATGGACGCGCCGTATGCGATCGTCAGGATTCTGGCGGCCCAGTCCGGTACACCGGTCGACCGGATGTTCGTGCCCGAGGACAAGGTCCGGATTATTGCCAGCGAGGGGAACACCAACATCATTCGGGCGTTGCAGTCGGTCGTGAAGCACTTTGACCGGGATTCGGCGAGCGTCTCGGGTGGTGCCAACCCGCACCGCGCCCTGCTCATCGTGACCGATGCGGACGTCGATGAGATCCCGGAGGCGGAGTTCATCGAACTGAACAAACGGAACGTCGTGCCCTACATGATCTTCATCAACGCCGCCGATCAGCGCGCGACGTCTTCCACCACGCGTGGTTCGGCCGGCTCCACGCCGGCAAGCAACACCCAGGGCCTCATCGAGATGATTCGAGAGTTCGGGGGCGACTACTTCGATGTGACCGACGGCGATGGCCTGGTGCGTGCCTACGAGGCGATCGACGAGGCCGAGACCGTGCGGGTCGAGCTGTCACATCGCGCCGTCAAGGTGCCTATCTACTCGCGATTCCTGCTGATCAGCATGGCGTTGCTGGTAGTGGGGATTCCCGCGGGATTCGTCGCCGAGCTGATGTGGGGGACACATCCATAATTAGACGGGGCTGCGCCCCGAACCCCACGCGGGCAGCGGTCAGGGGGGAGCTGAGGTGGTTGATCCAAGGACGGTAGCAAGGGCCTTCAGGCCCGTTGGCATGGGCGGCCCTGAAGGGCCTTGCTACCGGTTTGCACGGCGGCCCTGAAGGGCCTTGCTACCGGTTTGCACGGCGGCCCTAAAGGGCCTTGCTACCCGTTCGCGGGTTCAACCTCTCCGCTCACTGCCCGCTGGCCTTGCGCAGCTCGAACTCGCCTTCGGTTTCCATCAGCACCGACTTGATGGCCTTGGCCCAGATGGCGTTGCCCTTGTCGTTGAGGTGCAGGCCGTCGTCGACGAAGACGTCGTCCATCACCTTGCCGTCTGTCTTGAGGAACGGCGTGGCGACGTCGATGAAGTGCAGCCGGTCGTCGCTGGCGGCGATCTGCTTGTAGAGCTCGCTGGTCTTTTGCGCCTCGTCCCAGACCGACACGCGGGCCAGGCTCGGCTTCACCGAGAGCATATACACGCGGGTGTCTGGCAGGGCGGCGTGGATCTTCGAGATGATCTGCTTCAACTCGCCGGCGACCTTCGTCGGAGCCGTCCCATAGAAGGTGTCGTTGTCGCCCTCGTACAGAACCACTGCGCGTGGCTTGTAGGGCATCACCAGCCGGTCGACCCAGTGGAGCACGTCGGCCATGGTGCTGCCGCCGAACCCACGAGGGACGACGGTGAGCGGCGCCAGATCCGCCTCCATCGTTCGCCAGCGCGCAAAGCTGGAGCTACCGGTGAGCACGATGGCGCCCTCGGGACGCGAGGCGGCGTCGGCGTCAAACGCTGCGATGGCGTCCGCCCACCGCGCCGGGTCGCTCGACCGTTGTGCCGTCGCGGTCGATACGAGACCGACAACGAGGAGAACCGCTGTGAGCGCGGATGCGAGCCGGATCTTCATGCCAACCTCCAGTGTCAATGATCAAGTCGGACAGGTTACGTAACGCACTGGGCATTATAGATGTGAATCGCTAGGAACGACCGGCCAATTGCTCGTTCCACGCTGACGCCGGGGTGGATCGACGAGCCATATGGCAAGAGCCCACCATCCTTGCCGTGCGTATCGGACCTGTCCTATCCACACCGTTCCGGCCCGTTTCCCGCCCGACGATGGTCGTCTTCCCGACATCGGAGTGTCGATGCGTCGACATCTGGTGTCCTCAGAACTTCCTCCCCCTGACGACGGGGCCGCTTGTGCTCCACACAGAAGCAGTTAGGTAAACGTTGAGAAGAAGAGACTTACGCCGAGTTTCGAGCCACCGTCGGTCGAAACTGTGCCGACGGACGCCGGACCATAAAAAGTGGCTCGTATTTTGCATTTACGCCATGCTCCTAAAGCGACAACATGGCTTTTAATAAGACATACAAGTCATTAATTTCCATGGTATCTACCTCNAATTCAATTATTTTTGACTTTGTAGATGACATGGAAGATGTTTATATGACATAGTACGCGCGTTGGACCCAATTGTGCACTGTTTGGCGGCACGCTGACGGGATGGACCCACTCGCGCTTGCACGGGCGGCAGAGACGACTGACGAAGGAGTGACCATGATTTCGCGGATAGACCCCCTCGAACGATCACAGACCCGCAGGTTGCGCCGCGTGACTGGGCCGTTGGTCGCCACGCTCGTTACTGTCCTGAGTTTCATGCTCCCGGTCTCTCCGGTCGAGGCCTCCCTACGTTTCAGTCCGGCCGGTGCGAGCCGAGCCAGCACGATAGACAGGCTGGTGAGCCGATCGCTTGGCGAGCGGCTCGAAGTGGGGCAAGCCAAGGGACGCAAGAAGGCCACAAGACTGGACGCGAAGCTGCGCAAGCTGATCGCGCAAGGCGGCGCCGAGTTGGTAAGAGTGATCATCCAGGTCCGGCCCGGCACCGAGAGGAAAGTGGCCAGCGCGATCAGGGGCGTCGGATTCAAGACGCACGGCAAGCTTCCGCTGATTGGCAGCATCGTCGCCACGCTTCCGGTGGAGGCATTGAAGATTCTGGCCAATCACCCCGACGTCCTCGGCATCTCGACCGACGAGCTGGTCAGGACACAGGGCGCCAAGAAGCAACGAGACACCGGAGGGGCCGGTAAGGGCCGCCCGAATGCGACGAGCGACACCAGCGACACCAGCAACACCAGTTCCTCGAGTACGAGCACGGGCGGCAGCTGGCAGACCGAGAATCTCATTGCCAACCACCTGCTCAATACGCTCGGCCTCGATGACGAGCCCTGGGACGGGCAAGAGGTCCATGTGGCCATCATCGATTCGGGCGTTGCCGCGTTCTTCGAGTTGTCCCTTTTCGGGACCTGGAGCTTCCTCAATGGCGCGTATCCCAAAGAGAGTGAGTGGGTACCTGATCGCGACCCCTACGGGCATGGCACGCATGTCGCGGGCCTGATCGCGAATGACGGCGTGGAGTCCGGCGGTCTCTTTCGGGGGGTGGCGCCGAACATCGACCGGATCTACAGCCTGCGAGTGCTCGACAAGGACGGCGCCGGCTACACCAGCGACGTGATCCGGGCCATCCAGTGGACGATTGAGAATAGCAGGGCGAAGATCGACATCATCAATCTATCGCTCGGTCATCCGATTCTCGAGCCGGCGGCCACCGACCCGCTGGTACAGGCGGTGGAGGCCGCGGTGCGGGCCGGCATCGTCGTCGTGGTCTCCGCAGGCAACTACGGCTACGACAGGGAGACCGGCGAGATCGGCTACGCCGGCATCAGCTCCCCGGGCAACGCGCCGTCGGCGATCACCGTGGGTGCGATCGACACATTGCTGACCGATACCCGTTCAGACGACAGCGTTGCCCGTTTCAGCTCGCGCGGCCCGACCTGGTACGACGCGTTCGCCAAGCCCGACATCGTCGCGCCCGGCAGCAGCCTCATGTCGGCGACGAGCCCAAGGAGCACGCTCCTCTTCGACAACCCTCAGCTCGAAGTCGACAGCCAAGAGTTGAATGGCGTGCTGCACATGAGGCTGAGCGGCACCAGCATGGCGGCGGCGGTGACCACGGGCGTCGTGGCGCGAATGATTTCTGCCCAGAAGCAGGTGTTCGGCAGGAAGGCGAGGCCTACCCCGAACGTCGTCAAGGCGATGCTGCAGTATTCGGCGGTGCCGCTCGCCGGCACGGACGTGCTCACCCAGGGTGCGGGCGCCCTCAACGCCGACGGCGCGGTGGCGCTAGCGGCCAGCATCGACACGAGCGCGCGGGACGGCGAGTGGTGGTTGAGCGTGCCAACCACCGAGACCAGCACGATCGTCGGCGAAACCCTGACGTGGGGCCAGCGGTTCATCTGGGGCGATCGGTTCATCTGGGGATCCACGATCTACTACGCCAATACGGGAGTCTGGAGCCCGGTCACCGTCTGGGGCGACCGGTTCATCTGGGGATCGCAGATCAACTGGGACGACCTCTCGACCAGTGTTGTCTGGGGCGACCGGTTCATCTGGGGCTCCAACATCGTCTGGGGCGACAACCTGCTTGGCGTCGATGACGGCACCCAGGTTCTCTGGGGCGACCGGTTCATCTGGGGCACCGTCTCCCCCGATCGCTTCATCTGGGGCTCGCTCGATGATGGAACGGCGGGCCAGACTACCGTGCGCTGAAGGGATTGAGCACGGCGAGCCAGCGAGGGCAACAGGGAATGGAAGACAGGAATCCGAAATCGAAAGCAATTGAGGGTGAGTCCACCCGTTTCGTCTGGTCCTTGCTGATCGTCACTACGGTCGTGGGGGCATTCTTGATCCTCCTGCTGGCCTCCGGTTCCGAGGTGGCCGCTCCGCGGGGCGCAGGCAAGCTCGACCGGTTGCTAGACGAGGCGCTCGTCGCGCAACGCGACGACTCCCTCCGCGTGATCGTGCGGACTCGGCCGGGCACGCTCATCCGCACGACCGATGCGGTCGAGCAATCCGGCTTCGTCGTGCACGAGGAGTTCCCGTTCATCGACGCGTTTACCACGACGGTCCCGTTGACGATGCTCGCTCGGCTCGGCGATTACCCGGACGTGCTCTCGGTGTCGGCCGACGCCGTGGTGGAGAAGGACTGGGCCAAGAAGGCGCAAGGAAACGGGAAGGCGAAGCGCGCCAAGGCCACGTCGAGCACGAGTACGAGCTCGACCGACCCCGCACCGACCGACGCGACCGCTGAGCCGAAGGAAGGGAGTCACCTGCATAACACGCTCGGCATCGACGATGAGCCGTGGGATGGCCGCGACATTCACGTTGCGGTCCTCGACTCGGGCATACACGAGTCGGTGGACGGCACGGGTAGGCGGGGCCAGTATGACTTCACAGGAGGTCAGAGCCGCTACAGGAGCCAGCCGGAGGACCCGTACGGTCACGGGACCCACGTTGCGGGGCTCGTCGCGGCGCCGTCACAGGAGACCGGGGGACTGTTTCGCGGCCTCGCCCCGAACGCCAAGCTCTATAGCTTCCAGGTGCTCGACGCCGCCGGCGTCGGCTACACGAGCGACGTCATCCGTGCGATTCAACATATCCTGACGAACCGCAAGCATCTCTGGACCGACATCATCAACCTCTCGCTTGGCCATCCAATCCTGGAAACGGCGGCCACCGACCCGCTGGTGCAGGCGGTCGAGGCTGCGGTCCGGGAGGGAATCGTCGTCGTGGTCTCGGCGGGAAACTACGGCACCAACCGCGACACCGGCGAGGTCGGATATGCCGGCATCACTTCGCCCGGGAACGCCCCGTCGGCGATTACCGTGGGCGCGCTGGACACACGCCAGACCGACCGCAGGGACGATGACACCGTGGCCACGTTCAGCTCACGCGGCCCGACCTGGTACGACGCGCTCGCCAAGCCGGATATCGTCGCGCCGGCGACCTCGCTGGTGTCCAACACCACCTGGATGAGCTCGCTGCTGCTCGACAACCCTCAGCTGCAGGTCGAGACCACCTCCGTGGGGGACACCGCCTACATCAGCCTTAGCGGCACGAGCATGGGGGCGGCGGTGACCACCGGCGTGGTGGCGCTGATGCTCGAGGCGAACGACTCCTTCGACATGAAGACGCGACGGCGTCGGCTCACACCCAACGCCGTGAAGGCGATCCTGCAATACACGGCCCTGCCCCTGCCCGGCTACGACACGCTGACCCAGGGCGCCGGGGCGATCAACGCGGATGGCGCGGTCGCGCTGGCCGCCGCCATCGACCCCACCGCCGGGAGCGGCGAGTGGTGGGCCGGCCCGGTCAGCGAGACCAGCACCATCGCCGGCAGCGTGCTCACCTGGGGCCAGCGCTTCATCTGGGGCGACCGGTTCATCTGGGGTTCCAGCATCTACTACGCGGACTCAACGGTGTGGGGTCCGGACACCGTCTGGGGTGACCGGTTCATCTGGGGTGCTGGAACCGAGGTCTTGATAGGCGTGCAATAGAGCACCGACATGACACCCGTCTCGCTGACTTCACCGGGTCGTGTCTACGTGACTGCTGTCGTGGTCGTTGGCGCGGTGCCGATCGGTCTCTCGCTGGGCCAGTTGGGAGGCGGACCCACGCCCGACGTCTGGCTGCTGCTGGCGGCGTTGACCCTGTTCGCCGGAACCTTCTCGATACGCATACCATCGACGGGCGTCACGATCTCGTTCACCGAGCCGCTCCTCTTCGCCCTCGCGCTCTGTTTCGGACCGGGCCCGGCGACGCTGACCGTGGCGGCCGACGGGCTCCTGGCTTCGGTGCGGGCGCAGCGTCGCAATGTCTGTCGGATCCTGTTCAACATCGCGGAGCCCGCCATCTCAATGTGGCTCTCGGCCAGGCTCTTTTATCTGCTGGCCGAGGTGGAACCGATGTTCGGGCGTCAGGTCGAGCTGACGCCACTGCTGCTTCCGCTGTTGGCAATGACAACGAGCTACTTTGCCCTCAACGCGATGCTCAGCTCGGCAGCGCTCTGGTGTGAGAAGCGCGTCTCGCCGTGGCGGTTGATCAGTGAGAACCGCAACCATGTTGCGCTCAACCATCTGGCCAGCTTCAGCCTGGCGACCGTGCTGGTCTACAACGCGAACAGCCTCAGTCTGGCGACAATCGCGGTCCTCGTCCCGCTGCTGGCGATGTCGTATGTCACGTCGCGGGCCGTGGGCGACCGCACCGAGACCCAGGTGGCGCTACGTCAGAGCGAGGCCAGGTTGCGAGATCTGGCCGCGAACATCAACGAAGTGCTCTGGATGGCCGAGGTGGACACACATCGCCTCCTGTATCTGAGCCCCGCCTACGACCGAATTTGGGGTCGACCGGGCAAGTCGATCAGCCGCCGCGATACCGACTNGGTACAGACGGTCCATGCCGACGACCGGGAACGGGTGCTGGACGCCTTTTGCCTGAAGGCGCCCGTGAGCGAGTTCGATATCCAGTACCGCATCGAGCGACCCGACGGGACGATTCGGTGGATTTCGGACCGTGTCTTTCCGGTGACCGATCACGACGGTGTCGTCCGTCGCGTCGCCGGCGTGGCCGAAGACATCACCGACCAACGGAAACTCGAGCAGCAGCTGCTCCAATCCAAAAAGCTCGAGGGTATCGGCCGGATGGCCGGTGGCGTCGCACACGACTTCAACAACGTCCTGATGGTCATTTTGGGCCGCGCCGGCAAGCTGATGACCACGCTGGATGAGACTGACCCCAGGCGGCGGAACGCGCAAGAAATCAAGTCGGCGGCGCAAAAGGCCGCGGCGCTCACCCAGCAGTTGCTCGCCTTCGGGCGCAAGCAGACGTTGACGATGAAGGTGCTCGATCTCAATGGCATCGTTCGGGACGTGAGCCAGATGCTGCTGCGATTGATCGGCGAGAACATTCACTTCGAGATGCGGCTGGGTGCAAATCTTGGTCGTATCACGGGCGATGTGAGCAAGATCGAACAGATGCTCGTCAACCTGGCGGTGAATGCTCGCGACGCCATGACAGGGGGCGGAACGCTGACGATCGAGACGACGGACAGACCGGTAGGTCCGGCGCAGGCAGCCGAGTTTGGGGTCTCGCCGGGCAGCTACGCGATGCTCGCCGTCACAGACAACGGCGTCGGAATGGACGAGGAGACGCGCTCGCGGGTCTTTGAACCGTTCTTCACGACGAAGGGGCCCGGCCGCGGGTCCGGCCTGGGCCTGGCGACCCTGTACGGAACCGTTCAGCAACTCGGCGGGTACGTGCGCGTGCTGAGCCGAGCGCAGAGCGGGACGCGGTTCGAGATCTTCCTGCCACAGACCGAGGCGCCGCTCAGCCAGACGACCACACCGGCTCACGCGCCGATCGTTCCGCCGGCCACCGAGACCGTGTTGCTAATCGAAGACGACGAGGCAGTACGAATGATGGTGGTGGACATGCTGATCGGGGGGGGCTTCCAGGTTCTAGAGGCGGACGGTCCCGACACGGCCCTCTCGATCGCGAGCCGCCATGACGGACCGATCGACCTCGTGTTGACCGACTTTGTAATGCCGGGCATGAACGGGCGCGATCTGGTCGCTCGCCTCCAGGCGGACCGGCCACAAGCGAAGAGTCTCTACATGTCCGGCTACAGCGACGCGACCGTGTACGAGACTGGCAGCGGGTTGGGTAGGCACGACGCGTTGATCAGCAAGCCGTTCACCGAAGAGACCTTGCTGAGTCGGGTACGACAGGTGGTCAGCGGCAAGGCTGCCACGGTCGGTCCGCTCCGGCTCCCTCGACCAGACCGTGACGCGACCGCGCGGCCCGAGAGTGGTCGCCCGTCTCGGGACCAGACCGATCCTCAGACGTTCGCCGGATAGACGGTTCGACCTCCCACCACGGTCCGCACCACGGCGATGTTCTTGATGTCGTCCGGGTCGACCTCGTGCGGGTCGCGGTCCAGCATCACGAAATCGGCCAGTTTGCCGGCGCTGATCGATCCCTTGACCTGCTCCTCGTAGGAGGCTCTGGCGCCGTGGAGGGTCGCGATCCGTAGCGCCTCGTCGATCGTCACCCGCTGGTTGCCGCCCCACACCTGGCCGTTGAAGTCCTTCCGGGTCACCATGCTCTGGATCGCCATCAGCGGTTCGAACGGCCCCGGCGTGTAGTCGGACGCGCCCGGCACCAGGATGCCGTAGTCGAGGAACGACCGGTGCGCGAACATCCACTCCATCTTCGCCGCGCCATACGCCTGCCACTTTTCGCCGTGGAAATGCACGTAGGTCCAGAACGGCGTCGGAATGGTGCCGGTGTCCTTGATCCGCTGGAGCAAGTCCGGATTCACCAGTGAGCAGTGCTCGATCCGGTGCCGCCGGTCGGGGTGCGGCCACTGGGCGAGGACCCGCTCGTAGGCGTTCAGCACCATGTCGATCGTGACGTCGCCGTTGGCGTGAATCCCGACCTGCCAGTTGTTGCGGTGGGCATCCTCAACGACCTCGTGGATCTCGTCCTGTGACATCGTCAGGATGCCGTAGTCGTCCGGTCTACCCTCGAACGGCGTGCTCATCCGCATGGTGCGCTCTGACGCCGACCCGTCGGCCCCGTATTTGACGCCACCGATCCGCACCCACTCGTTGCCGAAGCCGGTAGAGACACCGGCGTTGCGCAGGTCCTGGTAGGCGCCTCGGATCATGAGATAGGCGCGGTGACGCAGCTCGCCCGCCTGATAGACGTCCTGATAGGCCACCAGTCTTCCGCGGCTCGCCCCGGCGTCGTGGACGGTGGTCAGGCCGGTGGCGGTCAGCAAGCTGGAGATGTGGGCCATGCCCTCACGTGCCCGGTCGCGCCGTTCGTCAGGGGTCAGCTCGTCGCGCCGGCCGACCCTGTTGAAAACCCGGCGGGCGTTCTCGGCCACCATGCCCGACAGTCCACCATCGGCGTCGCGCGCGAAGCGTCCGTCTGGAGGGTCAGGCGTCTCGCGCGTGATGCCCGCCAGGGCGAAGGCGGTGCTGTTGTACCAGTTGGTGTGGCCACCGCGGTGGGCGACGTTGACCGGATGGTCCGGAACCGCCTCGTCGAGATGGGTCCGGTGCAGCGGTCCATCGACAACCTTCGTGTCGTCGAACATGAAGCCGCTGACCCAATAGCCGGGCGGGGTGTCGGCCGCTTTCGCTCTGAGCGCCGCCTGGATGTCGGCCACCGTTGGCAGGTTGGTGTTGACACCGTAGAGCTCGTTCACGCCGCTCGGATGACAGTGCGTGTCGATGAAACCGGGTGTGACCGTCATCCCCTCGGCATCGATGACCTCGGTGTTCGGCCCTATCAGATTACTGACGTCGTCGGTGCTGCCGACCGCGATGAATCGCCCATACTTCACCGCGAACGCCTCGGCCTGCGGCGTCGCGTCGTCGATGGTGTAGACCCGTCCGTTCACGAGGGCCAGGTCCGGCTGTTGGTCGCCGCTCGTCCCGGTTTCCTGGGCCTCGGTGCCAGGCAGCCCCGCGCAGCCGACACCGCCGGCCAGCAACGCGCCAAGTCCCAGAAATTCTTTCCGCGTGTAAATTGACATGGCGTCTCCTTCCGTTAGATGTCTGGCCGCCGGTCAAACCGCACCGGTAGCAAGGGCCTTCAGGCCCGTCTGAACGCGCGCCAGTCCGCGACGCGTGTGGGGCGCGCTTCAATAGTCATTGGCGTCCATCGACACGCGGATGATCTCTTCGTCGTTGCGCAGCACCAGATGGCGGTTGGCGAACGCCGGGTGTGACCAGACCACCAGTCGGTCGCTGTCGCCATGCTTGGCACGGGTGGCGCCACGGGTGCCGCCGTATCCGGAACGCGAGGTCGGCTCGAGCAGGTGCGTGCGGTCGAGCTCGACATACCCCTCGGGGCTGAACTGCGCGATGATCAGGTCGCCGTTCTCGTTGTAGACGAAGTAGCGGTCCTCGTGCTTGACGAAGTAGGCCGAGCCCCAGCGGTTTCGTGTCGTCAAGCCTTCGGCTTCCCAGACCCGTTCGCCGGTTTCCGCCAGCAGGCCACGCACCTGCCCGTGGCTGCCGATGCCGTAGATGTAGTCGCCAACGATGAGCGGCGTGGTCATCACCGAGTGCAGCCCGGCAGATTCGGCCACCTCGATGCCGCCTTCGAGGATCCGGTTGTTCTCTCCACGCCAGATGGAGGTCGCCGTCGGTCGGTCCTGGCCGAGCCGCATCATCAGCGATCCGCTATAGAACCCGGACACAAAGAGATACGGGCCGCTCATCACCGCGTCCGCCACCGTCATGTTGGCGCGGCCGCGGAACTCTTCCTCCCAGTACAGCGCGCCGGTCTCGGGGTTGAGCGACGAGAGGCCGCGCGGGTGCCAGACAATTAGCTGATGCACGCCGCCCGCCTCGATGATGCTGGGCTGGTGGTAGCCCATCTCCGTGCGGCTCTCGATGGCCCGCCAGACTTCTTCCCCGGTGCGCTTGTCGAAAGCCATCACCAGGGCGTCCGGTTCCCCGCCCACGAGAAAGATGACGCGGTCGCCGTCAACGAGTGGCGCGCTCGACGTGCCCCAGACTGGGATGTTCGCGTCGTACTCCTCGACCGTGTCCTTCTGCCAGATGACGGCGCCGGTCTCGACGTTCAGGCAGAAGATGAGACCGGTCGAGCCGGTCACATACACCCGTTCGCCGTCGACCGTCGGCGTGGCGCGCGGACCGGTCGCGTAGGTGAACATCAGCATCCGGTAAGTCGTTGCCCACTCGTGGCTCCAGAGCATCGCGCCGGTCTCTTCGTCGAGGGCCAGCAGCCGCTCGGTGCCGTTCATGACGCGGGCCTCGGTCTCCACGTAGTCGAGCACGAACACACGCCCGTCCGCGACCGCCGGACCCGAGTAGCCGCCGTTGACCGGCACGCGCCATTTCACCGTGAGCCCGTCGTCTGGAAACTCTTCCAGAAGGCCGGTCTCGGTCCATAGCCCCAACCGCTCTTCGCCGCGCCACTGTGGCCAGTCCTTCGCCGAGAGCGGGGAACTGGCGATGGTGGCCGCGGCCACCACGATCAGGAGACGAACGCCGACCATGCAAAGGGTGCTCTTCATCGATTCCCTACTGCCTTCCTCCGAGATAGTCGCTCTCGCTCACGGGCTCGAACCAGGTGGTTTCACCACTGCTGAAGGTGAGCTGCACCAGATGCTCGTCAGGCGCCGCGCCGTGCCAGTGCACGACCCCTTCGGCCGCGTAGACCGGCACCCCGATCCGCAACTCTTGAAGTGACTCCCCCCGCACCTGGGTGCGACCGGCCCCTTCCTCCGCCATGATGATCTGGAAGTTCCCGTGGCTGTGCCAGTTCGATCGGGCGCCCGGCTCGAACCTGAGCCGGGACGGGCGCACCTCGACGTCGGACCGGGTCGGCGCCCCGCCCACGAAACGGTTCTGGGCGGCGGCGACCGGAGGTCGCGCCATGAGCCAGAGGCACAGACCGCAGGTGGCAAGTGCCAGGAACTCCCTCGACCGGAACCTTTCGTGCATGTTGCTGCTCCTCATGCGCGTCAATTTGTGTGTCTCATCCTATCGCTGACCCGCGAGTGGAGCAACGCGGTAAACTTGGCGGTGGCTCCCACCGCGGGCGGGAGTCGAGTTGATAATTGGCATGGAATCGTTTCTGCGGGACCTCCGGATAGCCGGCCGGTCGCTGCTGCGGCAGCCCGGCTTCACCCTCGTCTGCCTGCTGACCCTCGCGCTGGGCATCGGCGCCAACACCGCGGTGTTCGGCGTGGTCAACGCGGTGCTCCTGCGTCCGCTGCCCTACGCGGACGCCGACCGGCTCGTCCAGGTCCGTGAGGAGAACGAGCTGAACCGGGGGCGCGAGATGCCGCCCTTCATGACCAGCCCGACCCGTGATGCCTGGAACGAGAACCCCCAGACCGTGGAGTCGGTCGCCGGCTACAACGATCTGGAGTTCACCCTGTTCAGCGATTTCACCGAGGACGGGTTCCGGGTGCGCGGCGCGGACGTCACGCCCGACCTCTTCGGTTTGCTCGGCGTGACTCCCGTCCTCGGACGCGCCTTCACCGAGCTGGACGCGCGACCGAAGACCGACAAGACGTGGCCGGCGGCCGTGCTGAGTTACCGGGCCTGGCAGGAGTGGTTCGATGGTCAGCCGGACGCGATCGGCGAGGTCTTCAAGGTCTCGGCCGGCTCGGTCGGGGTCTACACCATCGTCGGGGTCATGCCCGAGGGGTTCGCCTTTCCGGAGGAGGAGACCCGCGTCTGGTTCCCTCTGAGCATGTACCCGCGAGACGACCGGCCGTCGCCAATGGGCGACGCCACATCGGTGGCGTTCTCAGGCGTCGCCAAGCTGCGCGAAGGCGTGTCGATGGCCCAGGCGCAGGCCGAGGGGCAGACGGTGCTCGGACGGCTGACGCCCCGGATGTCCGACGGCGCCATCCTGCGGCTCGAGGGACTCCAGGACCGGATGGTGCGCCAGGTGCGCCCGGCGCTGCTGGCGCTGATGGCGGCCGTCGTCCTGGTGCTGCTGATCGTGACCGCGAACCTCGCCAACCTGCTACTTGCGCGCGGCGCCTCGCGACAGCGGGAGCTGGCAATCCGGGCGGCCATCGGCGCGGGCCGGGGGCGGCTCATTCGCCAGCTCGTCACCGAGAGCGTCGTGCTGGGGCTGGTCGGCGGCGGGCTGGGCGTGGCGCTGTCCTACTGGATACTCGGCGCGTTGCCCGCGTTCGCACCCACCGACATTCCCGGTCTCGACGAGGCGGGCATCGACCGGACCGTGCTGCTGTTCGCGCTGGCCGCGTCGGTGGCCGTGGGCCTGCTCTTCGGGATGATGCCGGCGCTCAAGGCGTCGCGGTTCAACCTGGCTGGTGCGCTGAACGAGAACGCTCCGGCCATGGGGGGCGGGTTCCGTTTCCGTCCAGGGAACCGGACTCGAAGCGTGCTGGTGGTCGCGGAGGTGGCGCTGGCGCTGATGCTGCTCGTGGGCGCCGGCCTGCTCGTACGCAGCATCGTCGGCCTGACCCGCGTGGACCCCGGCTTCACCCCGACTGGTCTGCTGACCGCGGAGATCAACCTGCTGCCGATGAAGGAGGGGTCGGTGCTCGGCGAAGGCGGATTCTTCGATTTGCTGATTCAGCGACTCACCGGCCGCGCGGGGGTCGAGGCCGTGGGGTTCGTCTCGTCGCTCCCGCTGACGCCGGGCGAATCGCTGGTGGCTTTTCACTTCGACGGCGAGGCTCCGCCGACCCGGCTCTCCGAGGTGACCTCGGCGCGACCGCAGCTGGTGAGCCCCGGGTACTTCTCGGCGATGGGGCTCCGTTTGGTCGAGGGTCGGTATCTGACCGACCAGGATCTCGGCAACGGGCTGTCCGTCGTGGTGAACGAGGCGTTCGTCCGTGCCTATCTGCCGGGCAGGCGGCCGCTCGAGGAGCGGATCAGGACGGGCGATTCCAGGCCGTATCCAATCGTCGGGGTGGTGGGTGACGTGCGGCACCGGGGGCTCGACAGCGAGCCCGAGCCGGAGCTGTACATCTCCTATGCGCAGTGGCCGTTCGGGGAGCGGCTGCCCGCTGTCGACGTCGTGGTGCGAAGCGGGAGCCCGGAGACGTTCGTGCCTTTCCTCGTCGCGGCTGTGGCCGAGATTCAGCCGTTCGCCGTCGTCGACGACGTCATGACGATGGAGGCACGCCTCGCCGCCACCGTGGCACAGCCGCGGTTCTTCGCCGCGGTCCTCGGCGCGTTCGCCGTCGGGGCGCTGGCGCTCGCCCTCATCGGCATCTACGGGGTGCTGGCGTATACCGTGTCAAGGCGAGGACGCGAGATCGGACTGCGGATGGCGCTGGGCTCAGACCGCGGGGGCATCCGAGATCTGGTGGTGCGGCAGGGGGCCACGTTGGTCGGGTCCGGCGTGGCGCTGGGCCTCGCCGGTGCAGTCGTCGTCGGCCGGCTGCTCGAAAGCCTGCTGTTCGGGGTGACGCCATTTGACCCCGTGACGCTGATTGTCGTGCCCGCGTTGTTTATCGTGGTCGCGTTGGTCGCCTGCTACCTGCCGGCGCGACGCGCTACCCGAATCGACCCGATGATGGCGTTGCGGAGCGAATAGAGGAGCTACCGATGACACGAGCAATCACCCTGGCCGCCATCTTGGCCGTCGGTGCGCTGTCGGTCGGCGTCAGCGCGCTGCAGCAGCTCAATCAGGACGCCGTCGACGCTGCGTCAATCGAGCAGGTGAAGGGCAACCTGTATGTGATCAAGGGCAACACCCCGGTGGATCGCGCGCTGTTCAGCGGCGGTAATGTCGGCGTGTTCGTCATGGACTCCGGCGTGGCGATCATCGACACCAAGCTGCCGGGCTGGGGGCAGGTGCTGCTCGACCGCATTCGGGAGGTGACCGATAAGCCGGTGGTCAGGATTGTCAACACCCACACCCACGGCGACCATGTCGGGAGCAACGAGTTCTTCCCCGACATGGTCGACATCGTGGCCCATGCCAATACCAAGACCAACATGGAAGGCATGCCCAACTTCGACGGGGCGAATGCGCAGTATCTGCCGAAGCGGACCTTCACCGACCGGCTGACGCTGGGGTCGGGCGCCGACCAGATGGACCTGTATCACTTTGGCGCCGGGCACACCGACGGCGACACCTTCATCGTCTACCCCGCACTCGGCGTGCTGCAGACCGGCGACATGTTTCCCTGGCGGGACGCGCCGTTCCTCGACACCAACAACGGCGGCAGCGGGGTGGCGCTGCCCGACTCGCTGGGTCAGGCGATTGCCGCCATCGATGGCGTCGATACCGTGGTGCCCGGCCATATTCCGGTGACAACCTGGACCAGCTTCCAGGAGTTCCAGCGGTTCACCGCAGACCTCCTGGCTGCTGTCCGAACCGCCAAGCGCGCCGGGCAGAGCGCCGACCAGGCGGTAAGGGCAGTCGACCTGTCGTCGCGCTATCCGGACTACGACGCGACCCGCGTCGAGGCGGCGGTGCGAGTGATCTACGACGAGCTACCGTAAGCCTATAGGAGGGTCTCGCTGTCGGGTCCTGTAGCAGCTCAGCAGGCTTGCCTGGGGAAGGAGCGCAGCATGAGCAGGGTGCGAGTTCTGGTCGGGACACAAAAAGGGGCGTTCATCGTGACGTCCGACGCCACACGCCGCCAGTGGGAGGTCGACGGACCCCATTTCGGCGGCTGGGAGGTCCACCACGTCAAGGGTTCGCCCACCGATCCTGATCGGCTGTATGCAGCGCAGTGGACCGACTGGCACGGGCAGGTCATCCAGCGGTCGAACGACGGGGGCAAGACGTGGGACGCCGTCGGCAACAAGTTTGTCTACGAGGGTGAGACGGGCACCCACCTGTGGTACGACGGCACACCGCACCCGTGGAAGTTCAAGCGCGTGTGGCATCTCGAGCCGTCAGCGAGCGACCCGCACACGCTGCACGCCGGTGTCGAGGACGCCACGCTCTTCCGCTCGACCGATGGCGGGGAGAGCTGGCAGGAGCTCCCCGGCCTGCGTAGCCACGAGTCTGGCCCCAAGTGGCAGCCGGGGGCTGGCGGGATGTGTCTGCACACCGTGTTGCCGGACCCTACCAACAGCGATCGGATGTTCATCGCCATCTCAGCCGCCGGGGTCTTTCGCACCGACGATGCCGGGCGGACGTGGGCGCCGAAGAACCAGGGGCTGCGGTCGGAAGGAATGATTCCCGATCCGGTGGCCGAGGTCGGCCATTGCGTGCATCGCCTGGCCCTGCATCCGTCGCGACCCGACGTCTTGTTCATGCAGAAGCACTGGGACGTGATGCGCAGCGACGACGCCGGCGATTCGTGGCACGAGGTCAGCGGCAACCTGCCGTCCGACTTCGGGTTCCCGATTCACGTTCACGCTCATGAGCCGGACACGATCTACGTCGTGCCGATCAAGAGCGATTCGGAGCACTATCCGCCCGATGGGAAGCTCAGGGTATATCGCAGCCGGTCAGGCGGTAACGAGTGGGAGGCGCTCACCAAAGGGCTGCCGCAGAGCGACTGCTACGTGAACGTCCTACGCGACGCCATGGCGGTCGACGCGCTCGATCCGTGCGGCGTCTACTTCGGCACCACGGGGGGGCAGGTCTACTGTTCGGCCGACGCCGGAGACAGCTGGGCACCGATTGTGCGCGATCTGCCGCGGGTGCAGTCGGTGGAGGTCCAGGCCCTACCATGATCCGGGTCGTGCTGCCGGCGCATCTACGGACGCTGGCGCGTGTGGAGGGCGAGGTGGAGCTCGATCTGGGAGGTCCGGCAACCCTTGGCGCGGTCCTCGACGCGCTCGAGGCGTGCCACCCGGTGCTGCGCGGGACGATTCGCGACCACGTCACGCTCCGCCGCCGCGCCTTCGTGCGGTTCTATGCCCGCGAGGAGGACCTGTCCCACGAGTCGCACGATATGCCGCTGCCCCTGGCCGTGGCCAGCGGCGCCGAGCCGTTCCTCGTAGTAGGCGCCATGGCCGGCGGCTAGGGGCCTGCACCTGTCTAGCAGCGGCCCTGAAGGGCCTTGCTACCGTGTTCAGGCCTGCGCCAAACCGGTAGCAAGGGCCTTTAGGCCCGCCTCGTGGGTGCCGCGGCCATCCCTACGGACCCGGGATGTGGCCTTCGGTGTTCAGCCGGATCCGATACAGACTGGTGCTCGCCGTCATGTAGAGAGTGCGCCCGTCCTCGCCCCACCCGACGTTGGCCGTGATCTCGCCCGTCTTGATCGTGCCGAGGTGGGTTCCGTCCGGCGCGATGATCCAGACCCCCCCTGGGCCGGTCGCGAAGAGGTTGCCCGCCAAATCGACCTTCATGCCGTCGGCCGCACCAGGCTCCATCTGGTCGTTCACGTCGTAGAAGACCCGCCCGTTCGATGCACCTTCCTCGTCGATGTCGTAGGTCATCCATACCTTGTTTGCGGCGTCTGAATTTGCCACATAGAGCGTCTGCTCGTCGGGCGAGAGCGCAATGCCGTTCGGAAAGGACTGGTCACGCACCAGCAGCTCGAGCTCGCCGCCAGGGCTCAGTCGATAGATGCCGTTGAAGTCGTGTTCCCGCATCGGCGACTCTGCGAGTCCTTCGAGACCGTAGGGCGGGTCGGTGAAATAGAGCGACCCGTCCGACGCGTAGACCGCATCATTGGGGCTGTTGAGTTGTCCGCCCTCGAAGGCTTCCACGACCACGCTCCGCGAACCGTCCGGGTCGAGCCGGGAAATCCGCCGGTTGCCGTGCTCGCAGATGATGAGTCGTCCCTCGGTATCGAGTGTCAGACCGTTCGAGCTGATCGACCGCAGTCCGGTTTGGTCGCCCTCGAACACCGGGTCGATGAACGTGCTCGCGCCGTCGGCTTCGGTCCACTGATAGATCTCGTTGCCACGCACGTCGGAGAACAGCAGCCGCGCCTGGCCGCGGTCCCACACAGGTCCCTCTATGAAGTTGAAGCCCTCGGCCAGCTTCTCGATACGGGCATCGGACGGAATCAGCGCATCGACCCGCGCGTCGATCCGCACGATCTCCCCGATGACCGGTTCCGGGTCTGGCGCGGCGGCCAATTCTTCTGCCGGCGCTGCCGGATCCGAGCCGCTGCAGGCCGCGACGAACGCGGCGGCGATCACGACGACAAGCGTGGTTCTGGTCATATCGATACCCACACGATTCGGTCCATTCTGGACTAGCCCTTCCATCTCTATCCCGCTGGAGCGCCGCGTTGTGGCGCAAGGCTTTAGCCTTGCGATTCAGGCCGGCAACACATGGTTGTCGGCCCTCCAATCAGGGCAGTGCGAGTGCCACATACTCGCTCTCCATGTCCTCCCAGCCGACCGTGGTCACGATGTACTGCGTGCCGTCGACCATGTAGCTGATTGGCGCGGCGGTGGTACCACCCGGCAGCGCCATTTCCCACACCACCGCCCCGGACATCTTGTCGTAGGCCCTGAACATCTTGCCGCCGCTGCCCTCCGGCAGGAAGGCGGCGCCCACATTTGCACCCTCTCCCATGAACACGAGGCTCTTCGTGATGAGCGGCGCGGCGCGGCCACCGTGTCCAAGTGGCGGCAGGTCGAGATGCGCGATGGCGGGATTGTCGCGCGGCCCGTCACCGTTGGCGACCGACCACAAGATATCGCCGGCGTTCAGATCGATCGCGACCAGACGACCGTATGGCGGCTTGAACATCGGCAGTCCCTGTGGGCCGGGGATGTGTCGCGCGCCCGTCATGACCCAGTCGACATCTGAGCGCGGATTCTCCGATCGTCCGAGTCCGACGACCGTGCCGCTGTGGTTGGAGGGGATATACAAGATACCCGTCTCCGGATCGGCGCCCGCACCGTTCCAGTCGGTCCCGCCGACCAGCCCGGGCACCACCAGCGTGCCCTGCGTGCCGCCCGGTCGATCGTCGATCAACGACGGCGGCGTGAAGAACGGTCCCCAGACATAGTCGTCGAGCATTGCCACCGCCTCGGCTCGCAGCTCCGGGGTGAAGTCGATCAGATCGTCGATGGTCACACCACGCTGGTCGTAGGCCGGCGGCCTGGTAGGAATCGGCTGTGTTGCTGCATACCACTCGCCCGGCACGTCGCCCTGCGGGACAGGCCGTTCTTCGATCGGCCAGACCGGTTCGCCGGTGACGCGGTCGAAGACATAGGTGGTCGCTTGCTTGCTGGTGATGGCGATCGCCTTGATGTCGCGCCCGTCGACCGTGATGTCGACCAGTGTCGGTGCCGCGGGGAAGTCGTAGTCCCACAGACCGTGGTGCACCGCCTGGAAGTGCCAGATGCGCTCGCCGGTCGCCGCGTCGAGGCAGACGAGGCTTTCGGCAAACAGGTTGTCGCCCGGCCGGTGACCACCGTAATAGTCGCTTGTCGGGGTCGAGAGCGGCAGGTACACGTAGCCCAGCTCCTCATCGGCGCTCGGAGACGCCCACATGTTGGTGTTGCCGGTGTACTCCCACGATGCGCGGTCCTCGGTGAGCGCCGTCAGCCAGGTCTCGTTGCCCGGCTCGCCCTCACGCGGAATGGTGTGAAAGATCCAGAGCTGCTCGCCGGTCTGCACGTCGAACCCGCGTACGTCTCCTGGCGGCATCTCCTTCAGCGCCGCGATCGTGTTGCTGGTGATGTCGCCGATGAGCGAACCGACGATGATGACGTTATTGACGACGAGAGGCGCCGACCGCCAGCGGAAACGCTCGACCACCCGGTCGTCGAAGCCCTGGATCAGATCAACCTCGCCGCCGTCACCGAAATCGAGGTCACGTGCGCCAGTCTCCGCATGCAGGGCGACTAGTCGGGACCCGAGGACGGCCAGGACGCGGGCGTCGTCTCCGTCGGTCCAATAACCGAGCCCCCGTGTCGGGCTGCCGCGCCGTGGCTCTTCGCCCTCGGGCACGAGCGGCGCGTCGAACCAGACCACCTCGCCGGTGGTGGCGTCGAGCGCGGCCACCATCCCGAGCCCGGTGCTGACGAAGAGCAGCCCGTCGGCCATGATCGGCGTGTTCTGCGATGCGCTCGGGGCACGCATCGAGTTGCCCTGGCGCGTGGCATCCGGAATCGTGGACTGCCGCCACACCACCCGGAGGTCATCGACGGTCTCGGCGTCAATCTGGTCGAGCGGCGCGTACTTGGTGCTGGCCTTGTCGGCCGCGTAGGCGTGCCATTCGCCACTCTGGCCGCCCGCGGCGGGAACAGCTACCAGGGGAGTCAGGGTGACGGCGCAGGCTGCGATGCTCAGTACCCGGAGAACCGCTGGCTTCGACATATCGGGCCTCCTTCCTTTACGCATGTTCACCGAACAGGTCTTGCATCACCAGGTAGCGAGCGTGCCGCATCCCCAATTCCTCGTAGGTTGCCTGCGCTACATGATTGTCCTGTTCGACATAGAGTCTCAAACCGACGACCCCCGGCTCCAATTCCGCCAGTGTCTTCAGATGCCGGTGCAACGAACGGAACACGCCCCGCCGGCGGTAATCAGGGTGGACATACACGCTCTGGATCCACCAGACATCGCCGTTTCGCCAGTCGCTCCACTCGCGGGTGTGCATGATCTGACCGATGATCTTGCTTTCGTCACAGGCGACGAAATACGACCCGCGCGTCCGGTCTGACAGCAGTGTCTGGACTCCCTGAAGCACCGTCTTCCTATCGAGCGATGCATCTTCGGTTTCTTCGGCCAGCCCCGCATTGAAGTCGGCGATCGTCTGCAGGTCGTCGATGGTTGCCGCCCGGATGACATAGTCTGACATCTACGGAACTCCCGCCCGTTGGCACATGCATCCTATTGCAGATACGAGACTTATCTTGTTCGATCATGCTGCTTGCGTGGCGCGCCAAGGTCGTCTATTCTCTCCCCCTCCGCAGCGTCACGGCACAGTCGGCTCTGGGTCCCAGGCACTTCCCTTCCGTCGGCCAGACGTGGTTTGGTGCACACTATTGCACGGCGGGAGGCTGCTGTCACTGGGCGCAACCGGTGACGGGAGATTCGGACGCCGTGCCCAACGGTGGGCGGACTCGCGACCTGGACGTTCGTACATGACCGGCGACAAAACCGCGGCGGACACCGTAGAGCGGGATGACGTTCGCGGGGAACCGGCCGAGACACGCACCTATCTGGACCAGGTGCTGGCGCACATTCCGGTTGGCATCGCGGTGCTCGATGGGCCGGATTTTCGCTACTCGCACATCAACCAGCGACTTGCCGACATCAATGGACTGTCGGTGGCCGAGCACCTCGGCAAGCCACTGGCCGAGGTGCTGCCCAGCGCCGCGCCGGACATGCTGCCCCGCTTGCGGCGTGTGAGAGAGACTGGGGCACCGTCCCCGGAACACGAATTCACAACAAGGCTGCCGCGCGATCCCAACGAGATACGGTGTTTTGTCGACGCGCTCGTCCCCGTCTTCGACGCCGACGGAACCGTCAGGGCCGTCAATGTCATCGTCCGTGACATCACCAGACGCACACAGGCGGAGACCGCGCCGCGTGACGCTCTGGACGCACTGCGGGAAGGTGTGCAGGAGCGCACGACCGACCTGTCGGCCATGAACGATCGGCTTCGCGCCGAGATCGCGGAGCGGGAGAGAGCGGACGCGGACCGCGACGAGGCGGAGGCGGCGCGGCACCGCGCTTGCACCGTTGACCTCGAGATGACACCTACCGCGTCGGTCCTCAGCGTCGGGTGCGGTTCGGGCATTCTGGACCGCCACCTGCTCGAGACGCTCGCTGGGCAATTCGACGGCGTGCGATACGTCGGTGTCGATCCGAATCGCGCCGAGTGTGACAGGTTCGAGCGCACGTTGGCCCATGCCTGTTCCAATGCCAGCCAGATTGACGTGCATCCGGTGGCTTTTGAGGACTTCCACACCGAGCGGCGTTTCGACCTCATTCATGTCATCCACACGCTCTACTATCTCCCAGACCAGGCTGCCGCCATTCATCGTGCGGTCGAGCTCCTGAATCCCGGTGGGCAGTTGCTCATCCTGAGCGCGGACGCCGACCGGTTCAACGCCCTGTCTCGACTCTTCTGGCGACGCCTCTGGCGGCGCACGCCCTGGTACAGCAGCGAGGTCCGGCACTGTCTGCAGCAGTCCGGGTTGGCCTATGAGGTGTGCCGGTTGCCCGCCCGACTCGATGTGACCGACTGTTTCAAGACCGCCAGTGACCGGGGTCGTCTGCTTCTCGACTTCATCACGCAGGTCGATACCGCAACCCTTCCCGAACCGACGCAGCACCTCGTGCGGTCCTATCTTCGGGCGATCGCCGAGCAGAAGGACGATGCCTCGTTCGTGCCACATCGTGTGACCACTTTCCGGGTGGTGTCCTCCGCCTCTACGCTCGGCGTTGCTGACGATTGGCAGGCGCCGCGAGTCGCCGCGGAGCGCCTCGCGGCCTGATCGGGCTCGCGCGGTCCCGGATTGTGATGGCGCTCGTATAATGGGCACCAGAATCCGCCTGCCTGGGAGGGGACTGAATGGAACGCGCGGTGCACCGTGTCGTCAACCTCATTGAGGACGGCGCACAGAACATCCTCAACATGAGCGTCGACGCGGCAAGGGCGCGGCTCGTCGACACGTGCCCAGAGGCCCTGTTGGCCGTGAACGGTTCGTTCGCTCTGGCGGCTAGGGACGGCGAGACCGTGCTGATGGCGCGCAGCCTCGACCGGCCCATGCGCTACTTCCTCGCCAAGGAAGCCCGGGGGCCGATGCTGGTCATTGCCGAGCGGATCGACGAGATCAAGCAGGTGCTCGACACGCACGGCTACCTCCACCAATTCCATCCCGCCTATACGCGCATGGTACCGGCCCACCACGTAACCGCCTTGCGGCTGATCGGCTGCCCCGACCCGAATCCACGTCACCGCCGCTTCTTCGCCCCGCCGCGGGCGACAATGCCCGCCGACCTCGACGCCATCGGCCATGCCTATATCGAGGCGCTGCATGGAGAGATCGCGCAGTGGCTCGCGCATCAAGATGAGGACGAGCCGCTTGGTGTCCTGTTCTCTGGCGGTGTCGACAGTGGCGCGGTGCTGATGAGTCTCTATCACGCCCTGCTCGAGAGCGGGCGCAGCCCAAGCCGGCTGAAGGCGTTCACCCTGGCGGTCGATGGCCGTGGTCTCGACGTCGAACAGGCGCGGGCGTTCCTCCGCCGTCTAGATCTGGAGATGCTGCTGGAAGTGGTCGACGTGGCGTCGGACGATCTCGACCCGTTCGAGGCGGTGAAGATTATCGAAGACTATAAGCCGCTCGATGTCGAATGCGCGACGGTCGGACTGGCGCTGTTGCGGGGTATTCGCAGACGCTATCCGGCGTGGCGGCTGCTCCTGGACGGCGACGGTGGCGACGAGAATCTCAAGGACTACCCACTCGAAGATCATCAGGAGCTCACCATCCGCAGCGTCGTGTCCAACTCGATGCTCTATCAGGAGGGCTGGGGTGTCGACGCGATCAAGCACTCTCTGACCTACTCGGGGGGCTTCTCGCGCGCCTGCGTTCGCACATATGCGCCGGCGCGTCTGCTCGGCTTTGCCGGGCTCAGCCCCTTTTCGCGTCCTGCCATCATCGGTGTGGCCGAAGCCGCGCCCTTCGACGAGCTGACCGGCGGCTCCACCGCCAAGCTGTATGCGCTCAAGGGACAGGTTGTGCAGCGGGGAATGCGTTCGCACCTCGGTGTCGACTTCCCGGTGTTTGAGAAGCGGCGCTTTCAGCATGGGGCCGTCGACGCGGCGGTGTTTCGCGGCCGCTTCGAGCACCACCCGGAGAGCTACCGAGCGCACTTCCTTTCCCTGCACGGCGGCGTCCCGCAGTAACGGGAAATGGACCGCTGGGTGCGCGCGCTCAGGGGACCCAAGACCCCACCATCAGCCTGGGAGCCGATTCGGGTTCTGCACGAGCAGGAGCGTCGGCCCGGCGGAGGCCTGATCGAGGTGACGACCGTCTTCCTGGCCGGGATGGAGTGTCCGTTCAGCTGCGTCTTTTGCGACCTCTGGCAACAGACTCTCGTCGGCTCGACACCGCCCGCCTCGCTGCCGCGTCAGCTCGAGCTGGCGCTCGAGGGAGTGGCGCACCGTTCCCTTGTCAAGCTCTACAACGCCAGCAATTTCTTCGACTCTGCTGCGGTGCCGCGCGCCGACGAAGACGCCATGCTCGAGCTCCTCCAGGGCTTCGAGTGTGTCACCGTCGAGTGTCATCCGCGCTTCGTCGGTGATCGCTGCTTTGCCTTTGCCGACCGAATCGATGGCGCGCTGGAGGTGGCGATCGGTCTGGAGACCGTGCACCCGGACGCCCTGCCGCGCCTCAACAAGAAGATGACGCTGGCCGACTTCGACGCCTGCGCGGCCCGTCTGCGCAACCGCCAGATTGGCCTGCGTGCCTTCGTCCTCCTTGGGTGTCCGTTCATTGCCGCCTCCGAACAGCTCGACTGGACGCTGCGGTCGGTCGACCATGCCGCGCGCTGCGGCGCCAGCACGATCTCGATCATCCCGGTGCGCGGGGGCAACGGCGCACTGGAGTCGTTGGCGACCGCGGGTTCCTGGGCGCCGATATGCCTCGATCTGGTGGAGGAGGTGCTCGAGCGGGCGCTGCGCTTGGACCTGGCCGAGACGGTTGTGCAGGTCGACCTGTGGGACATCGAGCGCCTCGCCGGTTGCCGCGAGTGCGTCGGGGCCAGACGGGCACGGCTCGACGCGATGAATCGATCCGCGCACGTGGCGCCGCGGATACGCTGTTCCCACTGCGCCGGGGGCGCAACATGCGGTCCGCTCTGAAGCGCGACGTCGTCATCATCGGCGCCGGCTTCGCCGGCTCGCTCCTGGCGCGGCTCCTCGCGCTAGGTGGGCGAGAGGTACTGTTGGTGGAGCGCGATGAGCACCCGCGCTTCGCGCTCGGCGAATCGTCGACACCGCTGGCGGCGCTGTCCCTCGAGCGTCTGGCGAGGCGCTACGGACAGCCCGATTTGAGGAGCCTCGCGGCCCATGGCCGGTGGCGTCGCGTTCTTGCCGATTTGCGTTGCGGCCTCAAGCGTGGGTTCACCTTCTATCGTCATCACCCCGGCGTTCCCTATTGCAACGACGAGATCAACGACGCGCGACTCCTCGTCGCCGCGAGTCCGAGTGATGAGGTGGCCGATTGTCAATGGATGCGCGCCGACGTCGATGCCTACCTGATGGAGCAGGCGTGCGCCGCCGGTGTCGACTATCGCGACCGTCTGGAGATCGTGGCCGCGGATCCGATTGCGCACGGCCTGCGGCTACGCGGTCGACGCGACGGTCGCGACGTGGAGATCGAGGCGGGTTTCGTGGTCGACGCGTCGGGTGCCGGCGAAGTCATGGCTCGGGCACTGGGCATCGAATCGATGCGCTCCCACATCGCCTTCTCGAGGCTGCTCGTCTATGCGCACTTCGAGGGCGTGACGCCGTTCGCCGAGGCCGCGGCCGGCGCTGGTGCGTGCCTGTCACCGGGACCCTACGCCGACGACTGGGCGGCCGTCCACCACATGATCGACGAAGGATGGATCTATGCCTTGCGTTTCGACGACGGCCTGGTGAGCGCCGGGTTGCTTCTGGATGACACCGATACTGATACCGACACGGAGACCGAGACCGTACACTCATCTTCCGGCCTGAGCGCCGAGGCGCTGTGGCATGGCGTTCTTGAGCGGTATCCGACCCTGCGAGAGGCGTTCGCCTCCGCCTGTCCGCGGCCACCCGGGCTGCGCGCGACGCAGCGTCTGCAGCGCCGGTGCCGGCACGCGGCGGGCAAGGCGTGGGCGATGTTGCCGCAGGCCTTCGCGTTCTTCGATCCGATGTTCTCGACCGGCATCGCGTGGAGCCTCCTCGGCGTCGAGCGACTCGCCGAGATGCTGATCGAGAAGGAGGTGTCAGCCTCCGGACTCGCCCGATACGCGGCGCTCCTCGACGTTGAGGCAGACCAGCTGCAAGCGCTCCTGGAGGCTGCCTATGCGGCGCGCGTCGATTTCTCGGTCTTTCGAGACCTCTCGTTCCTGTATTTCGCCTTTGTGAGCTTTGACGAGATCCGGCACCGTCTGCTCGACGGAAACGAAGCAGTGGGCGGAACCGCCTGGCGCGGGTTCCTGGGTGCCGACGATGCCGACTCGCGGGCGTTGTTCCGACAGGCTCGTAGGCGAGTGACCCACACGCTTGCCGACGGGTCCAGCGATGCCCGGCGTCGGTTCTCAGACTGGGTGGCCGGCGGCATCCGCAGCCGCAATCTGATCGGCCTGGGAGACTCCGCGACTCACCTCTACGGCATAAACCTCGACAGGCTGATTGCAAACAGCGCCCTGCTCGGTCTGACGCCGACCCAGATCGAGCCGTTGCTCCCGAAGCTGCGCGGTTGAGGAAGCAGACGCTTGGCGGCACCGGGGCCGGAGCGATACAGTAGGCGACACGCTGTCGAGTGTTTCGCACATTCTCGGCCAACTCGGAGGAGACACATGTCCAGCCCCTCGACTCGGCGACTGTCCGCGGCGGCCCGTGTGGTGTTCGCGGTTGTCATCATCCCTCTCGCCATATCGCGTCCGCTCGGCGGGCAGAGCGGCGAGCCGGTCGACCTGAACGCCGTGTTCGCCATCAAGGCCGAAGGGTTCGATCGTTCCCGCGTGATGGAGCTGATGAGCTGGCTGACCGATGTCCACGGCCCGCGGCTCACCGGGTCTCCCAATCTCCAGGCCGCCGCCGACTACACCGTCGAGCAGTTCGCCGAATGGGGCCTGGCCAACATCGACCAGGAAGTGTGGGGTGAGTTCGGCCGCGGGTGGTCGAACGACCGGTTCTACGCTCACGCGATCGAGCCGCAGGCCTATCCCCTGATTGGCTATCCGAAGGCCTGGACCCCCGGCACCGGCGGCGTCGTGAGCGCCGAGGCGGTGCTGGCGATCATCGCCAACGACGACGACATCGAGAAGCACCGGGGCACGCTGGCCGGCAAGTTCGTGCTGACCTCGACCGTTCCCGGGGTGCAGGCGCTGTTCGACGCACCGGGGCGGCGCTACAGCGACGACCAGCTTGCCGCGCTCGCTGCCCCGCCCGACCCGGCACAACGCCGCGGCCGGCGGCGCGGAGGCCGGAACGCGGGCCGGGGCTTCGCGGACCGACGGATGGCGTTCTTCGTCGAGGAGGGCGTGGCCGCGCTCATCGAGCCGGGTCCGGAACCAGGATCGAGGCGTGGGGACACGGGCAGTGTGTGGGTGCGGAGCGGTGGGTCGCAGAACCCGGACGCCGCGCCGGTCGCGCCGCAGGTCGTGCTGCTGACCGAGCACTATGGGCGCATCGTGCGCACGCTCGAGAAGGACATCCCGGTGACGCTTGAGCTCAATGTCCAGAACAGCTTCCACGGTGGCAATCTGGATGGTTTCAACATCATCGCGGAGATTCCCGGTACCGACCGGGCCGACGAAGTGGTGATGTTGGGTGCGCACTTCGACTCGTGGCACGCTGGTACTGGCGCCACTGACAACGCCTCCGGTTCTGCGATCATGATGGAAGCGATGCGGATTCTGAAGGCTACAGGCCTGCCCATGCGGCGTACGGTGCGGATCGCGCTCTGGACCGGCGAGGAGCAGGGCTTGTTGGGCTCACGCGCCTATGTCACGCAGCACTTCGGCGACCGTCAGACCATGGCGCTGAAGCCGGACCACACCCGGCTGTCGGGCTACTTCAACGTGGATAACGGTACCGGGCTGTTCCGCGGGGTGTATCTGCAGGGGAACGAAGCGATCGCGCCGGTCTTCGACGCCTGGATGGAGCCATTCGCCAACCTCGGTATGACCACGCTGAGCATCCGCAACACGGGCGGCACCGACCACCTGTCCTTCGACGGCGTCGGGCTGCCCGGCTTCCAATTCATCCAGGACCCGGTGGAATACAGCTCGCGCACACACCATACGAATCTAGACGTCTACGAGCGTGTGCAGGCATCGGACATGATGAAGAACGCGGTGATCGTCGCCTCGTTCGTCTATCATGCCGCAAACCGCGACGAGCTGTTGCCCCGCAAGCCGTTGCCTCAGCCGCCGCCCCGTCGCGGGCAGTCAACCGCCGGAGTTCGCTGAGACACCCTCTGGCCGGGTGGTGCCGCACAGTGACGGCCGGCCACGTGGCCGGCCGCATAGATTGGTGGGAGGCGACTGGACGTGTCGCCTCAGCGCGCGGGTGCTGTGCCTGAAGCGATCGCGATCAGGCTACACCATGTCCTTGAGCTTCTTGAGGGGCAGGATCTTCACGCGTGTGCTGGCAGGCTTTGCCTTGACGTCCATCAGCTCGCCCGGTCGGAACGGGTTCGGGACGTTCTTCTTGGCCTTCTGGGCCGGCTTCTGGACGGTCTTGATTTTCATCAACCCTGGAACGGTGCAGTTTCCGACCGAGCCCTTCTTGACGTGCCGCGCGACGATGGATTCCAGTGCGTCGAAGACGGAGGCGACCTGTCGCTTGGACAACTCGGTGCTCTCGGCGATATCCGAGAACAGCTGGGGCTTTGTCATCGCCTTTTTCAGTCCCTTGACCTTTGCCACTATTTCCTCCTAGTTGGTTGTGTGGAGCATGTTCATCAACAGACGGAGCATCATAACCTGCCTGCCAACAAACTCGAAGTGCCGCGGCCCGCTTCGTGAGCCGGCAGCCGCAGGCCGACACGGCCGTTCGCCACGCAGACGGACCTGTCATGGTCCTGCCGCCGCACTGGTTGGTCGCAGCACACCGCCGACGCACGTGTGAAACGGGTGCTCAGCCCACGGCCCTGATCGCGCGCCGACGGGCCGACTCTGCTCTCTCGCTCCTGGCAGCCTTCGGCTCGCCAGAGCAGGGGAGCCCCCGACCGCGCCCCCCGAACAACTCCGCCACGGTCGTCGAGCCGAACCGGTCGTCGAGAATTTCGAGATGGCGCGGGTGTACCTGCGAGGGATGCGTTGCGCCGCAGGCGCGGCTCAGCGCCGTCAGCTCCTTTCGGAGTGTGATGAGGTAGTTGGACAGCCGAACCGATTTCAGCGCGGGGTTGAGGCCACGCGCCAACCAGCGGTTCTGCGTCGCGATGCCCGTCGGGCAGTAGTTCGTGTGACAGCGGAGGGCCTGGATGCATCCGACCGCCAGAAGCGCCTCCCGGCCGACGTTCACCAGATCGCAGCCCAGGGTGAACGCCAGAAGTGCCGCGTCTGGAAACCCAAGTTTGGCGGACCCGATGAAGACAAGGCGCTCGTGCAGATCGCGCTCTGCAAACGCGTACTGTACACGGCTGAACCCAATCTTGAACGGGAGCGCGACCCGGTCGGCGAAGACGAGCGGAGCGGCGCCCGTTCCTCCTTCACCACCGTCGAGAGTGACGAAGTCGACGGCGCGGCCGGTCGTGTCGATGAGCCGCGCCAGCTCCCTCCAGAAGTCCATCTCGCCCACCGCCGACTTGATGCCGACCGGCAACCCGGTCTCGTCGGCGATCTGTTCGGCGAAATCGAGTAGCCCGTCCGGCCCGTCGAAGGCGCTGTGAGCGGGCGGGCTCGCGCAATCGCGGTCTGGTGGGATGCCTCGAATCGTGACGATCTCGTCGGTCAATTTTTCACGGGGCAGGAGGCCGCCGAGGCCCGGCTTGGCTCCCTGGCTGAGCTTGATCTCGATCGGGCGGACGCGCGGATGCGCCGCGACGGTCTCCTTCAATCTGGCGAGGCTGAAGCGGCCGTCCAGCTCACGGCAGCCGAAGTAGCCCGTCCCGATCTGCCAGACGAGATTCGCCCCATGTTGATGATGGCGCGAGATGCCGCCCTCTCCGGTGTTGTGCAGACAGTCGGCCAGCGTGGCTCCGAGATTCAGTGCTTCGATCGCCGGACCGCTCAGTGCACCGAAGCTCATGCCGGAAATGTTGACCACCGAGGCTGGACGGAAGGCGCGTCGCCGCCGGCGGAACCCGCCGACGACTTTGGCGCACGGCAGGGGAAATGCCGCGACGGGGGTACTGTCGCCATTGCCTGGTTCCGGTGCCGGCAGCGGGAGCGTCTGGTGCTTGATCACGAGATAGTTCGCGGTCTGCTCCATCTCGTTGTCGCTCCCGAAGCCAAAGTGGTTGTTCTCCAGCTTCGACGAGGCGTAGACCCAGCGTCGCTGAGAGCGGCTGAACGGCCGCTCTTCATTGTTGTTCGTCACGATGTACTGGCGCAGCTCCGGGCCGACAGACTCGAGCCAATACCGGAAATGCCCAATGATGGGGAAGTTCCGCAGGATGGCGTGACGCCGCTGGATGAGGTCGTGCGTAGCGACTGCCGCAAGCACGCCTCCGACGAGACCGAGAATCCACATCTGTGGTGCTACCTGCCTCCGCCATTCGGAACCCCGGTCCCGGGGGGCGGCGAACGTGCGGTTAGGCCGACCTCATCACCGCCGCAGGCCGCCGGACGGGGCGGGTGCCTCGCCGCTAGCCAGCCAGGTGGCGGTGCCACGGCGGCAAATAAGGCCGGGCATGCCGGTAATCGGCCGCCGCCGGCGGTTCTGCAGTGCCGAGCCCGGAGCGGAGCGTCGATGGGGGTTTACGGTGGCGCGCGGGGACGCCATACTGACGGCAGACGGCGAGTCGGGGGAGTGCTGTGTGTGGGGTGGTCTATGAGAACCTGAATGACGCGGTAGGGGACCGAGATCGGGCCGTGGTGCTGGGGCGGCTCCCGAAGGTCACCGGAGGCGGTCGCGAGGAGCTGGAAACGATCTCGGCCTTGTCCAAGCTGTTGACGCGCATCGCAGACGAGATTGCCAATCAGTGCCGCGTCACCTACGCACGGCCCGCCGGGCTGGTTCCTCCCGAGGAGATCGAAGTCGACGTGACGCGCCGCAGAATGACCGTTCGGAGCACACCTGTTTCCACCCTGGTCCTAAGGAGAGTAGCCATGCCCGAGATGAAAGATTCCGACCTGTTCAGGGATCTGCAGAATGGAGACATCAACGCCTTCAACAGCAAGCGGAACAAGGGGGAAATTCCGGATCTGGAAGATGCCAATCTGCGGGGTATCGATTTTCGTGGAGCGAATCTCGATGGGGTGAGCCTGAAGGGGGCATATCTGCCGTATGCCGATTTGCGAGGAATGGACCTGCGCTCGTGCGATATGGAAGGAGCTAGTATCAAGGAAGCGCATATCAGCGGTGTGTTTTTCCAGATAATGTCTCCATCCAAGAAATCTTGATGTCGGTGCAATTCGGCACCCGCATGCGGATCACCAAGTAGCTCCCTCTAATGCTTGCGTGATGACGACGCGTCTTGACGGCCACGTCATCGACGTCGTCGCTCCTCTCGAACCGGCCAAGCGATTTCAATCCCACCAAAGTTGAATACGGCACCGTGTTTCTTCTCTTGACAATCTAGATAAGTGGTGTATCGTTGTGTCGTCTAGTTAATCTAGATGAGCGAGACCGACGAGATGCCCATACGAGAGAAGCCGAGCGGCGTCGTCCAGGGCACCCTGGACATGCTGATTCTCAAGACGCTCGATCTGGAGCCGCTGCATGGCTACGGCATAGGTCTGCGGCTGCACCAGATCAGCGGGGGCGTGCTCGACGTCAACGCCGGGTCGTTGTTCCCGGCCTTCCGGCGTTTGGAGCGCGACGGTGTCGTCAAGGGGGAGTGGCGCGCAACCGAAAACAACCGCCGCGCCAAGTACTACTCCCTCACACCTCGCGGTCGGAAGATGCTCGCGCGCGAAACCCGAGAGTGGGCAACCCAGAGCGCGGCAATCGCCCGGGTGTTGCGGGCGTCTCGGAGTGAGTTGTGACGGTCTGGCTGAGCAGGTTGAGCGGCGCACTGCGGGCACTGTTTGCCAGGCGCGCGATGGAACGGGACCTCGACGACGAGGTGCATACCCATTTCGAGATGACTGTCGACCAGAAAATGGAGGCAGAGATGAGCCGGGCCGAGGCCCGACGGGCCACTCGCCTCGAGATGGGCAACCCGGAGGTCGTGAAGGACCAGGTGCGTGACGTCGGCTGGGAATCACTGCTCGACGCCGTCGGGCAGGACCTGCGCGTCGGCTGGCGCTCGCTGCGCAAGAGCCCTGGTTTCACGACCGTGGCGGTGCTGACACTGGCCCTCGGTCTTGGTTCGGGCGCGGCGGTGTTTGGACTTCCCAGGGTTCTTTAGACACTCCTGCTGACTAAAATGAGGCAGCAGGAGTGTCTACGAAAGCCTGGGAAGTCCACCCTCTGCCTGGTGATGCCCCGGCCGATCTTGCGACACCTCGCTCGGCCCTTCGGCGTGTCATCGTCGATCCAAGTCCCGGATACGGCGGCGCCAGCGCACGGGACCTGCCACGAGGGGACTCCTCCTCCCCCGATGCGCGCTCTCGGCTTCGGCCTGATACTTGCTTCTTTACCGTGGGATGCGATGCTCGGGGCCCTCAGTTGCGTGCCTGTATCGTGGGTTGGTCGGGCACTACCCGTTCCGGCGGAGCAATCCGAATCAAGGAGGAGCATGACAGCCAGACCGCCCGGCGAGACGATCCTGCTCGCCGAGGACGATCCGCCGCTGCGACGTCTCATCCGACGGGCACTCGAAGGTCGGCGGTACCAGTTGCTGGAAGCCTGCAATGGCCAGGAGGCGCTCGCCCTTGCTGCAAACCATCCTGGTCCGATCGACCTGTTGGTTGCCGATGTCGTGATGCCGGTTATGGACGGGTTCACGCTGGCCGAGCAGCTCGTCGAGACGCACCCGGAGACCCGTGTGCTCTTCCTGACGGGCTACACGGACCGGTCGGATTCGGTCCGTCTCGGACTCAAGGACGGGGGACAGCCATTCCTGCTCAAGCCTTTCACCGTCGACCGTCTGCTCCGGATGATTCGTGACCAACTGGACGCGTGCCGGTTCGCCCCAACCTGCCGGTGTTGCGTCTCCACTCGACAGGTAACGGCCGCCGCCGATCGTCCGCGGCGCTGCCCCATCCGGGCGCGGGTGGCGCACACGTTCGCGACGCGCGCTCGCAGCGGATAGGTCCGCCGGATTGTGCACCCGAGTATTGAGCTGAGGCAGTGTCACTTACGACGGCTCGAGGCCGAGGTGCTCAACTGGAGGGCATGCAACACGCGCGAGAGCCGCTCGGCGGTCCGGACTGGTTCGAGCGGTTTGATCAGGTAGTCGGCGATCCCCAGCGCCAGTGCCTTCCGCACAAACGCCGGTTCACCCTCGGCCGTCACCATGATGACCGGCAGGGCCTTGTGGAGGGCGGAATTTCGGATAACTTCGAGCGTATCGAGCCCACCCATGAACGGCATGTTCATGTCGAGCACCAGCATCGAATACCGCCCCTCATTCAGCCGCGCCAGGGCCTCCACGCCGTTGTCCACCTCGGTGATTGAGCACTCGCAGTCGCGCAGCAAGAGCTGCCCAAGCAAGGACCGGGTGGTCGGGTCATCGTCCGCGATGAGCACTTTCGTGACATTGTTCATGCGAGACACCAGGAGGCGGACCGCACCTGCCATGCCGGCCCGCTCCCGAACAGGTAATCGGCACGCGGACTCCACATCGTGAATGAGGCGCCGGGCCGGCAGCCTCGAACCCGATCCGGACGAACCGTGACGGCCGGTTGGTCGTCTGAGCAGTAGAGAGGAGACTGTCACGACATGTCGACCGACCGCATCAGCTTGCATCTGTCCCTTCCGCTTCTGTCGCTCTGTGTGGGGCTTGCCGGGGCGCCATCCGCATACGGCCAAAGTACGGGGCAGCTCTTCGCGAGCGTCACCGATCAGGCTGGAGACGCGGTTATCGGGTTGACGGCAGACAGCTTCCAGGTCGAGGAAGATGGCGTCGCGATGACCCTGGTGACGGCAGACCCAGGCACGACCCCGATGAAGGTGGCTCTCCTGGTCGACAATAGCGAGCCGATCGCCTCCTCCAACGGCCTCAGCTCGCTACGCAACGGCGTCGCCGCGTTTCTCGACGAGCTCCCGCCGCAACACGAGGTCGGTCTCTTCCCCATCGCAGGCAGCGTGATGCGCGTGGTGGACTTCACGACGGACCGGGCCGACCTGCTACACGAGGCCGACGGTCTCGGCAACGGCCGCGGTGGCGCGAAGATGGTCGAAGGAGTGATGGAAACGTGGGACCGCCGGTTCGAGGACGGCGACGTCTGGCCGGTCATGGTGTTGGTTCTCACCGATGGCCCCGAGAGCAGCCGGAACGTGAACCCGGACGAGTTCAACGAATTCGTCATCCGCCTGATCAACCGCGGGGCGATGATTCATGCCGTGCTGCTGGAAACGCGAGGCGGCGGTTTGCAGACCCAACTCGCGGCGAACTTGTCCAAGAACACCGGCGGGCTGCTCCGGACGCTCAACTCCCCGACGGGGCTGCCCGATGCGCTGCGGCAGCTGGCCACCCGAATGGGATCGCATTTCGACGACATGTCGACACGATATCGTCTGGTGTTCGAACGACCCGGCAAGACGCCGGGCACCCGGATGAGCGCCGGCATTGTGGGACCGAGCTGCAAGCTCCAGCTTTTCACAGACCGCCGGATGCCGTCGCCGTGATCGAGACCAGGCGTGGCCATTGCACCACAGACCGTGTCACTGCCAGGTAGGAAACGACCCAGCCGGCTCTCAGTGTGGCGGTGCGCGATTGGAGGGCAACCGCGGCTGTGGGGCCACCGGCCGGGTCCCAGTTGGCCCCAACTATATAGGACGGCATGCGGACCCAAAGTGTTCACCAGCGACCGAGGTGGTCCAATACGCTTCCTTGGGGCAGAATGGGTCATCGGCAGGCTAGGTGATCTCGAAAGGAAGTGCTCATGAGAAAGCGGGCAGGGGTGCTGGTGATCGGGCTGATCGCCCTCGGCGCCGTCGTCCACGCCGAAGATTGGCCACACTGGCGGGGCCCGGACGGTCGGCGGATCTCGAATGAGCGCGACCTGCCGACGACCTGGAGCCGAGACACCGGTGTGGCCTGGCGGACGTCGCTCCGCGGTCTCGGAGTGTCGTCGCCGATCGTGGCCGGCGACCTGGTCTTCCTGACCTCACAGATCGGGCGTGGCCCGTTGCGTCCGGGTTCCCACCCGACGCTCGCGCGAGACGGCGCGGAGTCGCCCGACGACGAGCGGCCGCTTGGCGGCCGGCGTGTGGACGGCGATGGCGGCGACGGGGTCGTCTTTCTCGTCAGCGCGTTCGACCGTGCGGACGGCCGCCTCGTCTGGGACTACGAGATGCCGGCCGAGGGCGACCTGCCGCAGGCGCACCAGAAGCACAACATGGCCAGCCCGAGTGCCGTCTCCGACGGTGAGCGGGTGTATGCCTGGTTCGCCACCGGGCAGCTCGTCGCGCTCGACGTGCAGGGTGAGCCTGTCTGGCAACGGCATCTCGGGCGCGACTACGGCCCGTTCGAGATCGTCTGGGGCCACTCGAGCTCGCCCGTGCTCCACGAGGACCTGATCATCCTCCAGTGCGATCACGAGACCGGCGCCTATCTACTCGCGCTCGACCGACGGACGGGTGCGGAGCGCTGGAAGGCCGACCGCGGTCCGGCGCTGCGGTCCTACAGCACGCCGCTCGTCGTAGCCGGACCGGAGAGGTCCGAGCTGGTCGTCAACTCCTATGCGGGTCTCGACGGCTACGACCCATCGACCGGCGAATGGCTTTGGCACGCCGACGGGCACAACGAGTATCCCGTCGCGGCGGCTACCTACGATGACGACGGCATGGTCTACACGAGTCGCGGACATCGGGCCGGCCCGTACATGGCGCTCAGGTTGGGCGGAAGAGGCGTCGTGGATGAGAGTCACGTCGCGTGGCGGGTGCCGACCGGCGCGCCGTATATTTCGTCGCTCCTCTATTACGAGAGCTTGGTCTACATGGCCAATGGCAACGGCATCGTGACTGCCGTCGATGCCGAGACCGGTCGCCGCGTCTGGCAAGATCGCGTCGGCGGCATCTTCTCGGCGTCACCGGCGGCGGGTGACGGGAAGGTGTATCTCTTCAGCGAGACCGGTGAGACCGTCGTGCTCCAGGCGGGGCGCGAGCTAGAAATTCTGCAGCGGAACGATTTGGGAGAGCGGGTGGTCTCGTCGCCGGCAGTCTCCGACGGCCGCCTCTTTATCCGGACCGACGAAGCCCTGATTGCAGTAGGACCATAGACCCGGCTTGGTCGGCTCTTGCACACCGACCTATCACGTCGGTGGTCAGGCCCTTCGTCCGGAGGCTGGAGACGGACACCATGAGACAACCGGTTCTGTTCGTCGCTGCCACCCTGCTTCTCACCGGTCCCGCCACGATCTCCACTCAGGAGACCGAATCGCAGGTCGGCATGACCGCGGCTCACAACCGGGTTCGGACCAACATCAACTCGGGTCTGCCCCCGACCACGGGCGAACCGGTGCAGCCGTTGCCGGACATGCCGCTCGCCCCCATGATGTGGGCCGACGACCTGGCCGCTGGGTCTCAGGCCTACCTCAACACCTGCACGGCCGGGCATGACCCGAATCGGCCCGCGCGACAGGGCGAGAACATCGCGTCCCGCGCATCGAGCGTCGCGTTGTCACCGGTGGATCCGTGGTTCGCGGTCCACGGTTGGGCAGGCGAGGCCAGCAAGTACGACCACGCCACAAATGTCTCTACCGGTGGCTTCGCCGCAACCGGCCACTATACCCAGTTGGTCTGGAACACCACCGTGGAGGTCGGGTGTGGCTTCGTGGACCAGAATGAGTGCCCGAACATGTTTCCAGGCTTTCCATTCCAGCAGCGATACCTCTGCCGATATCGTCCTGGCGGCAATGTCCGTGTGTCGACGACGCGCCCCTACTGTTCGCCGGGCATGGCGACGGGGTGCCAGATTCGAGCTCCCTGACGGCCGTCGGTCCCAATCGCGCCTCGCCGCCAGGAAGTGACGATGGAGCGGGACGTAACTTAGAAGTTCCACTTCTACAATGTAACTTCCAGGGTCGTCACGAAACGCCTACTGTTCAGTGGGCTACCGCCGGCTTTCCGCAAGCTGTTCGTTTTTTCCGCCTCCAGCGTTAGACTCTCAGTGACTGCGGAGGCAAGCGTGAAGATCTGCCCATTCTGCGCGGAGGAGATTCAGGACTCGGCGACCGCCTGCAAGCACTGCGGAAGCGAACTGACAACGACCGAGGCGTCCCAGCTGGCGGCACAGGGGACGGTCGCTGTTTCATCTGGGCAGCCCCGGAAGGGTCTGGCGATTGCGTCTCTCGCCCTCGGTCTCCTCAACATACCCACGTTGGGTCTATACGGGTTCGGTGCCATAGGTGGACTGGTCCTCGGCATCATTGCGGTGTTCCGAGCGGACAACCGGCCGGAGGAGTACGGCGGCAAGGGTATGGCGATCGCCGGAATTGTCCTGAGCGTCTTCTCCATTGTCCTCATTCCAATTCTGAGCTTCTTCGGGGCATGGCCGCGTCGGGGTTGACGGAGACGGGCCAGAGTGGGAACGAAGCAGCAGCGATCGGCTTTCTCCTCCTTCCTCCCAGCCGCAGCCGAAGATGGATCTGCCATCAGGACTGATCGGGTTTGCGATGCTTCGTAGACAGATTCCCATGTAGTCCAAGCAGGACGCCGAGGACCAATTCCGGCACTGCCGTCAAGTGGAGACGACCTTATGAAGACTTGCCCATTCTGCGCGGGGACAAACCAAGAATCGGAGCTCATCTGCAGGCATTGCGGGATGGATTTCCCTGTCACGCCCGACGTCCAACCGGTGTCGGAGACAGTTGAGACACCATCTGAAGGGTCCACAAGCACTGCGCCGCAGCCAACGACTGAGGCCAAGAAGGCCGACGCGGCTGACGGTGCAGAGGGTCGCTCGGGATGCTTCGGCGCTCTGGCGGCGCTACTCCTTCTGTCTATCCTGTTCGTCTGGTCGATGGACCGCACACCCGAGCCGCCCAGCGGCGAAGCGGTCTACACCCCTGCCTCACCCCCGGCAGTTCAATCGACCACGCCAGGCTCGAGCTCAGTTGGTGCCATGGAGGCCGTGGCAATCGTGTTCGGACAATGAAGAGCTGCCCGTTTTGCGCCGAGGAGATCCAGGACGAGGTGACTCAATGCCGGTATTGTCTGGCAAGACTCGAGCGAGCCGACGGTCTACCGCCCTGCACGAAATGCGGTAACCCGAACGTTCGGATGATCGGTCCCGGCTTGATGGGCTTTGTGTCACTTTTTACCGCAGGGTGCATGGTCTGGATTCCGGTCATCGGCTGGATCACCGCCCCGTTCTTTCTGCTTGCGGCTGTCGTGTTCTGGTTCTGGGCGCTGAGTCCCTCGGGCATGGCGACATTCCAATGCCAGGCGTGCAAACAGTGGTTCACCGCGCCGAAGAATCAACTCGGGGGCACATCTGAAGACGAGAAGGTGGGTTAGGGAAGGCGTTGCAGAAGCCGAAGCCCCGCCGTTTCTGCGCGGAGGAAATCCAAGAGGGAGCGGTCTCCTAGCGCTTCTCGGATTCACGGTAGGCGTTATAGAGCGCGAGGATTCCACCGGCCGCCGCTCCCACAAAGCCGCCGTACGGGAACCCCAACGATACCCCGACGTAATTGCCGACGATTCCCCCGACCATGATGGCGATGGCCGTGAGGACGAAATTGCTGGTCATGAGTCCTCCTTCTTTCCAGACAGCTCGATCCTAGCCCATGACGGACGGGACGGTTGGACGGAACTGGCAGCCATCTCGTAGGCCAGCGCCACCGGTCCGAAGAAGATCAGGATGATCGGCCAGAGGTTGACACCGTTCGCATCCCCTGGGCTTGGTCCGGACTCAATCCGCGCCCAGCCCGGCCACGGTGGCCTGGGCATCGTCTAAACGAGGGGACCCATGTCTTAGCTCCGGCACTTGGGTGGCTTCGGCATACGGGCATCGTCGTCCCCCGGTAGGACAGGACAATTCTTGGAAGGCAGTGGCATGAGGATTCAACTGGCACGCACCGTTCTTGCCGCCGTCCTGTTCGGCATCAGCGCGCTCGTTCCCATTGCGCGCCTTCAGGCGCAACAACCGCCCGACGAATTGCGTTTACTGGCTGAGCAAGGGGACGCTGACGCGCAGTTCAACCTCGCGGTCCTCTATGGCAGCGGGCAGGGTGTTCCACAGGACTGGGTCGAGGCGGCTCGCTGGCTGCGCTTGGCGGCCGACCAAGGACATGCGCCGGGGCAGAGCGCCCTGGGGCTCGTGTACCGGGAAGGGTTGGGTGTCCTCCAGGACCATGCCGAGGCTGTCCGGTGGTTGCACCGTGGGGCCAATCAGGGGGACGCGAGCGGGCAGTTCCTCCTGGCGAGCATGTATGCGAACGGCCAGGGTGTCCTGCAGGATAACGTGGAGGCGTTCATGTGGCTCAGTCTCGCCGCCGCGCAGTCCTCCGGCGAGAATCGCGAAACCTACGAGAGGTCCAGAGATACGGTTGCCGGGCGCATGACCGCTGAACAGATCGCTCAAGCCCAACTCCGAACGCGGCAGTGGACGCCGACGCCGGAGCCCTGAGCACCGTACCGCCCCGGTGAGCTGGCCTTTGGGGCCAGGGCGCCTTGCCCGGCCAACTTGACACCGAAAGCCGTTAAGCACGACAGAGCATTTCAGCCGGCGCGCGTGCGCCTCTTGGGGGCATTTCCAAGCAGGGTGGGGCGGAGCCGGGTTCCGTTTCGGCATACAATGCTTTGACCCTCCGCTTCATCAGTTTATGGCTCTCAGTCCCGGTACTCGTCACGGGCATGGTCAAGTCGCCGCCGTCATCGGTGACGGTAGGATGGGCCACCTAGCGCAGGCGACTGAGACGCCGTTGGGTTGCGAAGTCGCGTCCAGTCGGCAGCCGTGAGGCATGAAGAGTTTCAGGCACGCGGTGCCTCGTTTCTGGCCCCGCCCGGACCCGGCAGCGAGGCCATCTCGTTGGCCGCCTCTCCGGTTGCGGCCAACGCTTGCTGCCCAGAGGCGAGTGAAGACCCCATCGCGGCTGGTTCTCCTCATTGCCGTTCTTCTACGGTGACCTGGCCGATCGCCCAGGGGTGGTCCGTGCAGTGATAGAGGAACGTGCCGACATCGTCCAGCGTGACGTAGGTCGACATCGCGGGTTCGATGGTGCCGGTGGTCCAGCTGCCGTCCCGAGCCGCAATCGTGTGCGCGGTCTCACCATTGTTAACGAATAACACCCGGGTCCCCCGGGTGACGAGCGCGCGTACCGGGTTGAACCGGTGCTCGTCGAATCCGTACCGGGTCCCGCCGACCATCCCCCTCACCCCCTCGATGAGCGCGGCGGTCTCGATCCGCCTCGTCGCCGTCGGGGCGGGCTGGGGCCGCTCGTAGCCTTCCCAGGGATCGAGCACCGGCTCCCCTCGCGCCGGGACCTCGCCGTCGAGCGTAAACGCCCACAGCTCCGGACCCATCGGGATGACGATGAACTGGGTTCCGTCGAGCCCGTAGGTGCTCGCCGGCCCGGGACGCGTCAGCACTCCGGTGGGACTGGTGCGGAACGTCCAGGCCTTCTCTCCGGTCCGGGCGTCGTAGGCCTCCACCTGGCCCCCAGGCGAGCCCCGGAACATCAGACCGCCGGCAGTGGTCAGGGGGCCGCTCGTGCCGAGCCAGGACGCGGGCATCTCATGCTTCCAGACCACGCGGCTCGTCCGCGTGTCGACGGCGGCGATGATGCCGACCGGATCGGGCAGAGTGAGCTCGTTTTCGTCGAGCCTCCAGTGGAAGGGATCCTGGAAGCGCCGTGCGCGACCGACCACGGCCCGGCCCTGCGCGTAGATGTAGCCGGTGTCCGGGCTGAAGGACATCGGGGTAACGCGCACCCGTGGAATCGGCACGCCCGGGGCCACGATCGTGTGCTCGTTCACCATCGGCGGCGTGAAGCCGCTGCAGTTGAGCTCGAAGGGGGGCGGTACGCGGTCGCGCCAATAAGAGCAGTCCGGCAGGATGCTCTCGACACCCACGGGGAAGGGCTGGGTTGTCGCGGTGCGCTGGTAAGCGTCCTGCGGCACGTCCCGTTCCTCGATCGGAGTCAGCGGCTCGCCGGTCTCCCGATCAAAGAGGAAGAGGACGCCGTCGGCGCGCATCGCCGCGAGCGCCTTGCGCGGGGCCCCCGCCCCCGTGTCATGGTCGTAAAGCAAGAGCGGAGTCGCGATGTCGGCGTCCCAGACGTCGTGCCGCACCACCTGGTAGTGCCACCGGCGTTCCCCGGTCTCGATGTCGAGCGCGAGAACCGACGCGGTGAACAGGTTGTCGCCCGCCCTGATCTCCCCACCGAACATCGGCGCCGGATTGCCGGTCGAAAAGTAGACCAGGCCGAGGTCGGGGTCTACCGTGCCGACCAGCCAGACGCCGCCGCCGCCCAGCTCCCACGAGTTCGAGTCCTGGGGCCAAGTGTCGTGCCCGAACTCGCCCGGCCGCGGCACGATGAAGAACGTCCACTGCGGCTCGCCGGTGTCGGCGTCGAGGGCGATAATGCGCCCCTGACCCCCGGTGTCACCGTTTGCCAGCCCGACGAAGACCCTGCCGCGCGCGTACATCGGCGCCGTGGTCACCGCCTCGCCCGCCTGCGGTGGGTCGCTTCCTACCATCTGCACCCACGCCAGCTCACCGGTCTCCTGGCGAAGGGCCGCCACCTGCCCGTCCCCCGTCCCGATGAACACGAGGCCGGCGCCCAGGCCCACGCCCTGCCAGGACGGCACCATGCCGGCGCCCTCGCCGGATTCGTCCGGCTGCCACCGCCACACCTGCTCGCCGGTCCGGGCGTTGACGGCAAAGACATTGGCGCCGCCGGTGAGATAGAGAACGCCGTCGAGGACCACCGGGGTCGCCCGCGACGCCGCACCGCCTGCGAGCCGCGTCACCCAGGCCCCGCCGAGCCGGTCGACGGTGTCCGTCGTGATCTCGGCGAGGGTCGAGTAGCGCGTGCCCGACCAGTCTCCACCGACGAGCGGCCAGTCCTGGGATGAATAGCCTCGTCCGCTCTCGGGACCCTGCCCCTGCAGGTCTCCCGTCTGGGCGACGATCATGGCGAGGAGCATGGCGGCGATCACAGCGATGACACGGGCAGCAGACGACATGGGGCTCTCCTTGCAGTGGTGAAACGAGTATCACTCCGCAGTGCGAAGACGTCAGCCGATCATACCTGTTGGTGTCGGTGGAAAGCCGATGCCGAAGGGCGGCGAACCGTGACGGATCCGACGACGGAATAGGGGTCGAGTCCCCTTGGGGGGTTCTGGCTGGTGATTGCGCCCCCTTGAAGGTACCAGCCTTCGACCGTTGCTTGCCCCCGCCCTGACTTCACCAAGCTGTGTGACCACGGAACACCACGGTGACTCGCTCTCACCGGCGCTGCCCCGGCCGTTGTTCGCTTCTGGCATCGGAATCGTTGTTGTACAGCGAACGAAGAGAAAAGAAAACACGATGTGGCGACTGGGAACAGACTACCGACCCCGTCAGAAGCCAGATTCGAGGGAGGAAACTAACGATGGCCATTGGAGAATCAGCAACCTGGCGGAACCTCAGCGCCACCGCCGGCGCCACGATCGGGGTTGTGGTCCTCTCGGCCTTACTTACGGTGCAACCAGCTCGCGCACAGGGCGGATGTGAGACAGGGGCGATTCCCTTGGCAACCGCATACATCCTCGGAATGCCGATGTACGCAATGTACATGGAGGAGAACCTGCAGAGCTACGTCACCAAGAACAGTGCGCACTTCGTATCGGGCGGAGACGCCATTCGATGCGCGCACCTCCTGTCCGCGGCCCTCATGAATAGCTCGCTTGCATCGTACGATCCAGACGCCCTGAGGAGCCGGGACGAGGCCAACGCCAGACTCGGGGCACTAGGGATCTCGCCCGGGACACCCGTAATGAGCGCGTCGGCTGCGTTTTTCATGATGGGACAACAGATCTCCCGACTCGCGGCGGTCCTGCCGACCGCCGCTCGTGGTGGCCCGCTGCAGAGCCACTTGACTCAAGAGCAGGTCTTCGCCGCTCAGCTGCTCACATCGCTGCTGCAGGACCCAATCGTCAGAGCCTCCTTCGCGCAGGTCGAGCCCCTTGTACGCGCCGCTGCAGAAGCAGAGCTCCGGCTCTTGTTGTCGATTGCCGCGGGCGCTACGGGTTGAGGCAGGCGCCCGGTGAGCGGAGATCTCGGCTCAGCCGACCACTGTAAGAGGAGCGACACGTGAGCAGCCAAGAGCTGGTGGTCCTGGTCATGCGGATGCTGGAACGGATCCTTGCCGTCGGGATCGGCGGTCTCACGGTCTATCTGGGGTTCAGGCTCTTCGTCCTACTCCCGACTCAGAGCACCAGCGAAGGGAAGATTGAGCTTCCAGGCTACTCGGTGGTGCTCAGCAAGGTTGGCCCGGACGTCTTCTTCATGGCGTTCGGAGTCTTTCTCCTGTACCAGAGCTTCTCGATGCGCATTCAAGTCGGGGAGAACGGCTTCGTGGGCGCAACTTCCAGCATCGGCAGTGTGCCCCTGTTGGAATCGGCATCGCCTGAACCCCTTGCGTCGCCACAGCAGCTCGCCCGCCTTCAGCGCAACCTCCAGGTGTTGAACTGCGCGAAAGCCCGGCTCGACACCATCAGCGGCGTGCTGCCTGAGGAAGAGGTCGTACGCGCCATTCGGGACGCCAAGCTCGCCCTGCTTCAGGATGCTTGGATGACGGGTCTGTGGGGCGAGCAGGCGGCCTTCGTTCACTGGGCACACTGGAACGATGGCGAGGTGAATAGTCAGGCGCTAGAACTCTACCAGGGCGCGATGCCCGGCTGTGCAATCTCTCCCGAAGGACAATGAGGCGAGGATTAGATGAGATTCCGACCTACAGTATTGCTCGCCGTCTTGCTCGGCGTTGCTGGCACTTTGTCGACTCGTGGCGGTACCGCTCGGGCCGCGAGGTTCGAGTCCATGTACTCGGCAGCCGAACTCGAGCAGGCGGCCGCCAACTACCGGCCCAACCTTCGCGGCGTGTGGCTCGAGGACCTCGGAAACGAGCTCACGCCGGCGGAGCGCCGAGCAGCAGCATGCGCGAGTCTGCATCTACCGCTCCGCGGCCAGAACAATCATCCGTTCGATTTCTACGCGAACACGGCCACTGGCGAGGTGACGGTACCGATCCGAGCAGTCAAATTCTTCGACGACCTCGCGATTGCAGTCGCCTGGTTGGAAAGTCAGGGATGCGACACTCTATCTGCGTTTGATTACGTGAGCATGATGCGCTACCAAAGTCCGGCCTCGCTTCCGGGCGGACGATTCCCGACTCCCCGACAGGTGCTCGGCCTGCCACGCAACGTCCTGTCCAACGCGTTCGTCGTCGACGTGTCTCAAAAGACCCTGAAGTCGACCGTCTATTTCCTCATGGCACACGAGCTTGCTCACGTCATGTATGAGCACGCCGGATATGAGTCGATCAGCGCCACTGTTGCTCAGAGACAGGAAATTGAAGCAGACCAGTTCGCCTTGCAGGTCATGCGACGAATCGCCGTGCCCCCGGCGGGGTTAGCGGTCTTCTTCGCGGCCGTCAGCCGCGTGGATCCGGAGCAGACACGGACGCACCCGCTCTCGTCAGACCGCCTAGGTATGGTCGCCACCTACATTCGCGAAAACGCAGGAGCCTTTACACGCGTTCAGCGCGATCCTGGCTCCTGGCTGCCTCGCATCCAGGACATGGCGAGGGAGATCGACCGCCTTGCCAGGCTGCTCGACGACCCCGACGTTCGAGCACTCCAGAGACGAAACGGGTCAGGCAAAACGTTCGCGAGTCTCCAATCCAGCTGCTCGGCCTGACAGACTTTTCCAGCCGAACGGCGGCTGTCCCTACCGAAAACTGGCTACTTGTTGTGGTCGTTGCAGTTACGCGCGGAGACTGAAACGGTCCGCCGCAGCATGACCGCGCTGCTCGTCGCCCTGCTCGCTGCCTCCCGGTCGTCCGTTCGGTCACGCCTCGAGTCTCCGAGAGGCTGTTCAGGTTAATCGTCGACGTCGGCGATCTTGGGGGGGGGGCAGCGGACCCCCCGGTTCGGACTCTCCGATCCATCGTACAATTGGGCGCAAACCTGTAGCGAACGAGCCTAGGAGGTCTTCGATGCGAATCCTCAAGTGGCTGGCTGGCGCGATCGGCGTCGCGCTGCTCGCGGTGGTGGTGCTGGTGATCGGCGCACGCTTCGGGGACGGCCCGATCGCGATCATTCCGGGTGGACCGCTGGAATCGGGTGAACGGGTCACCAGTGCCGAGCCGGACTGGACGTTCGCCCGCGACATCATGGAGATGGAATTCCAGCTTGTCGAGCCACCCCGATCGCGGACGACCTGGCTTCAAGTACACGACAAGAAACTGTACATCGTCAGCGGATACATGAACTCGACGCTCGGCCAGATCTGGAAGCAGTGGCCCGCGCAAGCGCTGCAGGACGGCCGTGCAGTGATCCGGATCGACGGCAAGCGCTATGAGCGCCAGCTGGTGCGAATCCTCGACGACCGGCCCCTGCTCGAAGCGATCGCGGCCGAGGTGAACCGCAAGTACGGCGCGGGGCTGAGCGCCGACATGGCGGAGTCGGGGGACACGTGGTTCTTCGCGCTCGAGCCGCGGCTCCAGACGCAGTAGGCGACGCTGAGCCCACGCGATCGGACCACCTCCCACGCCGATCTAGTTTCTGGTAGGGACACCGATCAGCGGCGTTGGTGCGCGAATACTGCTCGTCCGTTACACCCACTGGCGATATCCTTGGAGTTCCGACACCGGAACGAACACGATCGTTGGCATGAAGTCGCGAGTCCACCCGAAGGACAAGACGAAGTACCACGGCGGGAATTGGCCGGAGTACGAGCGCGCACTCGTCCGGTGAGGCGGCATCACGTTCTGGCTCTCCTCCGACGCGATTACCGCATGGACACCGGTCGCGCGTCACTGCAGATACTACCTACGACACGATCGCGACCAACGAGGCCGCGCGTGTCCGTGGCGCGACGGTCGTGGTGCCACCGACGAGGACCGCCGCAGTGTTTCGGGGGAGACCCCTGGCGAGCGCTCGCGACCACACCATTCTGCGGGTCAAGAAGGTCGGGCGCTGCCAATGGAAGAAGGAGGCGCGCTACCACCGGCAGGCGCGCGTGGACAACGCCTTCTTCAGGTACAAGTCGATCATTGGCGACCGGCTTCGCGCTCGACATCCGATGGCCCAGGACACTGAAGCCGCGATCGCGTGCAACATCCTGAATCGCATGACCGAGCTCGGTCGGCCAGCCTCGTCTGCGATCGGTCCGTGAAGCCGTCGGGTCAGGGCGGTTGTCGCTGCTCTCCCGTTGATGCACCAACGCCGAATCCGAGGCTCGTGCCTGGTTGGATCGGGCTGTGAAGCAAGCCGTAGAGGTGATCAACTCCAAGGATTCGGAAGAGCTGAT
>PBRZ01000120.1 GCA_002726085.1 Acidobacteriota bacterium
TCGCCCGACGCGTCGCTGCCTGAGGTGCCGGCGCCCGGTGTGTCGCTGCCCGTGGTCTGCGCCTGCGCCGCGAGCGTGTGAGCCAGCAGGGTCATCCCGACAGCGAGTCCCCAGAGCACGGCGTATTCTCGGCTCGGGTGCGACTTTCTCCGCATCTCGGGTCACTCACGTTTCCGCACCCAGCGTGGGGTGCCGTTGTTGAGCCTCAGGAGCAAACTCCGCCCGTCTACCGAAACCTCCTTGGCGAGGGCGACCGTCCGACCCTTGATGTTGACCCGGGACCCGACGATCTCGACCTGATCGCCGGCTTCGATCTCGACGTCAAACGTTTGCAGGAATCCCAGCGGTCCTACATGGACCTCTAGGATGCCGACTGCCGTCGAGAGATAAAGGCTGATTCCTGGTCCCCTGTGACCCATGGATGCCACGTAGTTCCGACCGCAGCCCGGGCACGTCAGCATCACGTGCTCCTTGACCTGGGTCACCGTCCCCTCGAAGATCGCCTCCGTCTCGAGGTCGTAGGGAGGCACTTGGCGCGGGGCCACCTCGTGTGGTTGGGCGGCTGTGGCGACGCCCAGCCCAAATGCCAGCGCGACTGTCACCGCCACGACGCCACTCATGACACGCATCGCCGAACCCTCCTGCGGGCGAACCCGCGCCCGCATTGATAAGAATCGCAATCGGCGTGCCAGCCTGCTGGTCACAATATGCAGAAAAGGCCTTGAAAACTGGGGTTTCGTGGACGTGATTGGTGCACTTTTCACCGCCACGACCGGGAAAGTCCGGGCGTCTTGCTCGGTGCGTCCTGGTGGGTTACCAGACGGGATTTGGCGAGGACGGAATAATGGGCAAGCGCGCCGGGTCCAAGCAGGTGGATGCGGCAAGAAGAGCTCGACGAGCCGAAGGTGTCGCGGGTGGGCCCCGTGCCGGTTGTCGCACCACAGGTCGTGGCCTACACTGGCAGGGTCAGTCCACGATTGCCGGTCAGGTGGTGAGTCGTCGAGGGCGCGGGACACCAAGTGGATCCGGATCGCACGTTGGTCAACGAGGCGACCGCCGGGAGCCTCGACGCGTTCGAGGCGCTGGTCCGGCGGTATCAGACGCGGATCGTGAACTTCGCGCTGGCTATCGTGCGTGACACTGGCGAGGCGGAGGACGTGGCGCAGGAGACGTTCATCCGGGCGCACCGGGCGCTGGGGCGGTTTCGAGGCGAGAGCTCCTTCAAGACCTGGCTGTACATGATCGCCACCAACGCCGCCCGGACGGCCCTCGATCGGCGGGGTCGCCGGGAGCGGCTCGTGGACCAGAGCCTCGATGACGACACCCAGACCCTGAGCGCCGGCTCCGTGCCCTCCGGTCAGCCGGNTGCCGAGACGACGCTCGTGACCCGCGACGCGATCGATCGGGCGCTGGCAACGCTGTCTGACGATCTGCGGGTTGCGGTGGTGCTGCGCGATGTCGAGGGTCTCGACTACAAGGACATCGCCCGGGTGACTGGGGCGCCGATCGGCACCGTCGAGTCGCGGATCTTCCGGGCGCGACAGCGGCTCCGAACGTTACTTCAGCCGCTGAGGTCAGGTGAGCGTGCCGGAGGAAAGCCGATGAAGGAGACGAGCCATGCAGTGCGATGAAGCTGGTCCGTTGCTGCTTCGGCGTCTGGAAGGGCGGCTCGAGTTTGATGAGGGACAGCGGCTCGAGCGGCATCTGGGGCAGTGCGAGTCGTGTCGCCAGGCGCTCGAGGGGCAGCGGTTCGTGGCCTCGGTGCTCTCGGCGCGTCCGGTGGCCGAGGCGCCGTCCGGCTTTCCCCGCCGGGTGATGGCGAGCCTCGAGCCGGATACCAGTTGGCTTGATGTACTGAACTGGCGGGTCTGGACATTCCGGCTGGCGCCTGTGGCAGTCGCATTGATGCTGGTGGCGGCGCTGGGATTCGGGACAACCGAGGCGGCCGAGCCGTTGGAGTTCTCCGACCTGGTGGCCGAATGGGTCGTCGAGGATGTGGCGGAGGGGCTGCCGGCCTTCAGCCTCCTCTGGCAGGAGGAGGTCACCGACGACACCTTGCTGGAGGCGGTGCTGACGGCGGATCCAGACGAGCCGTTTTAGGGATATGCCCACGAGACAGAAGACAGGGGGCAGGAGACAGGAGAAGCCAGTTGGCTTCACCGTCTTGTGTCACTTGTCGGGAGGCGTACGATGAACAGCACGAGCGCGCGGCTGTGGGTCGGTCTTTTCGTGCTGGTCGTGTTCATCGCCGGTCTCGGGGCCGGTGTGGCGGTCAGACCGTTGATCTGGATGAACTCGGGTCCGCCGGCCGGGTTCGGTCGGCCCGGTCTGGCAGGCCGTCCCGGCGGCCCTCCGCCGGCACGCATGACCGAACGGCTCCTGGACAGGATCGCGGCCGACATCGATCTGACGGCCGAGCAGGATCAGCAGTTGCGCGAGGTGTTCGAGACACGGCGGCAACGGCTGCGTGAGATAAATGACGAGGTCCGGGCCCGGTTCGAGACCGAGCAAGAGCAGATGAACGACGACATTGCCGCGATTCTGACACCGGACCAGATGGAGATCTTCGAGAACGAAATCGTGCGGATGCGCCAGGACCGTCGTGGTCGGCGTGGTCGCGGCGGCCGCCCAGGTCTACCGCGCCGTGGCCCCGGCCCGCCAGGCTAGCTGGCGACATCGTAACGGTCCGCCCGGCTCGTCGCACGCTTCTGCCTCGACACCCGGATCTGTGTGACAGTGTGCCGTTCTGGCACGGCTCTGCGCGCCCCCGCGTAATCTCGCCCGTCCCCAGTGTCGATTACAGGTACGTTGCCTGCAATGTCTGCTAGTGCACCGTAGACTGGGAGCGGCCGATGTCGTCATCATCACCAATTGGACCAATAGCTCCGCGCCGACGCCATGCCTGGATGCGACCGAGACCGCTGCCTCGGCCGCTGACCCGGTCGGTGTCGGTGCTGGTGCTTATTGCCTGGGTGGCGACCATGGCGGTCCTCGTGAACCGGTCCTATCTCCAGGCATCGGTCAATCTGGCCACCGACCTGTCCAGGTATGGCTCCGCCGCTGAGTGGCGCGGTGTGTACTATCGCGGCGCCAAGATCGGGTTCACCGTCAGACAGGTCGTGCCCACGAACGACGGGTTTCGTCTAGAAGAGGACGGGCAGCTCGAGATGACATTGCTCGGCGCGACCACGGCTGCCCGAATTCGCACGACGGCCCACGTCGACGACACGTTTGCGCTCCGATCATTCGAGTTCTCGCTCGACCCCGGGACCGGGCCGATCTCGGTGCATGGTCGGGTCGAGCGCCCGCAACCGGTAGGGTCCCGGGGTGATGACCGCTGGCGGTTGGTCGTGGACGTCACGACGGGTGGGGTCACGCGCACCGAGGAGCGTGCGCTCGCCACGCCCCCGCTGCTGACGATTAACCTCGGTCGCCGGCTCGCCAGAGAGGGCCTGGTCCCGGGCGACCGCCACGAGTGGATAGTGTTCGACCCGGCGACCCTCAGCAATGTCCCGGTCGTGGTGCAGATCGGCGAGCGGGAGGTCGTGCGAGTTGGGAACACTCGGATGCCGGCCTTCAGGGTGGACATGAGGTTCGCCGGGTTGCAGACCGCCTCCTGGGTCACCGACACCGGAGAGGTCGTCCGCGAAGAAAGCCCACTCGGGATCCTGACCCTGCGGGAGCCGGCTGACCGGGCGACGATTATGGCGGTGCCGGGCCGCGTGCAGACCGATCTGCTGGAGGCGGCGGCGGTCGTGCCGGTCATGACCCAGCGTATTGATGACCCCCGTGGCGTGCGGCGGCTCCGGGTGCGGCTGGAGGGCGCCGACCTGTCGAGCGCCGATCTCGACGGCGTCGGGCAGACCATTGACGGCGACATCATCGAGATCACACGACCGGAGACCCCGGCGCACGGCTCCCCAGACCCTGATGCCGGACGGTATCTGGCGCCTGAACCGCTGATCGAGAGCGACGACCCGGCGATACAGGCTGAAGCGGCGCTGGCCGTCGGTGGCTTCGTCGGCGCGCGCGCCCGTGCCGAAGCGCTGACCCGTTACGTCAACGGGCTCCTGGACAAGAAACCAACCGTCGGTTTCCCGTCGGCGCGCGAGGTGTTGCGCACGAAGATCGGGGACTGCAACGAACACACCGCGCTGTATGTGGCGATGGCGCGCGCGCTCGGTATCCCGACCCGGATCGCGGCCGGGCTGGTCTACATGCGGGGAGCCTTCTACTACCACGCCTGGCCGGAGGTGTATCTGGACGAGGGGGACGAAGGGGCGTCGTGGTGGTCTGTCGAGCCGACGCTCAACCAATTTCCGGCCGATGGCACGCACCTGCGGCTGGCGCGCGGCGGACTGGAACGCCAGCTGGTCATCCTGCCGCTCATCGGACGGCTGCGCATGACCGTGCTGGACCTCGAGTTCGCGCCCGACTCGACATCGGTGCTGCTGGCGACGTCGCCTGTCGCGCTCGAGAGCTCGGCGTTTCCGATACCGACCCTCCCCCGGGACACCGACGGCTGGTGCGGCTGTGCGGGACAGCCAGCTCCATGATCGCGATTCACGACCTCGTCAAGACCTTTGGAGATTTCACCGCGGTCGACGGCGTCAGCCTCGAAGCGCACGCAGGCGAGATTCACGGTTTCCTGGGACCGAACGGCGCCGGCAAGACCACGACTATTCGGATGATCGCCGGGCTGCTGAAACCGACCGCCGGCCGGGTCATGGTCAACAGCCACGATCTGGCGACCGAGCCGGAGGCGGCGAAGGCCTCGCTCGGTTTCATTCCCGACCGGCCATTCATCTACGAAAAGCTGACCGCTGGCGAGTTCCTTCGGTTCCATGCCGGTCTCTANGGCATCGACAGCGCCTTGGTCGGCACCCGCGTCGGCGAGATGCTCGAGCTCTTCGAGTTGACCCAGTGGGAACAGGAGCTGGTCGAGGCGTTCTCGCACGGCATGAAGCAGCGGTTGGTGATGGGCGCGGCGTTTCTCCACCGACCGCAGGCGGTGCTCGTGGACGAGCCGATGGTCGGGCTGGATCCACGGGGCGCCAGACTCATCAAGCAGGTGTTCAAGACAATGGCCGACCGAGGTGTCGCCATTCTCATGAGCACCCACACCCTCGAAGTGGCGCAGGAGATGTGCGACCGGATCAGCATCATCGCCAAGGGCCAGATCATCGCCCGGGGCACCGTAGACGAGCTCCGCCAGCTGGCCGGCGGACCCGGCAGTGACGACGCGCAGCTTACGCCGGTCTTCCTCAAGCTGACCGGTGGCAGTGGGCTGCAGGAGATCGACGAAATTGTCTGAGGGAAGCGCCCAAAGAAGTCAGAAGTCAGATGGCAGAAGTCAGTAGATGGTGCCATTTCTGTACTTGTTGTTGCCGTCGCTCTGGTCGTCGCGGAACCGAGCCCGCCGGCGCGAGCGAGGCGATTCGCTCCGGCTGACCCTGTTTGGGGCGGTCGGGCTCGCGGTGATGACAGCGCTCTTCACCGGCAGCTTCTGGCTGACGCTGCAGCTCGACCAGTACGCCGAGCTGGGTGACTTCCTGCTCCGGCTCGGATTGTCCTGGCTGTTCTTGACATTGCTGTCGTTCCTCGCCTTCAGCGGAATCGTCACCGCGTTGTCGACCTTCTTCCTCTCCGACGACCTGCGTCTGTTGCTGGCGGCGCCAATCGACAAGGCGCGGCTATTCCACGCCCGGTTCCTGCGCACCATCGGGCAGTCGTCCTGGATGGTCGTCATCTTCCTGCTACCGGTCCTGACCGGCGTCGGTGTGGCGCGCTGTGCGCCGGTCGGCTTCTATGTGACCGCCGGACTGACCGTGCTGCCGTTCGCCGTCATCCCGGTCGCGCTGGGCAGCGGCATCACGCTGGTGTTGGTCAACATCTTCCCGGCGCGCCGCGCCCGCGACATCCTGATGCTGATGAGCCTGCTGTTCGCCGCCAGCATCATCTTGCTGCTCCGCTACATGCAACCGGAGCGGTTGCTCCGTGTCGAGTCGCTGCCGGACGTCACCGCCTTCTTCACCACGCTGCAATTGCCGATTACTCCGCTGTTGCCGTCGTTCTGGGCCGGTGAGGCGCTGTTTGCCAGCCTGCACGGCGGTTACGACCTGCTGCACGGCGGCGCGCTCTGGACCACGGCGCTGGGGCTGACCGTGCTGCTGCGTGCCGCCAACGACCGGTGGTATTTCACCGGGTTCAGCAAGGCACAGGAAGCACGGAAGACCAGCTTCAGCAGACTTGCCGCGCTCGAGCGTGTCACCGGCCTGCTACCGCTCTCGGCGGTGCGGCGCACGCTCCTGGTGAAGGACCTCAAGGTGTTTCTGCGCGATGTCACCCAGTGGTCGCAGGTCCTGCTGTTGTGTGCTCTGGTGCTGGTCTATCTGTACAACTTCCGGGTGCTCGACCTCGACCGGATCCCGTACATGCGGGGCGTGGTGCGCAATATCTACGCATTTCTGAATCTCGGTCTCGCCGGACTGGTGATGGCGACCGTCTGCGTCCGCTTCGTATTTCCCGCGGTCTCGGCCGAGGGGGCGGCCTACTGGATTATCCGCACCGCTCCCATCAAGCTGGGCGACTTCTTGTGGTCGAAGTTCTGGACCGGGCTGATACCGGTGTTCGTGCTGACCGAGAGCCTCACGATGGCCGGGAATGAGCTGATGGGGATCGACCCGTTCCTGAAGGTGGTGACCGCCGTCGCGATCGCGTTCATGAGCCTGGCGCTCGTGGGGCTCGCCGCCGGGCTCGGCGCGCGCTATCCCCGGTTTGGCGCCGACAACGCGACCCAGGTGGCCGGCTCCTTTGGCGGGGTCACCTTCATGCTCGTCGCCGTCTTCTATGTGCTGGTGTCGATCGTGCTGCTCGGGTGGCCGTCGTCGGTCTATCTGATCTCACGCGTCCGCGACATACCGCTCTCCGCCGCGCAGCAGCTGTTGATGGGCGGCTGTTTTCTGACGGGCATCGTTCTGAGTCTCGCCACCTGGTGGCTCTCGATGCGGTCGGGCGTCCGCGCGCTCGAGCAGATGGACAGCACGCCGGGCTAGCAGCCCGCACGGGGCGTCCTGTGTCACGTTGTGCACGACCACTTCGAGACGTTTCGGGCGCGGGCGGCCGACCTGCGCGACGGCGAGGGCCAACCGGCCTTCGTCGAGCAGGAGTACCGAGATTTCCTTATCTAATCTGACGCCTCACAGGGTAGAGGCGCTACGGGTCGGCAACGATTCATGCACCAACGCGTGTGCCGGGATGGGGCGACGTGTGCCTGCTGAAAGATGATGGAAACCGAGCTATCGGGGGATCGTCGCGTTCGCTTCTCGCCAACTTGACAGTGTCGTTGTGCAGTGGCGCCCTGTCATGCTGGATATGACATTGGTCATATCTGCCGTGGAGTCCAAAGTGTTAGCTTCAGNCAGAACTCATCCATCGGAAATTCAGGGNCTCATTTTTCGGGACGCGTCGTCACAGTTGGCTAGCATGCGGCAGAGAAAGCGCCGCGGCAGTGCGTTGTATCGCTGTCACCCGCGCTGTTTCCAAAGGCAGGGGCGCCTGTTGCGCCCTCGACCACGGGACCACGCGGGCTCGTGACCCCGGCGTCTCCGGAGAGTGAGACAAGGAGGACGACATCATGTCACTGGCACGCAAGGCTGTTTCTTCTCGCTCACGGGTTACGCGGTGTGTTTCAGTGGCCGCGTGCGTCGGGCTCTTTGTCGCTATGGGGTGCGGCGCCCCTCCAGCCCCGGAGAGCGACGCACCAGAGGGTGCGGCGCTGGAGGTCTCGGGCTCTTTCGACACCGCCACGCCTGACCGTCCGCACCTCGTAGACGCGCTGTCGATGCCGGCCGAACCGACCCTGTCGGTCGACAGCTTCACCAGCGCGAGCGA
>PBRZ01000121.1 GCA_002726085.1 Acidobacteriota bacterium
CCAGGGCGGGGCGGGGCGGCGGTACCGGACCATCGACGAGACGTCGGATGCGGGCAGTCAGCGATCCCCCGCTGGCGGCAACGACCAGCGCGCCATCGGGCGGACGCAACTCGTCGAGGTCCGCCAGCGCGCGTCCGTATTCCACCGGGTCTCCGCACAGTGCGATCGCGACGTCATCGCAGCAGTGCTCCCGCTTTTGCCTGATACGCGTGGACACCCACCAGACGGCCGGGTGATAGAACAGGAGTGTTTCGACAGCGGTCTGCAGCCCGTTTACGAGGTAGTCGTGTCGCCGGATGTGGGCCAGCTCATGAGCGATGACGGCCTCGAGTTGGGTGGGCGTCAGACCCGCAAGCGCACTGGCCGGGAGCAGCAATACCGGTCGCAGCCAGCCGACGACCGCCGGCACCTGGACCACGACTGACTCGAGGACACGCACCGGCCGGCTCACCCTGAGCCGTCGCGACAGTGTCTGGACGCGACGCCGCCACTCGTCGGACACCTGCCGCGTGCCGTGTCGCCGGAGACGTACTGCGAGGAGCCAGCCGGCGAGGAGTCGCGTCGAGAGGGTCACCACGCCTGCGAACTAGACAAGCACGGCGATTGGGACCCAGCTGTCCAACGACCGGCGGACGATGGACATGAACGGGGGCCGCCAGGTTTGCGGCTGTGCCGTCGATGGTGTCGGTGACGCTGTGGTCGAGGCCGCCGAGAGCGGAACAGCGCTCAGTCGATGCGTGTGTTCTATCGTGCTCGCGACCGGAATCAGGAACATGGTGAGCAGACCACCCGTCGCGACGAGATACCGGACGGCGGCGGCGCGCCGGTGCAGCAGACCGAGTAGTGCCGCCGTCAGCAGGCCGACGATGGCGCCCAGCCAGACGAACTGCACGAGCGCCATCCCGAGGCTTCGAATGATGAGGTTGTCGGTGATCACGTCAGGCATCGTCACGCTCCTGTGCCCGTTCCGTGTCTGCTAGCAGACGTCGAATTTCCTTAATCTCGTCCGGGGACGCCCGTCGCGTCGCGAGCGCCTGCATCACGAGCTTCGACGCCGAGCCGCCGAAGGCGCGTTCCAACAGGTCGCCGACCAGACGGCGCTGCGTCTCGTTCTCAGCCAGGCTCGGCCGGTAGCGGTGGACCCGACCCTGGGCTTCACGTGTTGTGAGCCCTTTGGCGGTCATGATCTGTAACAGCTTCAGCGTCGTCGTGTAGGCCAGCGAGCGGTGCTCAGCCAGGACGTCGTGCACCTCACGAACCGTTGAGGCGCCCCGTGCCCAGAGCACCCGCAGAATCGACAGCTCGGCGTCGGTCGGTCGCGGAACGACGGTCTTTTTTGTCATCGCAGACGAGTGTCTACGATGTTCTTCGTAGTGTCAACGAAAACTTTCGTAGGCTGTGATGGTCAGGGTCGGCTGAAGTCCAGGGCTCTACCACCTGAGCCCTCCAGGAATGCGCCGTTCTGGTACCGCAGCTCGCCGTTGACCCAGGTCATCCGCACGCGGGAGCCGAACACGATGTCGCTGAACGGGCTCCATCCGCACTTGGACAAGATGCGAGCGTCATTCTCGGGCGTGGTCGGGTCAACCAGCACCAGGTCAGCCCAGTAGCCCTCGCGGATGAAGCCCCGCTCGGCGATGCCGAACAGTCGTGCCGGGGCGTGCGCCGTTTTCTCTACCACCGTCTCGACAGTGAATCGACCGGCGGCCACATGCTCGAACAAGGTGAGCAGCGCGTGTTGCACCAGCGGCAGCCCGGCCGGAGCCTGAGCATAGGGACGTCCCTTTTCCTCGACCGTGTGCGGTGCGTGGTCGGTCGCAATCACGTCGATACGGCCGTCGTTGACCGCCGCCCAGATCGCGTGCTGATCGGCGGTCGACTTGATTGCCGGGTTGCACTTGATGTCGGCGCCTTTGGCCGGATACGCCGTGTCGTTGAAGAACAGATGGTGCACGCAGGCTTCCGCCGTGATCCGTTTGTCGGCGAGGTCCCCCGCTTCGAACAAGGCCAGCTCCTGCGCGGTGGTGATGTGCAACACGTGGAGCTTCGCGTCGTGGCGTCTTGCCAGCTCGACAGCGAGGCTCGAGGACCGGTAGCAGGCGTCGGCCGAGCGGATGCGCGGGTGTTCAGTGAAGGGGATGTGGTCCCCGTGTTGCGCGCTGGCTGCCGCTTCGTTCGCAACGATCGTCGGCGTGTGCTCGCAGTGCGTGGCGATGACGAGCGGCGAGGCCGCGAAGATGCCATCCAGGGTCTGCTCGTCGTCGACCAGCATGTTCCCGGTGCTCGAGCCCATGAAGATCTTGATGCCGCACGCCTGCCGTCGGTCGACCGCCTTGATCGCCTCCAGGTTGTCGTTGGTGGCGCCAAGGTAGAACCCGTAATTCGCCATCGACCGCGCCGCGGCGCGGGCATGCTTGTCTGCGAGCGCCTCGGCCGTCACCGTCTGCGGATTGGTGTTCGGCATCTCGAGATAGCTCGTGATGCCACCGGCCACCGCGGCGCGCGACTCGGATTCGATGGTGGCCTTGTGCTCGAATCCCGGCTCGCGAAAGTGCACCTGGTCGTCGATCATCCCGGGCAGCACATAGCCCCCCTTGGCATCGATGACCTCCGCCTCTGGCGGGCCGACAACGTTGAGACCGACGATGCGCCCCCGAGCGACCGAGAGGTCGCCCTCCCGCACCGTGCCTTCGTTGACGATCCGTGCGTTGACGATGCGGTAGCTCACCGCACTAGCTTAGTGGCTCCGGTCATAAATGCGGTCGCATTCGGCCGCCGATGCATCCCACCCCGCGGTGTTGCTCGTCGGTCGAATACTGCCGGTGTGCTCCCTCCTCGCGCCTACAGCGAGCCGAGCGCGGTGTCCGCCGACTGGGCCCTCGGTGCGTGACCGTACTTGTGACCGGGACCACCTAGTCGGAGAGCGGCAGGAACCCAGTGTGGTGCCCGTATCAAGCGGCCGGCCCGTGGAGTTCTTCCGCACTACGCTTCCCGCAGTGCGTCCATCGGGTCGATCTGCGTGGCGCGCACCGGGAGGAGACAGCGCACGGGCGAGCCAGGCGGGCCAGGGAATGGGGTCACTCCTCGTCACCGACCGGTTGCATGATGCGTGCGATCGCATCCACCATCCGCGCCCACCGTGTCGATTCCTGCGTCAGCTGCTTCCGTCCGTTGGGGGTGAGCTCGTAGAACTTCGCCCGGCGGTTATTCGACGAAGTGCCCCACTGCGCGCTGATCAGTCCATCCTTGATGAGACGGTGCAGCGCGGGATAGAGCGAGCCGTGGTCCACACGCAGCACGTCCTCGGACGTATGTTCGATCGTGGTCGCAATCTGGTGTCCGTGCGCCGGCCCGAAGACCAGCGTGCGCAAGATCAGCATGTCGAGGGTCCCCGGCAGAAGACCGTCGTTCCTGGAGGATGTTGGGCGTGGCGTCATAGCTCTAGTAGATTCACTACCAGAGTATGGAGAGTCAGGTAGATTGTCAAGGGGAGCGCCTACCGGTTTGCTGATGGCGCTTCGCGTCGGCTGATCGACCTGACCTACTCGTCGTGTAGCGCAGACGACGGGTCGATCGAAGAGGCGCGCCGCTCGCAGTTGGAACCACAGATCGTGCAGCACAGCTGTCACTCCCTATTGGCTTCTACATGTAAAGATAGCGTAGTCCATGTAGAAGATCAAAGGGAAGTGTCTTCCAGTACCCCGAGATCGGCGCAATCGCGGCTCGGCCGTGGCCGACGCCTCTACGAGGCTTCGTCCAGGAGCTGCCGGATTTCGAGCACGATGGTGGACCGATCCACCAGGCCGACGTGCACGGTGGCGACGCGTCCAGTCCGGTCGACGAGCCAGGTTGTTGGCAGGATGTTGATGGGACCAAACGGCGCCTGCCGGTCAATCGTGTCGGCCAGCGCTATCCGATAGTTGACCGGACGTTGCTCGAGAAAGGGTCGGACGACGTCCCACCCTGGCTCGTCGACCGAGACACCGAGTACCGCGAAGCCGCGGTCCTCAAAGACATCCTGAAACGCCACGAACCAAGGCATCTCGGCTCGGCAGGGCTGGCACCAGGTCGCCCAGAAATTCAGCAGCAGAACCTGGCCCGTGTAGTCCGACAAGGTGGCGTCGCTGCCCGACATGTCTGGGAGGATGAAGTCGGGAGCAGACTCGCGTTGCGCGACCGGTATCAGCCGCGGCTCGCGCGCACGCCGACGCGCGTCCATCGAGACACCCGAGCCGGCGTCGGCGGCGTTGACGGCCGCCACAACCGCTGTCGAGTCTCGAGCGGAAGGTTCGGCGTCAGCGCGGTCGAGTGTGCCAGTCTGCCACAGTCGCTCAACCGGGAACAGCAGGACCCCGAGCCACAGCATCGCGGCGACCGCGACGAGCCACGTGCCCAACGGTCGGCGGGCACGGTCGGTGCCGCGACGAGCCGTCAGCTGTGCCAGGCCACTCTCGACGTTCGGCTGCCGCTCGGGGTTGGGACCCAGCGTTGCCATCCGGTCGTCAACCCAACGTTCGACTTCGGGGTCGTCATGTGGTGCCATAGCGTTTGACGTACTCCTTTCGGAACGCCTGCCGGGCACGTCGGAGCAGTGTGCCGACCGACGTTGGGCGCAGATCGAGTGTGGCCGCCAGCTCATCGTAGCTGAGGTCGTGGCTGCGTAGCAGCAACAGTTCCGCCTGGTCGCGGCGCAGGACCAACAGGATGAGGCGGACCCGTTGACGTTCTTCACCGGCCAGCGCGCCCTCCTCGGGTGTGGGCAGACCACGGGCCAGTCTCAGCAGCGGTTCGTAGCGTGCCCGTCGAGTCTCCCGGCGCAGCTCATCTAGTCCCTGGCGGACGGCCGTGCGATACAGCCAGCCCGTGGCCTTGTCACCCTGCGCGCGAGGTTCTCGCCAGAGTCTCAGGAACACCTCGACAGCCAGTTCCTCTGCGCGCGCGGGATCTCGCACGACCCTGGCGATGACGCCCGTGATACGCCCGTAGTGCGCGCGGAACACCGCTTCGAGATCGAACGGCGCGGTGGCCGCGCTCACCTCACCAACGGTGCCGACGGCTTCATCCGGTGTACTCACACTTCAACAACGCTCCCCGACCGAAGATTGTGACAGGTTGACGCGCCAAACCCGCTTTGGCGCTCGGCCGCGGTCCTGACGCCACGCGGCGAGTCGAGCTGCCTGTGGGGGCCGCGAGCTGTCACGAGCCTGCACCCTGAGCATACGGTCCGTCGCGCGGCGCGTCCGCTGTCGCGGCGGTGAGCAGTGCATCCAGGGTATCGAGCTTGACGCACGAGAGGAGTCGGGCATCGGGCCTCTGATTGGGGGGGGTCTCGGTCTCAATCTGCTTGAGGAGCCGTGGCTGCAGAAAGATCTGCGTCAGCGGTTCGAGCAATGGATCCGAGCGGGTCGGCGGCGCGCCACGAAGCGAGGCCGCGAAGACCGCGATCGTGTGGCGCAGCATCCCCACGCTGGCCAGCAAGCTCAGACGAAACCAGCGGTCGTCGGGAATCGAATGGAAGGGCACCAGCATCAGCAAGTCTGCGAAACCGCCGTCGATACACGCGTTCCCCGGGTCGACACACGATCCCCTGCCCTTGTTCCACGGGGCAAACGGCATAAAGCCCAGGTGGAGGAGTCGCGCGAAGAGCCTGCACCAGGCGGCAATCGTGTCCTCTCCGTCGGCAGCGGCGATACCGATGCCCGGCGTGGTGGCGGCCAGGACTCTGAGGTCGTCGACACGGATCGGGGCGGTAGGGTAGTAGGACACCGTCACGCCGCAGCCGGCGCTGGCTCGAGCTTCGACCCGGTCGAACGCCTGTGGCGGCAGGTGCCGGCGCAACGCGTCGACGTAGCGTATCGTGTCCTTGGGGGAGCACCGGTGTATGACGAGCGGCACCGGCGCCTGTGCGAGCTCGCCATACACGCTCAGATGCCGTTCGTGTACCGCGGCTGCCATCCGTTGCTCGCGGTCGCATTCGTCCAGCGGCACCGCCCCGGGCGGCACGTTGACGACCAATGGAAAATGCAGCCCGATCGGGAGATCGCTGCCTCTGAAACGGGCCGTCATCATCCACGCCAAGTAGTCGTCGAAGTCCGCCAAGAGCGGCTCGGTTCCCTTGAAGGTGATGACGTCCCCCTCCCAGAGGCGATCCGGATCCGCGAGGTCCGGAATCGCGCAGCAGAGACTGCGGTAGTGGCCCGGCAGACGGTAGAACTGCCCGGCGACCCCCTCGGTCGCAGTCCGTGCAACCGGCAGCTTCTGTCTCAGGCCCGCCAAGATCTGGCGGATGTCCGGACAGATCCGCTCGACCGCGTCAACGATGCTCGGCCGGTCGCGCTCTGCGTCGAAGATCAGGTCGGAGGGCACATCGCCAAAGCCGGCGTGCTCGGCGTGGCGCCGCACGGGGTCGAAGGTCATGTCAGCAGCCTCACAGCAGCGCCGAATATCGGTCCGGCGGCGCAGACCGCAAACAGCACGATCGCGATCGCGACGGTGGCCTGGGTGGAGAGTCCGTCAACCACAGCGAGGGCGATGCTGAGGACGGTCGCCAGCCAGAGCAGCGAGTAGTAGGACAGGAGTCTGCCAGTCGAGAGGAGCGGCTCGGACAGCATCGTCGCTCGATAGCGCTGCACCTCGGTCAGCAACTCCACGGTTGAGGAGCCGACGGGCAACCTGAGCGGATCCGGCACAAAGACCCAGGCGATCGCGATCATCAACACACAGTACGGCACCTGCGTGTAGAAGCTCAGCGCCGCAAACTCGGTCAGCCGCGCCGGCTGTCCGGAGTCCTTGACCACGACGTCCAGGGCGAGGACTGCCAGCGTCAGGAGACCGAAGACCATCGGATAGGTCAGGATGCTCATGGCGGCGAAGAGGGGGGCGCCGGGCAGTCCGGTGAGCGGCAGATCGGACCGTGCCAGGGCAGCCTCCAGCACCGGGCGTGTCCGGCCGCTGAAGATGGCGACCGCGATACCCTGCAGCGCCGCACACAGGGCGGGCGCTGCCAGGGCCGTGAGGACTCTCGGACGGCAGTGGCGGCGGGTGCCGAAGAACCGGACCGGACTCCAGAAGAGGCTCCACATGGCCAAGGAACGCAGGGCAGTCAAACGTTGTCAGACATTGCCAAGCATTGTCAGGCAGTGTCAGTCGGTGAGCTGGAATGTGTCGGCCTGGCGGACCCACCGAACAGTGATCGCGACAATCGCGGCATAGAGCGCGAGCAGGGATGCCATCGCAGCTGGTCGGCCATAGGGGGCGTTCCACGTGGCGACGAGCCGCTCTCGCACGCCGGTGCCCTCGTCGGCCAGCATCATGAAGAGCAGCACAGGCACCAACACGATGGCGAGCGGCAGCACATGCCCGAGTCGCCATGGGAAACGCCACTTCGTGGCGACCGAGAGTCCCCCAAACGTCACCAACGCGCACAGTAACGTGAGCCAGGTCCCCGGCGGTCGCCAGAGCTCCCGCGCGAAGAGCCCTGAAGACAAGATCCAGAAGACGCCACAGCATCCAGCGGCCGCCACGAACTTGCTGCTCGCCAGGAGACGGTCGTCCACCGGCAACGCGCGCAGCCAGGCGAAGGTGCGTTTCGACCGTTCCCGAGTAATCAGCCAGTCGCTCCACAGCAGCGTGAGCAGGAGGTTCATGCTGAATACGAACGATGACCGTGGTCCGGCTCCCTGTGGCGCGACATGTCCTGCCAGCGCGATCAGTACGAGCGACCCGCCCATCGTCAGCGCCATGGCCCGACCGTGGAGGCGGAGGTCCTTGGCGATCAAGGCCTGCATCTGTCTAGTCCACATCTGGGTGCTCCGTCCCGCGATAGACCGCAGCAATCATGCTTGTCGGCTGCTCCTCGGTGTGGTCTGGTCGTAGCCGCAGGTTGGCGTCGAGCGAGCTTCCACGTCGAACCAGCAGCCACTCGGTCTCTCGGCGCTGCCAGTGCAACACCAGATCGGGCGATGCCGTGTCGGCGCCTGGCGTCGTCGTCCGGTACAACACCGAGTCGTGCACGGTGTCGCTGCTCAGTTGGAATACGAGGCGCCCGCGGCGCAAGATGAGGATCTCGGTGGAGACCTCCTCTATGTCTTCGAAAATATGCGAGGAGAGCAGGACACACAGTGACGGATGCTCGTGAGCGAGATGCCGAATCGTGTCTTGCAGGTTCGCGCGTGCGGTGGGGTCGAGGCCGGCAGTGGGTTCGTCGAGGATGAGCAGATCGGCTCGGTGTGCCAATGCCGTGACAATGCCGAGCTTCACCTTGGTGCCTTTCGACAGGTAACCGACCTGTTGCTGCGGCTGCAGACCGAGTGTATCGACCAGGCTGTCGGCGAGCAGGTGGTCCCAGTGGTCGCAGAGACGACTTGCCAGGTTCAATGTGTGTGCGACCGTCAGCTCGTCGTAGAACGACGGCACTTCTCGGATGTAGCTGACCCGTGTTTTCCAGGCGCTGTCGCCCCAGTCGATCGACCGGCTGCCACGGCGCAGCGAACCTGTCGTCGGTTTGAGTTGCAGCGCGATCAGGTTGAGCAGCGTCGTCTTGCCGGCGCCGTTTGGCCCCAGCAGCCCGTAGACGCACCCGGGTCGGAGCCGCAGCGACAGCGGACCCAGGTCGAAACCCGGAAAGGCGCGGTGGAGATCGCACAGCTCGAGGACATCGTCTCTCATGCGAGACCCCAGCGTGCTACGGCGTGAGCTCGGCGACGTGCTGCGCGACGCCTGCCTCGATGACTGCCGCAGCGATCAGCATCACGAGGGCCGTGGCGAGCACCACGACCGACGGGCTGAACCGCGGCGTCTCGCCAGCCGCCAGACACCGGAGCACCGTAAAGGCGAGGTGGTGTCCGGCGCTGGCGGCTAGCACGAAAGCCGAGAACTCGAGCGGCACATAGCGCAATACCTGCGGGAGGAGGTCCGGAGAACTTCGCATCAGCGCGGACAGGCCGAAACCGAGCACGAATGCGTTCCAGAACAGATTCCGTAGCGTCTCGATACCGAGCGTGCAGGCACCGATGAGCAGCCCGCCAACAACCCGCACATTGCCACCGAAGATCTTGGTGGCGTGTGCTCTGGTGTCCCGGGGCTTTGTGTCCGCCACTTCGTCTGGTCGGTCTGGTCGCACGTCGAAGCGCACGTGCCGCACACTGGAGCTGTGCCAGCCGATGCAGACGGCGAACACGACGACGCCAGTATTTATTGTGACCAGAGCCGGCATCGATCTGGACCATCCGGTGAATCTCCACATCAGGGTCAGGCGCGAGGCGGGTAAAGTGCGACCGCTGTCCGAGCCCTGCTACAACGCACCGGTGGCGCCGCAGGCGATGCTGCCGACCGGTCCGAAGAACGAGCACTCGATCGCGACTACGAGACCGAACGCCAGGGCCTCTTCGCCCTCCATTCCGAACGCATACGCCCACCGGGCGCCCGCGGATCGCTCCATCGTCTGCCAGGCCTGCGCTGTCTCGGTCTGCGTCGAGATGGGGCCGTGACCGGACTGGGATGCACCGACGAACACCGGGAGCGCAGCCAACGTCGCCACCGCGAGTACCTTTCGCTTTGTCATGTTTTGTCTCCTTTGCAGGCGTGGCGTCATGCCGCGCAACCCGGTGTCGAGCCCCACTCGACGACCGCTGTGACAGGGTCATTACAAGTGCCATGCCAGCTCCTCTTTTGTCTCAAAACAGCTGGAAACCTGGGCCCTTGTCGCGGTCCGGGTAGTCCGTGCCCTTTCCGACCGGCTCCTGTGGGAAACTTAGGGTGACGGCGCGGTTGCCCGGGGGTGTGGCCAATGGTGTCTTGGGCTCTGCCGCCATCGTCGTAAGGCTGGTCGGCTCGCATGCAGACGGCGCGGCAACTCGAGGGACGCCTAATGGCTGGCGGTTGCGTTGGTACCGGCCACGGGTCACGCGGGTGGGCACGGGCTACCCGAGAAGCTGGCAACTGGCGGTGATGTCCTGCACCGGGGCACATTTACGCCACGCTGTGATGTGCAGGAGGCGACGTGACCGAGGAGACGCGAACAGTCGAGAGATCGGTTGAGGAGTGGCGCGAGCTGTTGTCAGCCGATCAACATGCCGTGTTGTTCAAAGAGGCGACCGAGCCGCCAGGGTCGAGCCCGCTGAACCAGGAGACGCGAGACGGCCTCTTCGCCTGTGCGGCCTGCTTTCTGCCGCTGTTCGAGTCGTCGAGCAAGTATGAGAGCGGCACCGGCTGGCCGAGTTTCTTCGCGCCGATTGCAGGCAGGATCGGCAGCAGGAAGGACTTCAAGCTGATTCTGCCACGCACCGAGTATCACTGCGCCCGGTGCGGTGGGCATCAGGGTCACGTCTTCAAGGATGGCCCGGCGCCGACAGGTGAGCGGTACTGCAACAACGGGGTCGCGCTCCGGTTCGTGCCAGACGGTGATCCGCTGCCGGAGCCCCGGACGTGACCGTGGCCTCCGAGCTGTGGATTCAATGCGCGTCGGAATCAGTCCATTAATTGTTGTTATGAAACAGTAAGAATTATAAGCTTGAGCCTGATTCCTGGCCCGCGCTAGAATGTGAGGACGTTCTTGCGGTAACGCTGATGTTTCAAGACCAGTTCCGTTATCTCGTGGTCGTTGTTCGCAGCGTCGGCGTAATCATTACGCCGGCGGCCAGCGGATGATGCACCCGACCGACGAGGAACATCCTCAGGGCCATCATCCGCACCGGATGATGGCCTTTTCTTTTTTCGGGGCCACTCAGGACACTCATGAGCTCAACACCAGGCAAGACACGAAGCGGCGCCATCACCGACGGGCCTTCGCGGGCGCCGGCACGCGCCATGCTGAAGGCGGTGGGTTTCGACGATGCGGCGCTCAGGCGACCGATCATCGGCGTGGCGAACACGTGGATAGAAATCGGTCCGTGCAACTACCACTTACGACAGCTGGCCGAGCACATCAAAGAGGGGGTCCGCGCGGCCGGTGGCACGCCGATGGAGTTCAACACCGTATCGATCTCCGACGGCATCACGATGGGCAGCGAGGGGATGCGGGCCTCGCTCGTCAGCCGCGAGGTCATCGCCGACTCGATCGAGCTCGTGGCGCGGGGCAACCTGTTTGACGGGCTCGTGGTGCTGGTGGGGTGCGACAAGACGATACCGGGGGGCGTGATGGCGCTGGCCCGGCTCGACATTCCGGGGTTGGTGCTCTACGGCGGCTCGATCGCCCCGGGGCAGTTCGACGAGCACGACGTCACGATTCAGGATGTGTTCGAGGCGGTGGGTACCCACGCCGCCGGTAAGATGACCGACACCCAGTTGGCGACGCTCGAAGCCAATGCCTGTCCCGGTGCCGGAGCCTGCGGTGGGCAGTTCACAGCCAACACCATGTCGACCGTGTGCGAGCTCATCGGAATTTCGCCGATGGGCTACAACGCCGTCCCGGCGCTGGACAAGCACAAGGAGCAGGTGGCGCGTGACGCGGGACGGTTGGTCATGGAGTTGGCACGAGCCGACCGACGGCCGCGGCAGGTCATGACGCGCGAGGCGCTGGAGAATGGCATCGCGTCGGTGGCCACGACCGGCGGGTCGACCAACGCCGTGCTGCCCCTGCTGGCGATTGCTCGGGAGGCTGGCGTCGCGCTAAGCATCGAAGACTTCGATCGCGTCAGTAGCCAGACACCGCTGCTGGCCGACCTGAAGCCTAGCGGTCGGTTCGTCGCAACCGATCTCTATCGTGCTGGTGGCAGCCGGCTGCTCGCCGGGCGACTGCTGGAGGCCGGTGTCCTCCATCCCGAGCCGATCACAGTAACAGGCAAGACGATCGGCGACGAAGCGAGCTCGGCCGAGGAAACCCCGGGGCAAGAGGTGGTGCGTCCGGTGGATGACCCGATAACACCAACAGGCGGTCTGATCGTGTTGAAGGGCAACCTCGCGCCAGAGGGCTGTGTGGTGAAGGTTGCCGGTGGCTACGGTACCAGACGGCACCGCGGGCCCGCACGTGTGTTCGACAGCGAAGAGGCGGCATTTGCCGCGGTCGAGCAGGGCACGTTGCAGCCTGGCGATGTCGTGGTCATTCGCTACGAGGGACCTCGCGGCGGACCCGGCATGCGCGAGATGCTGGCGGTGACGGCCGCTATCGTCGGTGCCGGAATGGGCGATTCGGTCGCGTTGCTCACCGACGGTCGGTTCTCGGGTGCCACACGCGGTCTGATGGCAGGTCACGTGGCGCCGGAGGCGGCCGAGGGTGGGCCGATTGCGGCGGTTCGAGACGGCGACATCGTGGTGTTCGACCTCGAAGCCCGCGAGCTCCGGGTCGAGCTCGACGACGCCGAGATCGCCGCTCGTCTGCGGAACTGGCAGGCGCCGGCGCCGCGGTATACGACCGGCGTGATGGCCAAGTACAGCCGTCTTGTGACATCGGCGGCCCAGGGCGCGGTGACGGTGGCGTGAGCGGAATGCTCGAGGAGGCAGGAGGCAGGAGAAGCCGGAGCGCTTCGCCATTGTCTTCGGATGCCTGAGCGTGTCTCGTCGTAGCTCGAGAGTACGCAGCTAGCGAAGGCGGATCATGGGAAACATCAGAACTGGCGCGCAGATGCTGTGGGAGTCCCTGGTGCGCGAAGGGGTTTCGACCGTGTTCGGGTATCCCGGTGGGGCGATTCTGCCGGCCTACGACGCAATGCTCGAGTACCCGATTAGGCATGTCCTGGTTCGGCACGAGCAGGGCGCGACGCATATGGCGGACGGCTACGCGCGGGCCAGCGGCGAGGTTGGGGTGGCAGTGGCCACCTCCGGACCGGGCGCAACCAACATGGTGACCGGCATTGCCACGGCGATGCTCGACTCGTCGCCGATGGTCTGCATCACCGGGCAGGTTGGCGGCAAACTCATTGGGTCGGACGCCTTTCAGGAGACCGACGTGACCGGCGTCACGCTGCCGATCACGAAGCACAACTACCTGGTGTCGGACGTCTCCGAGGTGGCGTCGACGATTCACGAGGCGTTCTATGTGGCTCGGTCGGGTCGTCCGGGACCGGTCCTGGTCGACATCACGAAGGACGCGCAACAGTCGTCCGGTGAATTCGTCTGGGACCCGAGCCCGGTGCAACTTCCGGGCTATCGGCCCAATCTGCGGGCATCTGACGCCGAGTATCAGCAGGCGGTCGAGCTGATCAACAGCGCGAAACGGCCGGTTGTCTTCGCCGGGCACGGCGTCATGCTGTCTGGTGCTACGGATCTGGTACGCGAGTTCGCCGAGCGGGCGAACATTCCGATCGCGATGACGCTGCTCGGCATCGGCTCGTTCCCGGCGTTGCACCCTTTGAATCTGGGAATGATGGGGATGCACGGCGAGGCCTGGGTAAACCGGGCGATCCAGGAGGCAGACCTGTTGCTGGCTTGCGGCATGCGGTTCGACGACCGCGTCACCGGCAACCTCAAGACCTATGCGCCGAACGCGCGAAAGATCCACATCGACATCGACCCGGCCGAGTTCAACAAGAACGTCCTCGTGGATGTGACCCTGGCCGGCGATTTGGCCAATGTGCTGCGCGATCTGCTGCCTAAGGTCGAGCGTGGTGACCGAGGCGACTGGCTCGCCGCGATTACCGAGATGAAAGGAGACTCGGCGGTCCGCGACGTCCAGAACATTCCGGACAGCGGGCATCTCTACGCGGCGCACGTCATCAACGACATCTGGCGGTTGACCGACGGTCAGGCGGTGGTCGTGACCGATGTCGGGCAGCATCAGATGTGGGAGGCGCAGTACTACCATCACCAGGAGCCTCGGTCGCTCATCACGTCCGGTGGTCTGGGCACGATGGGTTTCGCATTGCCGGCCGCCATCGGCGCGAAACTGGCGCGGCCCGAGGCCGAAGTGTGGGTGGTTGTCGGCGACGGCGGCTTCCAGATGACCATGTGCGAGTTGGCGACCATTGCGCAGGAGAAGATCAAAATCAACGTCGCGATCATCAACAACGGCTATCTGGGCATGGTGCGGCAGTGGCAGGAGTTCTTCTACGAACGTCGATATGCCGCGACACCGCTGTTGAGCCCAGATTTCGCGAAGCTCGTCGATGCGTTCGGATTGCGCAGCGCGACCGTGTTGCGCCGACCGGACGTGGTGCCAGCTATCGAGATGGCCCGCGCCGAGTCCGGGACGGTGGTAATCGACTTTCAGGTCGAGCAGGAGGACACCGTCTACCCGATGGTGCCCGCCGGCGCCGACCTGCACGCGATGATCCGCCGCCCGAGCCCGAGCCCGATCGTCGAGACGGCGGACGACTAACGTGCGCTCGAAGGAGACAGGAGACAGGAGGCAGGAGACAGGAGAAGCCTGAGGGCTTCGCCATCGTCTTCAGAAGGACCCCATGCGTCATACCTTCGTCGTCCACGTCGAGGACAAGCTTGGAGTGCTGAACCGGGTTGCCTCGTTGTTTCGCCGCCGAGCGTTCAACATCGAGTCGCTCACCGTGGGCCACACTGAGACAGATGGTGTGTCGCGGATGACGATCGTGGTGGATACCGACGCCAACGGAGGTCGCCGGCTCGAGGCAAACCTCTACAAGTTGGTGAACGTGCTGCGGGTTACCGATTTGACCGGCGAGGCGGCAGTCATCCGTGACCTCACGCTCATCCGAGTCGCGGCGACCCACGAGACCCGCACCCAGGTCATGCAACTCGTCGACACGTTCCGCGCCCGGGTCGTCGACGTGGCGCCCGACTCGCTCATCATCGAGGCGACCGGCACCGAGGACAAGGTCGACGGGTTGCTGGGCGTGCTCCGGCCGTATGGGGTGCTCGAGATGGTGCGTACCGGCCGCGTCGCGATGTCGCGCGGGCAGCGGAGCGTGGCGACAGAGCCCACCGGCGAGTCGGTGCCGATCGAGACCGACGACAACGTATCCCACTCCGTCTGACGCGCCGCGAACAGCAGCGTCTTTTCCCGCCTGGGACACCCGGGCCATCTCAACCACGAGGCAAGAATGGCAACGATTCACTACGACGACTCGGCTGATCTCTCTCTTATCCAAGGCAAGAAGGTGGCGATTTTCGGCTACGGCTCACAAGGGCACGCACATGCGTTGAACCTCAAGGACAGCGGGGTCGATGTGCGGGTCGCGCTCGCCGACGGGAGTCGCTCGCGTGCCAAGGCGGAGGCGGATGGGCTCACCGTGACGAGCGGGAGCGAGGCGGCGGCCTGGGCCGATGTCATCATGATTCTCGCGCCCGACACCAAGCAGCGGGGCATCTATGAGGAGTCGATCGCGGGGAATCTGCAGTCAGGCAACATGCTGATGTTCGCGCACGGCTTCAACATCCGATACAAGACGATTACGCCACCGTCTGACGTCGATGTGACACTGATCGCGCCAAAGGCGCCGGGGCACCGCGTGCGGGAGGTGTTCCTCGAAGGCGGCGGCACGCCGGCGTTGATCGCGGTCGAGCAGGACGCAACCGGTGGCGCGAAACAGCTCGCGCTGTCCTACGCCATGGGGCTTGGGGTTACGCGGGCGGGCGTCATCGAGACGACGTTCAAGGAAGAAACAGAGACCGATCTGTTCGGCGAGCAGTCGGTGCTGTGCGGCGGTGTCAGCGAGCTTATCAAGGCCGGATTCCAGACCTTGGTCGACGCCGGCTATCAGCCCGAGATCGCCTACTTCGAGTGCATGCACGAGCTGAAGCTCATCGTAGACCTCATCTACCGCGGTGGTCTCAACTACATGCGCTACTCGGTCAGCGATACGGCCGAGCATGGCGATTACACCGGCGGTCCACGGGTCGTGACCGACCAGACCCGCGAGGCGATGCGCGGCATTCTCAAGGATATCCAGGACGGCACCTACGCCGAGAACTGGATTGCCGAGGACAAGGCCGGACGTGAATGGTTCATGGGACGTCGCCGGGCGGAGCAGGAGCTCCAGATCGAAAAGGTCGGCGCCGACCTGCGCGCCATGATGCCGTTTTTGGACGCCGTCACGCTGAAGGAGAGCGTTTGAGGGCGCTCTCAGAAGTCAGCAGTCAAGAGGCAGGAGTCAGAAGATCGCCGGTAGGCGTTGCCGTCTTCAGATCACAGCGTTGATCCAGCTGACGATGACGTCCATCACACCGCCGTAGATCTCTTCGCGGGGCGCGGCCGACTTGCGGCGGATGTGCAGTGAGTGGTCGCCGCCGTCGACGAGGTGAAGCGTGGCGTTCGGCATCCGTGCCAGGACGGGACGCAGCTCGTCTTCGGTGCCGAAGGTGTCGCGTGACCCCTGCACGACGAGCGTCGGGGCGGCGACGCGAGGCAGGTGTGCGTCACGCATCTTCTCCGGCCGTCCGGGCGGGTGCAGCGGGTAGCCGAGCGCCACTACACCGGCGACGTCTACGGCCGTGGCACCAGCGTCGTCGTCCGGGTCTGGGGCGGCCGCGATATGGGTGGCGATTCTGCCGCCCATCGACTTTCCGCCGATCAGCAACGGCCGTTCCATCTCGCCCCGTGCGCTGACCGCGTCGACCACCGCCAGGTAGCACGCTTCCAGCTTCGGTCCCCGGTCCGGCGCCCGCCGTCCCTGCTCCGTGTACACGAAGTTGAACGTGACGACATCGAGCCCACGCGCCGCCAGGCCTTCGGCGAAGCTCACCATGAACGGGCTCGTCTGGCCGGCCCCCGCCCCATGCGCCAGGACCAGCGTCGCGCCCGCCGACGGGTTGGTTGCCGCGGAATAGGCGAGCGCGGACACCTGACCCGCCTCGCCGATGGAGACGGAGAATCGAGTAGGCATCTTGAAGAGACCGCCCGGACCGTCACTCCCCGTCGAGCATTGTGTCGCGGGCGCGTAGCCCGACGTCCATGCCGTCGGTACCCAGCTCGCCGGTGACCTTGAAGGTGCCAATGCGATCTCCGGCCTTCAGCGTCATGCGGGCGTTCCGCTTACCGGTGCGTCGGCTCGGACCCGTTCGAGAAAGCGGCCCGCCGCCTCGTGGAAGTCGGCGTGCCACTCGTGCCCGCCGTCGAAGACCACGGTGTTGTGCTCGATGTCGCGCGACTCCAAGAAGTCGCGGTCGGCCTGAAGCTTGGCCTCTGTGTGCCACTCGTCGCTACGCCCGCAGCCCAGCAGAATCGGGGGCCAGCGGTCGGCCGGAGCATCCCGCAACTCGGGCGGGACGTCGCCGGCGAGCACGATGAGTCCGTTGCACCGATGACCGGCGCCAAGCGCTGCCCGGTACGCCATGGCAACACCCTGCGAGAAACCGCAGTAGACGAGCGGCGTGTCAGGCGCACCGCTCGACCGGAGCGCGGTCACGACGTTTCTGACATAGGTGACGTTGTCGCGGATCGCCTGCTCGCGGTCCTGCTTCGTCATCCAGGACGCCACCACATCGCCGGTTCGTGTCTGATAGAAGCGGTGCAGTGCCTGGACCGAGGCGACCCGCCATTGGTCGACACCGGGGATGCCGCGCAACGCCTGCAGGTGTAACTCGGCGTTCTCACCGTAACCGTGAAAGCCGACGAGCAGCGGCGCCGCGTCACCCTGCGCGGGCGGCGACACCAGGTAGCGTCCGAGCGTGCTCGCGTTGATGGTGTGTGCGGTGGGCTCCGGTTGACGAGGCATCACAGCATAGTATGCAGCCAAGCGGTCGAGCCAGTTCACCCTGCTACGGTCAGGGCCGAGATGGGGGCGGCCGTCATGGGCGGGACCGCTTGTGCGACAATCAGCAAATGTCACGTGTGCCGTTCAACGAGTTGCCGCCGGATGCCCGTCTCTGGATCTTCTCGGCGGAACGGCCGTTGTCCGAACCTGAGCGCGCTCGGGTGCTCGAAGAGGTGGATGCCTTCATCGGGCAGTGGGCCGCCCACGACGTGCCGCTGAAAACCGCCCGCGACCTCCGATACGACCGGTTCATCTTCGTGGCGGTGGACGGGCGGGCTGCCGGTGCCTCCGGCTGCTCGATCGATGCGCTGGTGCGGCGGATGAAAGGGCTGCAGGCCGAGCTAGGCGTGGAGCTGGTGAATCACGCACCGGTGCTGTATCGCGACGGGGCCGCCATCGCGCGGGTGTCGCGCGAGCGGTTCGCCGACCTGGTCGAATCTGGATCGGTCAGCCAGCAGACGGTGGTCTTCGACAACACCCTGACCACGGTCGGGGACGTTCGCGACGGCCGCTGGGAGCTGCCCGCGTCCGCCTCATGGCACGGCCAGGCATTCTTTTAGATAGAAACCGAGACAGTGAGTTGGTCGGGGCGCCCGGGTTCGAACCGGGGGCCTCCTGCTCCCAAAGCAACGGTAGACCTATGCCCATTCGCGTCCGACCCCGGTTTCTGGGGTCTTCGTGTCACGCTCCACAGCCGTTGACCGCCGTTGACCCCCGCTTGTCTCCGACAAATTTGCACGAATTTGCACACGCGCCTCGTAGCGCTGCATGGCCTGGTGCAGGCCCTTCCGCGTTGTCGCCAGATACGTCGACGTCGTGCTCAGGTCGGCATGCCCCAGGACTTCCTGCACGTAATGCTCGGGGACATCGCCCTCCAGGAGTCGCGACGCCGCCTCCCGCCGCAGGTCGTGAAAATGCAAGCCGGTGATCTGGGCCCGCGCGCAGGTCAGCCGCCAGGCGGTCTTGATCGACTTCACTCGCTCGCCGAGCGCATTGCCGAACACGTAGGCGTCCGGTCCGTGCACCTCGCCGTCCGGGTCATGCCGCCGCA
>PBRZ01000122.1 GCA_002726085.1 Acidobacteriota bacterium
CCCGCGCCGGCCGGCGCGGCGGCGGGGAGCGGCGCGGCGCGCCGGCCGTCGGCGCCGCGGCCGCCGGGGGTGAGGCCGTCATGTCTCGCCACGGATTCCGGGGGATCCGCCAGCGCACCCCGGATGCCCCCGACGCGGGGCTCGAGGGTGTCGCCAAGCTGCAGGTCGCACGGTCGACCGTGCCCGCCGTCACGCACGTCGACTACTCGGCGCGTGTCCAGACGGTCGATGCCATCCGCCACGGGCGCTATCATCGCCTGCTTGCGGCGTTCGAGCGACACACCGGGTGTCCGGTCCTCATCAACACCAGCTTCAACGTCCGGGGTGAACCGATCGTCTGCGAGCCGGCCGAGGCCTATCGCTGTTTCATGGCCACGAACATGGACGTGCTGGTGCTGGAACGCTGTGTGTTGCTGAAGCGGGACCAACCCCACGCCCCTGACCACACCACCGACGAGTATCTGGCAGAGTTCGCGCTCGACTGACCCGCATCGCATCAGCCGCACAATCATGGCCGTTATCGAGATCAACAGGACTCCCTCTCGCCGAGATTTGCTGGTGTTCGGCCTGCTGTTGCCGACCTTTTTCGCCGGTATTGGCCTGCTGGTCTGGCGTCGCACCGGGGCGCTCACACCGGCCGCTGCGCTCTGGGCCGTCGGCGGAACGCTCAGCGCCATCTTCGCCCTCTGGCCCGCCAGCCGGCGGGTCATCTACATAGGTTGGATGACAGCCGTCTACCCGATCGGGTGGACGGTGTCGCATCTACTGCTGGGAATCGTCTATTTTCTCGTCATGACCCCCATCGGCCTCACGATGCGTGTTCTTGGTCGGGACCCGATGGCGCGCCGGTTCGACCGCTCCGCGCCCAGCTACTGGGTGCATCGCGACACGGCCGACCGGGTAAACCGATATTTGCGCCAATTCTGATCGACAGTTCGCAGGTGGGATCGAAAATGACTGAGAACGAGTCTAACAATCAAAATACGGGCGATTTCGCGAGCCAGGCCGAACAGGCGCCGCCGGAACTGCTCGCCGAGCTCTGGGAGTTCCTGCGTCACAACAAGAAATGGTGGCTGACTCCCATCGTCCTGGTCCTGCTGCTCATCGGCGCGCTGATCATGCTGGCCGGCACCGCGGCCGCGCCGTTCATCTACCCGTTGTTTTAACGAGGCCTCCGCCAAGAATCGCTCGAACGGGCGTCGGCCGACGCGTTGCCAGCGACAACCTTGGGGGAGAAGATCGTGAGACTGACCGAACGACAGGAAGAGCTCTGCACGACGAGTCGCTGGGACTTTTCGGACCTGCGTGCGCTGTTTCTCAACTGCACGCTCAAGCGCTCGCCGGAGCTGTCTCACACCGAGGGACTGATCGCCAGCTCGAGGGCGATTCTGGAAAAGAACGGGGTGACCGTCGAGCTGCTACGACCCGTCGACCACCAGATTGCCACCGGAGTGTGGCCGGACATGACCGAACACGGCTGGGCACAGGACGACTGGCCGGGCATTCTCGACAAGGTAATGGCTGCCGACATCCTGGTGCTCGGCACCTCGATCTGGCTCGGCGAGAAGACGTCTGTCTGCACCCAGGTCATCGAACGTCTCTATGCGGCCTCGCACCACCTCAACGCCCACGGCCAGTACGCCTACTACGGTCGGGTGGGCGGCTGTCTCGTCACGGGCAACGAGGACGGGGTGAAGCACTGCGCCATGAACGTGCTCTACTCGCTCCAGCACCTGGGTTATGTCATTCCTCCCCAGGCGGATGCCGGCTGGATCGGCGAAGCGGGACCCGGCCCTTCCTACCTCGATGAGGGCTCGGGCGGTCTCGATAACGACTTCACCAATCGGAACACCACCTTCATGACCTGGAATCTCCTGCATCTGGCCAGGCTGTTAAAGGACGCTGGCGGGATGCCGGCGCACGGGAACCAGCGGTCGCTCTGGGACGCCGGGTGCCGCGCAGACTTTCAGAACCCAGCATACCGCTAGTGAAAGAGCCCGCTCCTCCCTGTCCGCTGTGTAGCGCGGCGGACGCGTCGGAGTATCACCGCGACCGGATGCGTCCGTACTGGCGGTGCCAGACGTGCGCGCTGGTCTTCGTACCGCCGGCGGCACGGGTCGATACGACTGCCGAGAAGGCGCGGTACGACCAGCATCAGAACAACCCGGCCGACCCCCGGTACCGCCGATTCCTCTCCAGACTGGCCAACCCGCTCATCGCCCGTGTCGCACACGGCGCGGTCGGGCTCGACTTCGGCTCCGGGCCTGGGCCGGCGCTGGGCCCGATGCTGGCCGAGGCCGGGCTCCGCGTCCATCTCTACGACGTCTTCTACGCGCCGGACCCGGCGGTCTGGAACCGGCAATACGACTTCATCACCGCCAGCGAGGTCATCGAGCACCTGCATCATCCGCGGGCCGAGCTGGACCGCCTGTTCTCGGTGCTGGCACCGGGGGGTTATCTGGCGATGATGACCAGGTGGGTCAGCGACGACGGAGCCTTCATGCGCTCGCGCTACATCCGAGATCCGACGCATGTGTGCTTCTATAGCGCTGCCACCTGTCACTGGATTGCCCGCCAGTGGCAGACCAGCCTCGAACTGCCAGACACCGACGTGGCACTCTTCAAAACCGACGTCCCGACAGGCACACGCTGACGCACCCGATACTTTGCGTTTCCATGGGTGTCAGAGTATGCTGAGCCCGTTGGGCACGTCCCCGTGGCATCACCGCGTGACCCGACAGGCCTACCGGCTTTCGTCTCCACACACCGTGATGGCACGGCACCGAGTCTGGTCCCCGTGTCTAGACCCGAGGAGCGGGGACCGGCACGGGGATGAGCCGCAACGATCAGCAGTGAGCTGACAAGGGAGGACATCATTTCTTCACGAATCTTTGTCGGTAACCTCAGCTACGAAACGTCGCAGACAGACCTCGAGACCCTGTTCGCACAGGTGGGTCAGGTCACGGAAGTCTTTCTCCCGGTCGACCGCGCCACCGAAAAGCCGCGTGGATTTGCTTTTGTCGAGTTCGGCGACGCCGCAGCCGTGGCGACGGCGATCGAGAAATTCGACGGCACCGAGCTCAACGGCCGGAATCTCCGGGTCAGCGAGGCCCGTGATCGGGCGCCACGACCACCGGGGGGAGGATTCATGGAGGACGGCCCGCCGGCTATGGACTTCGGGCGTCGTCCCGCGAAACCCAAAGGCAGCCGCCGGGGTCTCCGAGGCCGCAAGCGCGGATTCTAGGGTCTGCTCTCATTCCCACATCGCGTCGCCGGCGGGCGGGACATCCTGCCGGTGATGGGTCATTACGCCGTGAACCAAACCCGTCACGCGTTCACGCACGTCACATCAGTCGTGCGCAGCACAGCCGCAACCATCGCAATTCTGGCGGCCACCCTGCCCGTGCACGCCACGACGCTGGCCGTCATTCGGACGCCGGACCAGGTGATTATCGCGGCGGCCGACAGCCTGCTGGTCTGGTATGGCGGCGACCGGCGCCCGCAATTGACGTGCAAGCTCGACACACACGACGACGTCATCTTCGCGACGGCCGGACTGGTGGCGAGCCCGGAAAACGACTTCAACGTGCAGACGTTCGTGGACATGGCGCTCGCCACACCGGGCACACTGGCGGAGCGTGCGCAGGTGCTCGAGCGACTGCTCGAAGGGCGCCTGCTGGGCACGCTCACCCGCATTCGCCACGAGCTGCCACGTCTCTTCGCCAAACAGCTCGAGTCCGGCTTCGTGCTGAACGTCACGCTTGGCGCGGTTCGGGATCAGGTGGCTCAACTCGAGATGCGGGACTTCTATGCCGAGACCGAACCGGACGGCACGTTGCAGCTCCGCGTGGCGCGGGTCAGCTGTCCGCGCGACTGCCCGCAGCAGACCGAGGTGTTCGGGGTGGGAGAAACCAGCGCGATGATGGGATACCTGGGCACCTTGCCCCAGCTCCCGGCCGAGCTCCCACGGCTCGCCGAGCAACTGGTCCGGATCGAGATCGCGGATCGGCCGGAGCTCGTCGGTCCACCGGTGGACATGCTGCGTACCAGCAACGCCGGCATCGAGTGGCTCCGGCAAAAACCAGCCTGCGCCGACTGACCCGCTACGGCAGCGCGTAGGCCACGATCTCGCCCGGGACGTTGACATCTCCGAACGACACCAACAAATGTTGCTTGCCTTCGAACATGTAGGTTACCGGCGGCGCAATTGAGCCGGCGGCGAGCTCCGTCTGCCAGACCACGTCGCCGGTGGCTTTGTCATAGGCGCGGAACCAGCGCCCCCCGTAGTTGGTGACGATCTGGGGTGGCATGCCGTCCATGACACGCCCGCCACCCGGCAGATTGGTCGAGCCCTCGCCCAGAAACAGCAGCGTCTTGGTGAGCAGCGGCGCCGGCCGGCCCGGTGTCCCGAGCGGACCCAGGTTTAGATGCCGAATGGCCGGGTGATTCCGCGGCCCGTCGCCGTTGGGCTTCATCCAGACGATTTCCCCGCGGTTCATGTCGATAGCGGTCACGCGCCCGTAGGGCGGCTTGAACAGCGGCAACCCGCGCGGGCCACCAATCCACTGCCGACTACCCTTCACGAAGTCCAGGTTGGTCCGGTCGGGATTCCCCTCGAGGATGTCGGCCACAAACGGCGAGGTTATCGAGGGGATATACAGAAAGCCGGTCTCAGGATCGAACGCCGCACCCTGCACGTCGGCGCCGCCCTGCGACCCGGGCAGCTGGATCGTGCCCTTCTTGTCGTTCGGGCCATCCCCTCGAATCGACGGCGGGGTGAACAGCGGTCCGGTGACATAGCTGTTCGCGATGGCGATCGCTTCGGCGCGCAGCTCGGGTGTGAAGTCGATCAGATTGTCCTCGGTTGCCCCTTGCCGGTCGAACGCCGGTGGCTTCGTGGGAAACGGCTGGGTCAGCGACGTCAGCTCGCCCGGCGTGCCAGACTGCGGCACCGGCCGCTCCTCGATCGGCCACACTGGCTCGCCCGTCACCCGGTCGAACACGAATAGAAAGGCCTGCTTGGTGAGCTGGCCAACGGCCTTGATAGGTCGACCATCGACCGTGATGTCCATCAGGATCGGCGCCGCCGGCGGGTCGTAGTCCCACAACCCGTGATGCACCGTCTGGAAGTGCCAGACGCGCTCGCCGGTCTCGGCATCGACGCACACGATGCTCTGGCCGAACAGATTGTTGCCCCCGCGATGCCCGCCGTACATGTCGTTGGTCGGCGAGGTGACCGGCATGTAGACATAGCCAAGCTCCTCGTCCGCGCTGAACAGCGACCAGACCGGGGCATGCCCCGAGTACTGCCAGGAGTCGTCTGCCCAGGAGTCAGTGCCAAACTCGCCAGCCTGCGGAATGGTGTGAAACTGCCAGCGGAGCGCGCCCGTCCGCACGTCGAAGGCCCGCACGTCCCCGCGCAGGGCTTCCTTGGTCTCGAACGTGTCCGACATCGACTGCCCCACGACGACCACGTCGCGCACCACCGTCGGGGCGCCACCCCAGCGATACCGGGCCCCCTCGCCCAGACCGACCGTCAGATGGACCCGACCACCGTCCCCAAAATCCCCGAGCGTCTCGCCCGTCTCCGGGTCGAGGGCATACAGATACTCGCCGCGCTGCGCCAGAATGCGGGCGTCGGCACCGTCGGACCAGTAGGCCACGCCGCGTGTGCCGGCACCACGCAGGTCATCGGCGCCGCCATACGGTTGTTGGGCCCAGCGAGTCTCGCCGGTTCCGATATCGAACGCCTCGACCAACCCGATGGCATTCGGGATGTACCCGACGCCGTCCACGATGACAGGCGCGGAGGTCGAGACACTGGAATAGCGAACATCCGGGTTTATCGCCAGATATGCGGCGTCGACCAGCGGACGACGCCACGCGACACGAAGCGTGTCCACGTTGTCGGCGTCGATCTGGTCGAGCCCCGAGTACTTCGTGCTGCCCAGATCGCCGGCGAAGCTGCGCCACTCACCGTCGGCCGCGCCCTGTTGGGCAAAAGCCGCGGGCGAGGCGAGCACGAGCGCGGCCACGGTCATCCAGAACGTCAGACGAGGACGCATGTGCGTATCTCCTTTGAGAGCATCGTTCTCACCAGGTTGGGTCTGATTATATCCATAACTATCACGGACGCTCCGTCGTCTCGGCGTCCCGTCTCGGCAGCTCGGTGCGCGGGGTCCCGCCCGTCCTGGGCAGCCGCTTCACAATGCCGCTGTAGTTCAGCAAGATTCGGTTGCCGGCCGTGACCTGCCCCCTCACGAACGTCAGCGAGCGTGCGCGCCGTACGACCTCGGCGGTCGACTCGATGAAATCTCCCACCTCACCGGCCGCCGTGAACTCGCAGTTCAGCGACACGGTGACACAGCGCTCATCAGGCAAACCGTGAATGGCCGCCAGGCAGAGCGCGAAATCGGCGAATGTCACGAGCATCCCGCCGTGGATCTGCCCGGATGTATTCGAGTGCGACGGTTTGGCCTCGAAGGCAAACCGCAACCGACCGTCCGCGTCTACCTTGAAGCACAACGGCCCGACCAATTCCTCGAAGGGATCGATGAACTCGAAGAGGCGGTAGCCCTCTGGAATCTCCGTCGGCTCGGTATCGCTCACGGCGTCAGCCTCCACCCATTTCGCCCGGAAAGGCCCACTCGAGTCTGAGAACCTGCTCGGGACACTCGAGCCAGTGGTCTGGGGCATGCGGCTCGAGCGTCTCCCGGCTGAACGGCCCCCAGAGGACCGACGCCGTTGACACCCCGGCCGCCTTCCCCGCCTGGCAGTCGTAGGGCGAGTCGCCGATGAAGACAGTCTCCTCGGCAGATGCGTCGAGTCGCCTCACCGCCTCCAGCACCGGGGCGGGCCGGGGCTTGTGCTCCGTCACGTCGTCCGACGTCACCACCACCTCGAAGAACCGATCGAGCTCGCAATGCCGGAGCCCGTGCTGTGTCCCCGCCCGGTTCTTGCTGGTAACGATGCCCAGCTTCACCCCCTGGTCGGTCAATCCACTGACCATTTCCTGGACACCGGGATAGGGCTTCACGAGTCGATCGTGGTGCTCGCGGTTGTAGGCCCGGTACGTCAGGGCCATGTCGGCAACCTGGTCCGGATCGCGCGCATAGCGCGCCAGCTGCGGCCGCAGCGGAATCCCGAAGCCGCCCCGCCATTCCGAATCCGGCGGGACTTGTCCGAGGTGCGTGCGCATCGTGTGCCGAAACGACGACATGATCAGCTCGATCGAATCGATCAGCGTCCCGTCCAAATCGAAGAGCACGGTGGCATAGGCGGGCATAGCTGCTGGCGAATTATACCCTTCCGCCCGCACCGAACTTGCCGCGGGCTTGCCGGCCGGTCCTGGTACTGCGCCAACCTCGCTAGACCGCAGCTCGGTTGCGTCGACGTTCGTGGGGCAAGGCTTTAGCCTTGCCTCGCAGGCCTGAAGGCCTGCGCCACAGAATCAACTCGACTGAGGTCTGGGCTTAGAACGACACGCGTGTTCCAAAATGGACGCGGGCGCTGCCGCGGAGGTCGTGGCCCACGTCGAGCTGCAGGTTGAGAAACGCCGCGCTCAGAAATACCCCGCCCCCCAGTCCCTGGCTGAACCGGGTCTTTCGCAGGCGCTCGTCCACGTCCCAGACGGCACCGGTGTCGAAGAACAGCCGCACACCCGCCTTGCCGAAGCTCAGCGGCGAGCTCAACGGGAACCGCAGCTCTGCCGAGGCCATCGCCAGCCGGTCGCCGGCCCGAGCACCGACCCGGTGTCCGCGCACCGAGTCACCTCCGCCGAGCAGCGGCAGCGCATAGACCGGCACCGCCGCGCTCGCACCCTGATACAGCGCCCGGAGCGCCAGCACGGACTGCCCGAACAGGCCGATGAACCCGCGCGCATCGACCTGGGGTTGTGTGATGGTACTCGTACCGCTCGCCGGGTCGAGCCACTGCCAGCCTGCGCGGGCGTAGACGGCGTTCCGGGGAAACCCGGCGCTCCGGCGCGTATCCAGCTCCAACCCGACCTGATAGGTCGCGAGGCGGTCGTCGAACGGACCGAACCGGACGTCGCTCCAGCCGGCCTGCGCCGTCACTTGCAGCCGTTCAACGAGCGCTCGGTCTGCCCCTACCCAGAGCTCGGTGCGTCGTTCGTCGACGAGAAAATGATTGTGCTCGGAGCGCCACGCGGATGCCCCGCCACGGACCGCGTGGACCACGCCGGCGTCCACCCGCTTCTCGAGCTCGAGCGCCGCCTGGCGGGTCCCTCCGAGCGTGAGCGGCACCGAGACTGTGCCACGATCGCCCAGCATCTCGACCAGGCTGAAGCGAGCGCCGTAGGTCCACCCGTTGCCTTCGGCGTAGTCGACAATCGGCATGAAGAGCGTTTGCCGCGCCGCGGTGATCAACACGCGGGTAACGGGATTGCCGGCATCGGGCGACGTGCGCTCGCGCACCACCAGAATCAGCGCCACCTCGTCGCTTCGGCTCAGCGACGTGTATCGCTTGCGCACCTCCACGTCCTCGAACCGGTTACTGGCCTGCAGCCGCGCGACAATCGCGTCGAGTGTCTCTGGCCCGATCCGATCACCCATTGCCACCCCGGCGAGCCGGACCACGTCGGCGTCGGGGATCGAGTAGTTCCCGTGAATGCGTAGCTGGGTCACCACCTCGGACGAAGCCGAGGCGGCCGGCTGGGCGGCTGACGCCGACGCGAACAGCAAGATCAGCGCAACCGCACCCGCGGCGGGGCGCCCGGTCACCGCGGAGCCCCGACGTCGACGAGCCTGCCGCTGGTGCGCGCCTCGCGGTAGTCGGAGAACTGGCGCGTAAACGCCACGTCGAAGTCGCCAAGCGCCGTCGTGGCGCTGCCGGAGACCGTCATCTGGACGGGGAGCCAGACGTCGCCGATCGGCTGCCCCATCTCCATCGACGCCTCGAGATCACCGACACGCAAGAGCCACCGACCCGGGAGAAAATCGAGCCCCGTGTTGTCGAAGGTGTATTTCACGATCTGATGGACGTCGGGATCGATCCAGAGCGTGACGAGCGACGTCTTGTTGAACCCGCGCTCGATGCGGTCGTCGAGATCCGAGTCGCCAGAATCCGGCCCGTCGTCGAAGAAATCGGTCGGGTAGTACTCGATCTTCACGACCTCGCGACCGGCCAACGTCTCGCGGCCCACGAAGTAGTAGTTCCCCGGCTCGAACGTGAATTCCATGAAGTAGGACTCGGAAATGAACCGGGGCTCCAGGCGCGCCGCATCCAGGAGCACCCCGTCATCGGTGTCGCCGGCCTCGCCCTCCGACACAGCGCGCGTGACGAGCCCGCTCCGGATCTCGTCGAGCCTCGTGGCCTCGCTGGCCTGTCCTTGTTCCTCGAGGCGCCGGGCCGCCCTGTCGACGTAGGGGCCCACATCGCGCGCGTCGAGCGCGAAGCGCGCCCCGAGCTCGGCCAGCTCGACAAGCTGCGCCACCTCATCGGTTTCGGCCAGATCGATCCGATCGACAAGGCTTGCCAACGGTCGACGCAACGCGCGTCCCACCTCGGTCGTGCTCAGCCGGTCTGTTTCGAGCATGACGAACAGATCGTGCGTGTGGGCCGCCGCCGCGCCGAACCCCACACCCTCGACACCACCCAACTCGTCGAGGATGGCACCGGTGTTGAGCGTGATCGCCGCGTGGTCGTCGCCGATCAGGTCCGCGTCGGCGGCAATCCGATCTCGTAGCGACTCGCTCACCTCGCCACCCCACGACCGCTCGATCGCGATCGCGACGTTGTCCTCCGTGTCCCGCCGGCTCATGGTCCGGCGCCGGTTGTCACGACGACCGCGTCGACGCTGCTCCTGCCGCAGCCAGTCTTCCTCGTACTCCCCACGCGTCTGCTCGTCGAGATCGACTCCGTCGAACCGCACCGGGCTGCGCACCACCACGTCGTCCCGGATATACCACTCGTATTCACGGCGGAAGCCGGACAGCGGAATCCCGAGCGGCGCCTCGAACGTGAATGTCTCGGTTTCGCGCAGGATGAAGTCGCCGAGCCGGCGCCACGAGGCATCGCGGTTGTCGAGTACCCGCTCCATGAACAGGTCGATCTCGGTGCTGCCCTGTGTTGGACGGGCCTGGGTCGTCACGGCGGGCTCCGCGGTGGTCTGGGCATGTATGTAGGAAGGGGCGACCGCCAGCAACACCGCCCACACGCAGGAGCGCGCCAGGAGACGTCGCGAACCGCGCCGACCGTTACATGTCATCATTCAGCATCCTGGGCAGGCAGACCCTCTCATCTTACCGCCGCTCCCCGGTAGAATGGGGCCGACACGCAGCACGGGACCGCAACGACCCGGGGCCTGGACCGGACGTCCGATCGCCTGACTAACAGCCCGTGGTAAAACCCCGCGTTGCACCGAAACTGGCGATGGACCCGGCTGACAAGGCGCGACGAGGGAAAATACCGGCAGTATTTGACCGAGAAGTAACGCCGGCAGCCGGGATTTAGCGCCGGTTGAATGCAGCGGGGCTTTTGCCACGGGCTGCCAGACCACGCCGTTCTGGAAGTTCCGCCCGAGACACGTACTGGTGCGCATCTACCTCGATTTCAACGCCAGCACGCCGATCGCACCCGAAGTGGGCGCGGTGATGCGGCCGTACCTGGACCAACATTTCGGCAACCCCTCGAGCGGCCACTGGGCGGGCCAACCGGCCCGCGACGCGGTCGAAACGGCGCGCGGCGAGGTAGCCTCCCTGCTGGGGTGTGCGGCCGAAGAGGTGGTGTTGACCAGCGGCGGCAGCGAGGCCAATAACCACGTCATCAAAGGGACCGTGTTCGACGCTGCATCGCCAACGCCCCACATCATCACGACCTCGGTGGAACACCCGGCCGTGGTCGAGCCGTGCCGCTTCGTCGAGCGGTTTGGGGCGCGCGTCACCACGGTGCCCGTCGACCGCCACGGGCTCGTCGACCCCGACGACATCCGCCGTGCGATGACGCCCGAGACAGTGCTCATCAGCGTCATGCACGCCAACAACGAGGTTGGCACCATCCAGCCGATCGCGGCAATCGCTCGGATCGCGCGCGAACACGGCGTGCTGTGTCACACCGACGCGGCACAATCGGTCGCCAAAATTGCGACCCGCGTCGATGATCTCGGGGTCGATCTCCTCAGCCTCGCGGGACACAAACTGTATGCGCCAAAAGGGATCGGCGCGCTCTATGTTCGGCGCGGCGTCACCTTGACACCGCTCATCCACGGCGGCGGTCACGAGCGAGGCCAGCGAGCAGGCACCGAGACTGCACTGCTGGCGGCCGGGCTGGGCACGGCCTGTCGTCTGGCCGAATCGGACCCATGCGGCGACCAGGTGCTGAAGCTACGGGAACAGTTCTGGAAGGCGTTGCGCGACACGTTTGGTGACCGCGTCGTGCTGAACGGGCATCCGACCAAGCGACTGCCAAACACACTCAGCGTCGCGTTCCCAGGACGATTCGGTGACGAGATCCTCGCCCGGCTGGACGGCGTCGCCGCCTCCACCGGTTCGGCCTGTCACACGGGCGACCGCACGATGTCGCCGGTGCTGGCCGCCATGGGCATTGTAACAAACATTGGCTTCGGCACCATCCGCTTCAGCCTCGGACGCACGACCACCGAAGCGGAGATAGACCAGGTCGTCGGCCAGCTCGAGGCGTGTGTATGACAGCTCGCTCTTGCCGGGTCGCCGCATTCGCTGGTCTGTTGGTCATGTTGATGCTGGGGTGCGGCCCCGGCGGCCCCACCAGCGAGCAGCCGCTGCTGACGACCCGCGCCGAACGCACGCGCTACGAGCAGTCGACCGGGTATGGCGAGGTCGTGCAGTTCCTCGAGCGCGCCGCCGGACTGTCTGACCGGGTGCACGTCACCACCGTTGGGTCGACCGTCGAGGGACGCCCGCTGCCGCTCGTGATCGTTGGCGACACGATCGACGCGCGTCCGGAGTCGGTCACGTCGGGTGACCGCACCCGGGTGTGGCTACAGGCCAACATCCACGGCGGCGAAGTGTGTGGCAAGGAAGCGCTGCTGATGTTACTCCGCGACCTCGTGGCGGGCGAGCACGACGACTGGCTCTCGTCGCTGACGCTGCTCATCGCGCCGATCTACAACGCCGACGGCAACGAGCTGATCGGGCCCGACAACCGGCCGTTTCAGTTCGGCCCATTCCAGGGAGTGGGCGTGCGGACCAACGCGCAGGGCCTCGACCTGAACCGCGACCACACAAAACTGGAGTCACCCGAGGCGGGCGCCTTGGCACGCGCCTATCAGGATTACGACCCGCACGTGGTCGTCGACCTGCACACGACCAACGGCACCGAGCACGCTTATCACCTGACCTACGCGCCGCCGTTGCACCCCAACACCCATCCGGCGATCGACGCGCTGCTCCGCGACGAGTGGCTGCCGGCCGTGACCGAGGCGATCAAAGCGACCTACGGGTGGGACGTGTACTACTACGGCAACACGCCGCGCGGTGCAGGAACCGAACCGACATGGAACACGTTCGACCACCGCCCACGGTTCAACAACAGTTACGTCGGATTGCGGAACCGGTTCGGCATCCTCAGCGAGGCCTACGCCTACGCCCCGTTCGATGAACGGGTCGCCGCCACGCTCCGCTTCGTCGAGGAGGTGCTCGCGTTCGCCAGCGAGCGCGCCGGCGCAATCGCCGATCTGGTAGATCGGATCAACGGCGAGTCGGTCGTCGGCACGCGCCTCGCGACCCGCGCCATACCGGACCGCTCGGCCGAACCGGTCGAGATTCTGCTGGGAGAGACCGACGAGGTGGAGAACCCCTACACGCGCGCGCCGATGCGACGTCGTCTCGAAACGGTGACGCCAACCATGATGTACGATTACGGCAGGTTCGTCGCCGCCGATGACGGCGACGAGCTGGCGCCGGAGGCCTATTACGTCCCGGCGGACCTGACGGCGGTAGTCGATCTGCTGGCCGCGCACGGTGTCGACGGGGCATCGCTCGATGAGGAGGCCACTCTCACGGCTGAACAGTTCGTTATCACCGGCTCGTCACAAGCCAACCGGCTGTTCGAAGGCCACCGGGAGCGGATCGTCGAGGGCGCCTGGGAGCCGGCGGAGCGGTTGGTCCCCGCCGGCACGCTGGTCATCCCGGTCTCGCAACCACTCGGCCGCCTGGTCTTCACCCTGCTCGAGCCGCGCTCCGACGACGGCGCCGTGAACTGGAACCTGCTGGACGGCCAGGTCGAATCCGGCTCGGTCTACCCCATTCTGCGCGTGCTGGGCACCGACCCAGTGCAACCGTAGACAAAGAGCGGTGAGCACATGACATTCAGGGCATCAATGCTGGTCGGGCAACTGCGGCTGTCAGCGTGGACCGCACTGTGTCTCTGTCTACTGGGCGCTCACGCGGTGGCTCAAGAACCGCGGCCCGGGGTCGATTGGCCCCAGTTCCGCGGTCTGCACGCACGCGGAGTGGCGGATGGATTCGACGCCCCGACGCGCTGGAATGCCGAGACCGGCGAGAACATCCTATGGAGCACGCCCATCCCCGGACTCGGGCACTCGAGCCCGATCGTCTGGGGTGCGCTTGTCTGCGTCACGACCAGCGACAGCGGACAGGACGACGAGCTCAAGGTTGGTCTGTATGGCGACATCGCACCGGTAGCCGACGAGACGCCGCAACAGTGGCGGGTGCACTGTCTCGACAAGCTGACCGGCGCCGAGCGCTGGACCGCCGTCGCCAAGCAAGGCGTGCCCCTGATTCCCCGCCACCCGAAGTCGACCCACGCCAACTCCACGCTCGCGACAGACGGAATCCATCTCGTAGCGATGTTCGGCTCGGAAGGCCTGTATGCCTACGACCTGGCAACCAGACGGGAAATCTGGTCTGTCGACCTGGGCCTTCTGGAATCTGGATTCTTCAGTGCGCCGACTGCGCTGTGGGGCTTCGCCGCCTCCCCCATCATTCATGACGAGATAGTCGTCATCCAGGCGGACGTGCTGAATGGCTCGTTTCTGGCCGCGTTCGACGTGGCGACTGGTGACGAGATCTGGCGCGCGCAGCGAGACGAGGTCCCGACCTGGAGCACGCCGACCGTGCATGTCGTGGATGGCCGCGCACAGATCGTCGTCAACGGCTTTCGCCATATCGGTGGGTACGACCTCGCGACCGGCCGCGAGCTGTGGCGAATGACCGGAGGCGGCGACATCCCGACCCCGACACCGGTCGTCGACGACGGCCTCATCTTCGTCACGAACGCGCACGGCCTGGCGGCGCCGATCTACGCCATCCGCGAAGGCGCGTCTGGCGACATCACCCCGACAGAGGGAACACGCTCGAACGATCACGTCGTCTGGAGTCAGGGCCGCGACGGCGCCTACATGCAGACGCCGGTCGTCTACGACGGGCTCCTCTATAACTGCCGGGACAATGGCGTTCTGAGCGTGTACGAGCCGCGGACGGGACGCCGGCTGTATCAGGAGCGGATCGGTCGTGGTGGCTCCGGGTTCAGTGCGTCGCCGGTCGCGGCCGATGGCAAGGTGTACTTCAGCAGTGAAGACGGCAGCGTCTTCGTGGTACAGGCCGGACCGGATTTCGAGGTTGTGGCGGAGAACCCGATGGGTGAGACGCTGATGGCGACACCTGCGTTGTCGGAGGGTGTGCTCTACATCCGCACGCGCGCGCACCTCGTCGCGATTCGCCGTGGCGCAGCCTAAACCCAGAGCTCAGGTGAGTTGCTTCTGTGGNGCAGGCCTTCAGGCCTGCGAGGCAAGGCTCCTATGAGCCCCGCTCCTGTCAAGTTCCGTGCGTATGTACGCTCTCCAGCGACACGTCTCCCGCGGTGGGCCGTCACCCACCCACGGACCGGCGCGGGAGACGTGTCGCGTTCCCGCGCTCCTGTGACCACCGAACGAGGTGCCGGGCTTCGTCAGGATCAGGCGAGTCAGGCTCGCCACCAGCTCCTATGCGTGTCGGCGTCGAGGCCGAGCACCAGATACTGTATGCGTCTAGCCAAGTGACGAAGTCTGCCGACCGGGCCCCCTCTGAAGCCCGGTCCTGCGCGTGTCGCGCCGGACCTCTCCTTGCTCCGGGCCGGTCGCCAGCGCCGACCAGGGCGGTTACGCCACCCCGGCCTTCAACACTGCCCCGGCCGGTACGATGCCGTCCCGGTCATACCGCCAGAGCGCAATCACGAGCCGCCGGGCGAGCGCCACGATGCCCACCCGTCGTTGGCCCGGCCCGCCGTGCGCGAACCGTCGCTGGAACCACTGCGTGAGCTCGCTGGTGGGTTGCCACTGGACCCACAACCACGCGGTTTCCACCGCCAGCGCCCGGACCTGGGCCAGCCCGGCGCGACTGATCCCTTGCTCCCGCACCACCGTGCCGCTCTGATAGGGCACCCCGGTCAGGCCGGTCAAGGCGCCCACCTGCCGGCGATTCTGGAGGTTACGACTGTAGACCTCGGTGGCCAGCACCCACGCACACCGGTCCCCGATGCCACGCAACCGCGTCAGCCGCTGCGCACAGACCGCCGCCGGCGTCGCCCCGGCCCGCCGCGCGGCCCGTTGCGCCTGCTGGAGCGCCGTCCGCTCCCGCTCCACCTGCTGCAGGAACCGCCACGCCAGCTCCACCCGCGCGCACACCGCCGCGGGCACCGGACCGTCCGCCCACGTCGTCGCCCCCGCCAGGCGCGCCGGGAACTGCGCATCGATCGGCAGCCGCACCCCGACCGTCGCCAGCAGCGCGTGGATCCGGTTCCGCCAGCGCGTCCGTTCCCGGGTCAACATCGTCAGCGCCCGCGGGACCTGCCGCGCCGCCTCGGCCGCCGGCGACAGCACGTGGACCTCGCGCCACACGCCCACTTCCCCCAACGCCACCCGCAGCAGCAGTCGCACCAGCTTCGCTGCGTCCAGCCGGTCGGTCTTCGCCCGCCGCGCCCGCCGATTCACTTCGATGCTCGAGGAATCGACCACCCGATTGTGCACGCCCTCGCGCGTTAACCACCGATGCGGCCATGCCCCGTCACGCCCCGCCTCGCAGCAACTCCACACCGGCGCCGACGCCGCCAACCCATACCGCCGCTTCGCCCGCCCGATCGCCCGCTGCCACCCGGGGCGATCCCCCGCGCGAATCACCGTCTGCATCCCCCGCGTCGCCAACCCGCCACTGCACGCCAGGCGCCACTCCCGCGCGCTCAGCTCCAGGCCCACATACAGCACCCCAGCCGGCGCGGTAGACTCTCTCCGAGCGGTCGTTGCGGTGTCCATCATTGAGCTCCTTTCTGTCGAGGTTAGGAACTCAACTTACCGCAGCGACCTGCTCATAGTGTCTGAAGCCTTGCCCTCGAAGGTCGACTCAAGCGAGCTACGGTCTAGCCTGACGTCCCTGATCGCTTGTCGGGTTGGGCCACGATACTCGGGAACCGCAGGTCGCGCCGCTCGGCGGTCGTGGCCGCCTCCTCGACAATCGCATCGACCTCCAGCGCCGCCTCCGCCTCGTCGACCACCCGCGCCCTGGCCTTTGTCGCCGGGTGCTTCGGTGTGAACAGGGTGCAGCAGTCCTCGTCGGGCACGATCGACACCTCGTAGGTGCCGAGCTGCTGCGCCTCACGGACGATCTCTTCCTTGTCCATTCCGACCAGTGGACGCAACACCGGCATCGACGTCACCGAGTTGATGACCGCCATGTTTTCCAGCGTCTGGGAGGCGACCTGACCGACCGCCTCTCCGGTGACGAGCGCCATCGCGCCGCAGGCGCGCCCGATACGCTCGGCAATCCGCAGCATCAGACGCCGGTAGACGACCACCCGGAGCGGCGGCGGCACCGCCAGCACCACCTTGCGCTGGATCTCCCCGAAGGCCACCAGGTAGAGCCGGGTGTCGAGCTGGCGGCGTGTCAGCAGCTCAGCGATCTCGGCCACTTTGTCCTGGGACGTGTGAGACAGAATCGGATAGCTGTGAAAGTGAATCAGCCTGACCCGGCAGCCACGCTTGATCAACCGGTAGGCGGCCACCGGTGAATCGATACCGCCGGACATCAGACAGGCGACACGGCCGCTGACACCGCTGGGCAGACCACCGGAGCCCGGTTCCTTTCGCAGGTGGCAGAACGCCTCGTCGTTGAGAATCTCGACACGCACCGTCAGCTCCGGTCGCTCGAGATCGACCCGCCACCCGCGGGCCGCTTTGATGCGACCACCCACCTCCCGTTCGATCTGCGGCGAGGTCATCGGAAACCGTTTATCGGCTCGCTGCGCCCTCACTCGGAAGCTCTCGACCTGCAGTTCTTCGAGTTCGCCAAGCACCGTATCCGCGATGGCGTCGATGTCCCAACGGCTTCGGACCGCTCGTGAAAAGTTGGCGATGCCGGGTAGCCGCGCCAACCGAGCGCGCAGCTCCGACCAGTCGTCGGCCGACTCGTGCTGTAGCTCGATCCGCCCCATCAGCGCGCGGACCTTCGCGACGCCGAGGTCGGCTGTCGCGGCGCGGATGTTACTGACCAGTCGCTCTACGAACCAGGACCGGTTCCGGCCCTTGAGCGCGATCTCCTGGTAGTGAACGATGACTGATTGCATTCGACTAGATGTGTGACGCGCCCCTCGTCGACTTCAACGTCCGACGTGAGGAACCATCAGCCTGAGGGCCGCCTCGGCCGCAAGATGTCCGCTGACGACGGCACCTTCGATCGTACCCGGTAGCCCGGTGTCGATCCAATCGCCTGCCAGCAGGAAGCCGGACAGACCTGTCTCCACACCAGGCCGGGCCGGCTGCCCCGGAGCCAGCGAGAAGGTGGCCCGCGGCTCCCGAACGACCGTGGCACGTGTTACGACGGCGTCACCGGCCGCCGGTAACGCCGTGCAGAGCTCGTCGGTGGCCAACTCGATAATGGCGCGGTTCGACAACCCGGTGATGGCCCCGGCGCCGCTCGCGACCAGCGACAGATGAGAAGTGGCGTTCCCAAACACCAGCCGCTTGTCGAACACCCACTGCATGGTGCGACCCGGCAGACCAACAAACGGCCTATCGATGACGGGGCGGTCGAGCCACAAATTGACGGTGGCGATCGGTGACGAGTCAGTCGCGTCGGCCGCGTCGCAGACGGAACAGAGTGGCAGGGGCGGTCCGGACGGGAAAAGCTCCGTCAGCGCGAACCAGGGCACGGCGGAGATCACCACCGGCCCGCGTAACCGGTCGGCATCCGCCTCGACCTCATGAAGCTGTTCGCCGTCGGTACGGACACGCGCCGTCACACCGGTGCGAACCTCGCCGCCGTGCGCTTCGATGAACGATCTGGCAGGGCTGGCATAGAACTCCTCGAGCGGCCGCGCTGGCAGGGCGACGGCGGAATCGGAGGGTGACGTACCGCTCATCAGCGCCAGGGCACGGACGAAGGTGGGAGCGGCCGCCACATCCGGACTCTGATTCAGAGCCGCGAGAGCAAGCGGCTCCCAGAGCAGCTCGCGCAAACGACGGGTCTGACCATGTCGAACGAGCCAGCCAGTTACTGTCTCACCCGTTGACGCGGCTCGAACACCGGCGCCACCGCGCATCTCGCGCTTGGCGAGACGGAGCGGACCGGCCAGCTTGAAACAGGCGCACCGGTCGCGGAAGTCGAGGGCGTCCCATTCGAGCAGACCCGCGAGCAGATTCAACGGCGGATAGAGCGGCGGACAAACGAGGCGGGTGCGGCGTCCAGACTCGTCAATGGAGGTGACGTCCAGCTGCGGCTGCAGACGCAGGCGATCTGCAGCGCCGATCCGCGTGAGAAACCGGCGTGTCTCCCGGTAGCAGCCGAACAGGACGTGCTGACCGTTGTCGACCAGTTCACCGGTCATCCCGTCCCGAAACGAGGTGGCGCGACCGCCAAGCCTGTTCCGCGCCTCGAGCACGACCACCTTCCGACCACGCTCGGCGAGCATCGAGGCAGCCGAGAGCCCGGCGAACCCGCTGCCGATGACGATGACGTCGTGGGTCCAGCCGTCACCCGTCACTCCGACCCTCTCAGATCCTCAGCTATCGGCGAAGCCCTCCGGACCTCTCCTGCCTCCTGCCTCCTGCCTCCTGCCTCCTCAGACATTTGCCTCATACCCCAACCAGCGTCCTGAGCCACACGGTGGCGGCGATCCAGGCACGGCGAGGACGAGAGACACGAACGACCTCGGAGAACACATCGTAGCCCCGCCGTTCGATGCGTTTGAGTATGGCGAAGTAGATCGCTCCCATGATCTCGGCCGCGACGAGCCGGCGTCGATCTGTCGAGGGCAGCACCGCGCGCGCCTTGCGGTAATACTCTCTGGCCCTTCCACACTCATGCCGCAACAGCCCGACAACGCGGTCCGAGCGCCCAGCGCGCAGGTCGTCCTCCGTGCACCCGAATTGCTCGAGATCCTCGAGGGGAAGATAGAGCCGACCGTCACGCAGATCGGCCGGCACGTCGCGGACGATGTTGGTCAGTTGGAGCGCGACACCGAGTGCTACGGCGTACTCGCGGGTGACCGGGTCGCGATAGCCGAAGATCTCGATACACAGCAGACCGACGGCCGACGCGACCCGGATGCAGTACTGATACAGATCGTCGAAGGTCCGATACCGCCGGGCCACCGTGTCCATCTCCACGCCGTCGATCAGGTCCTCGAACGGGCGACGTGGCAGACCGAAGCGAGCGACAAACGGCTTCAGGTTGCGACCTTGCTCGGTGCCGGGCCTTTGCTCGCCGTAGCAGGCCGCCAGCTCGTTCCGCCACTGTCTGAGCGCTTCGGCCGGCGAGCCTCCGACCCCCTCAGCGGTGGGACAGTCCACCGCGTCGTCCACAGCGCGGCAGAAGTCCCAGACCGCCACGATGGCCCGCCGCTTCTCGTTCGGCAGCACCAGGAACGAGTAATAGAAGTTCGTATCTCGAGCCACAGGTCAACAGTTCGTCAGCGGCGGCGCCAGGTCAGGGTTCTCCACAGAATGACCATGCCGTCACGCGCGCCAAGCGCCGGTCGCTGGGCGAACACGTCGAAACGGCTCTGCTCCAGCCGTTCTAGAATCCGGAGACCGCCCAACCAGGTCAGCCGCAGCTCCATCGCCAGGCGGCCCGAGACGCCATCGCACACGCCGCGCCCCTGGTCGAACAGCGCCCGTGTGCGCTCGCCGACCCCCTCGAGCACCGCCTGCCAGCCCGGTGTCAGTCGGCGGCCGGCGAGATCGGACTCCAGGGCGCCACAAACGGTCCGATCCTCGGCCGGCACGTAGATCCGCCCGGCGGCATGGTCACGCTCGAGGTCCTGCCAGAAATTGGTCAGTTGAAGCGCCGTGCAGAAGCAGTCGGAGGCATGGTCGAGCGCCGCCTCATCGTAGCCAGCGACCCGGAGCACCAACCGTCCGACCGGGTTCGCCGACCGGCGACAGTAGTCGAGCAACTGGTCCCAACTCTCGTAGCGGTGCGTGCCAACATCCTGCCGGAACGCGCTCAGGAGGTCTTCGAAGAGGCCGACCGGCAACCGGCAGACCCTGATGGTGTTCGAGAGCGCGAGAAAGACCGCCCGATGGTCGACCCCGTCACCCGGTGCCTCCTCTGGTGTCGCGCCACCATCGACCGCCCCATCTCCGATCGAAGAGTCCACCGAGCGCTGAAGCCGCTCGCCCCATGAGTCGAGACGGCGCAGACGCACCTGGGGGGCCACGTCCCCCTCGTCGGCAAAGTCGTCAGCGGTGCGGGCAAAGGCATAGATCGCGGCGATGTGGGGCCGCATGGACCGAGGCAGCATCCAGGAGGCGACCGGAAAATTCTCGTAATGGGACCGTGCCAGGCGAGCGCAGGCGTCATAGGCCGAAGCAAGGTCCGTAGCGGATGATGACACGGCAGTCAGAATTCGTCTCCGGGATTCTACCGTTCAAACCCCGATCACGACATCGGTCTCCTGCTAGCATTGATCCCAATGCGCGACCTCATCGCCGGCCTCATCGCGCTCGGTCTCTTTCTGTTCGCGCTCGGCCTGGCGTCGACACTCCGGTTTCATCGTCTCAGCCGGGACCGCGAGCGACGCGAACTGCTTGCGGCGGGACGGACGGTGCTCGCCGAAATACCGACGAGTGACGGCCTCACGCTGTTTACTGCCGACGCCGACCATTTCTACAGCGGCGACACCGCGATCGCAAAGAACGACATCAGGGTGGTCAAGGTGTTGATCAACGGGTCGCCGATTGCCTCCTACATCGCCCGCCGCTCCCGATCCGAGGCGCCTGGGCACTCCGGTTCGTTCGCCGACCGACCGGAAGGAATCGCCCATGACCGCTGGGACGTGCTGGTAAGAACCAGGGCTGGCGACACTCTGGTCGGGTGCGGCAGCATCCGCGAACGCGTGTCGCAGGAGCTCGCCCGGAGCGTGTTCGATGCGGTCAAGGCGGATATGGAGAACCGGGACGCGAAGGCGGACGCAAACGACCGGCCGCCCACAGCGGCTACCACTCCTGCTCTCTGACACCCGCTCTGACGTTGACGGCGCGGGCCAGGGTGAACAACAGATCGGACAGCCGGTTCACGTAGGCCAACGCCACCGCCCCGACCGCCTCGGCACCAACCGCCACCATGCGACGTTCGGCACGCCGGCACACCGCTCTGGCGAGTTGCGCGGCGGCGGCCGCAGGATGCCCGCCGGGGAGGATGAATCGGCGTAGCGGTGCGAGCTCTGCCTCGAGACGGTCGATCCATCCCTCGAGTCGTTCCACATCTGCCTGTCCGATCGACTCCTTCGCCCGAGCCGCGGCACTCGACGTCGGGTCGGCGAGCGACGCACCGAGCGAAAAAAGCTGATGTTGGATCTGAACAACCATTTCGACCAGGTCAGGGTCGACAGCGGTGCACAGCACCAGACCGAGACACGCATTGAGCTCATCCACCTCACCGTAGGCGTCGACCCGCGGCTCGGCCTTGGAGACGCGGCGTCCACCACGTAGACCCGTCTCTCCCGTGTCACCTCTGCGCGTGTAGATCTTCACGTTTGAATTATAGTGCTGCGGTCATGCAGTCATCTTCGCGGCCAGGAGCCGCCGGCGCACCGGCCAATAATGTTGATGGGCTGCCCCAACCGGGGCTGCGGCGCAGGTTTCGTCGTCGGCTGCTTGGTTGGTACAGGCGGAACGGGCGCGATCTGCCTTGGCGAAACACGAAAGACCCGTACCACATCCTTGTGTCCGAGATGATGCTGCAGCAGACACAGGTAGACCGTGTCCTGCCAAAGTACGAGGAGTGGCTGCGAAAGTACCCCTCACTCGAAGCGCTGGCCGCAGCACGACCTGGTGACGTCGGCCGAACATGGCGCCCTCTCGGCTACAACGCGCGACCGAAACGCCTGCACGCCATCGCCCGCGAGGTGGTCGCCCGCTACGACGCCAAGCTCCCATCCGACGAACAGACGCTGCGATCGTTCAAGGGGATTGGCGCCTACACAGCCGGCGCCGTGCAAAGCTTCGCGTTCGGCCGGCGCGCCCCGATCGTCGACACCAACGTCGCCCGTGTGCTGTCTCGCGTCTTTGGCAACGGTCAGCGTGGTCGCCCTGACGGCAACGACGACGATGACGGCCACGGTGGCAGATGTAGCCAAGGTGACAATGCCGCGGCAACCAAGAAGCGTTTGTGGGCGCTCTCCGAGGCGTTGCTCCCGCGTCGTGACGTATTCGACTTCAACCAAGCGCTGATGGACCTCGGCGCAGTCGTTTGCGTGGCCCGACGGCCTAGGTGTGTCGTCTGTCCGATGCGCCCAATCTGCCAGACATACCCCTTCAACCCCGCCAGCCCAAACGGAACCGGCGGGAAGGAAGGAACCTAGTGCGCTCCCAGCAACAGCAATCAGGGTGCGTGGTCGTGGTCGCCGCAATCGTCGAGCAGGAGGACCGGCTGCTCGTAACCGAACGGCTCCCGGGCACACATCTGGCCGGCCACTGGGAGTTTCCCGGTGGCAAGACGGAAGACGGCGAAGACCACCGTCGGTGTCTGGAGCGGGAGATGCGCGAAGAGCTCGACGTCGCGGTCGAGATCGGGGGCAAGATTCTCGAGACCAGCTTTGCCTACCCTGACCGCACGGTCGAGCTGCACTTCTACCGGTGTACGCTGATCGGAGATCCGAAACCGGTTCTGGGACAGCGCCTGCGGTGGGTGTCAAGGGCCGAGCTGGGGACACTGCGCTTTCCGCCGGCCGACCTCGAGCTGATTGATCTGATTGGAGGGTAGCTCGACTGAGCACTGGGCTCAGCAGCGAGCCGACAACGACGATGCCTTTGGCAACGACAGGAACGGACGCGGCGTGACGACACCGGAGTGCTGCCGGTCGCCATCTCTGGCGACGAGCTCGGTGCCCGGCTCAGTCAACTCGCGCTTGACGTAGCCGAGCGCGATCGGCCGGTCCAGCGCCGGCGACCACACCGAGCTCGTGATGACGCCGACCGGCTGCGCAGCATCTCCACTGGGAGAACTCGTGCCTCCGTCGCGAAGAGACGTGGTCAGAATGGCGCCGGCGGCGGGTGGCTCGCCGTGCGGTTCGCCCTGCGATTCGAAACCCAGACCAACCAGACGACGCCCCACCCGACCCTGGCCGCGGTGCAAGATTCTGATAATCACTTCCTGCCCGACGTAACAGCCCTTCGTCGTGCTAATCGCACGGTCCTCGATGCCGGCCTCGAGCGGTATGGTCTCCTGGTTCATGTCGGCGGGGAACGCCGGACGCCCCGCCTCGACACGGAGGAGGTCGAAGGTCGCAGGGTCGAGCTCCACCGCGCCCGCCGTCGCCAGCGCGCCGCCAAGCGCCGAGCCAACTCCAGCGTCGACGTAGAGTGTGAACCCGACCTCACCCGCCTCGTCGCTACGCGCCGTCACCACCGGAACACCTTGGAAACGGCCGACCAGATGTCGAAACTCCGGATAGGCAGCGAGCTCGTCCATGCTGACCGGCGTGACCGGGACTATCGCCTCAACCGGCTCACCCGGCTCGAGCGAGGCGGACCGGTCGCCAGCAATCGGCCGAACAACCTCGCCGACAATGCGCGCCGAATCCGGGCCGTGCAGACCGAACGCTGCCCACCGAGTCGAGCGATCGTCAACCGAGACATCCTCGGTGAAGATGAATTCACGAAAACGCTCTGCCAGCATCGTGGTGACGGAGGGATGCACGTCGAGCAACAGCTCTTTGCCGAGGTCGAGGACCTGCATGTCGGCAACCATTCGCCCCTGCGGCGTCAGATAAGCGGCGTAGCACCCCTCCCCGGACCCAAGCGCCACGATGTCGTTGGTCAGCAGCCCTTGCAGATACGAGGCCCGGTCGTCACCACCGACGGCGATCCTGCCGCGCGTAGACAGGTCGATGAACGCCGAGGCGGTGCGTGCCGCGTGGTAGCTGGACGAGGCGGACATGGGAGAAAGCGGTGCACCGCGCGCGAAATGATATGCTCAATGGAATGCGCGTCTTGGCGTATTGTACTCTTACTGCCATCCTCCTAACGGTCCCGCTCGCAGCCGCGCAGCCTCCGACCGAAGTGACCCCAGGCGCGGCCACCTTCAATGTGTTTGTTCGCTCGACACCGATCGGTTTTGAACAGATCGAGCTGACCCGCGGCCCGGACGGCTGGGTCATTCGATCCCGCGGCGACCTGTCTCAACCAATCGATCTGCAGAACCGGCTGTTCGAGATCCAGTACGACGAGCAGTGGCACCCGCGGGCACTGACGATCGACGGCATTCGGGCCAACACTCCGTTCTCGCTCCGCACGACCTTCGATGCTGGCAGCGCGACCAACGAGCTGGAAGACGCCGGACGTCGACTGACCATCAGCAACTCGTTGTCACCCGATGCCATCGTCCTACCCGACTATTTCTTCGGGGGCTACGAAGCGCTGGCCGTCCGCTTGGCCAGTGCCGAAGTGGGTGATGAGATCCCGGTCTACGTGGCGCCCCGTGGCAGCACCCGAGTCCGAATCGACGAGATCTTCTCACAACAGATCGACACCGCAGACTCGGTCGTCGACGCCCGTGTGCACCGCCTCTCGTTTCTGAATTCCGACGCTTCCCTGTCGGCGGAGGTCTGGACGGATGCAGGACAGCGGCTCTTGCGCGTGTCGATTCCAGAGGCGGCACTCGATGTGGCACGCGAGGACATCGTCGCGGCCAGCGCCCGGGTGCGTCGATCCGCTCACTCGGGCGATCAGGATGTCCGGGTCCGAACCGAAGGCTTCGCGCTGGCGACGACCGTCACCACACCGGTGGACCACCCGCGGCCGGAGGCCGGCTGGCCGGCGGTGCTGCTGGTGCCGGGTGCGGGCTCGGGGGAACGAGACGGCATGCTGTCTGGCATGCCGGTGCTCGGTCAGCTGGCCGGCGCGCTCGCCGACGCCGGGTTCCTGGTGGCCAGATACGATACGCGCGGCGTTGCCCAGAGCGGCGGCCGCCGCGAATCGGCCGACATCGAGATTCATGCCGACGATGCCCGAACGATGGTGCGATACCTGGACCGCCGCGACGACGTCGATGGCGACCGGATCACCGTGCTTGGGTATGCCGAGGGCGGGTGGATCGCCATGCTCGTCGCCGCCAAAGAACGCCGGGCGGACAACCTCGTGCTGGTCGCCGCGGCGGGAACGACCGGCACCGAGCTAGTACTGGAACAGCAGCGCGCCGCACTCGATCAACTTGGCACGCCGGCCATGGAGCGCGCCGAGAAGATTGGTCTCCAACAGCGCATTCACGATGCCGCGCTCGGCACCGGTTCGTGGGACGGAGTACCGGAAGAGATGCGGCGTCAGGCGGATACAGCTTGGTTCCGCAGCTTCCTGGACTTCGACACGGCCGACACCATGCGGAGGACACGGCAGCCGATTCTGATCATTCGCGGCTCCGAGGACCGTCAAGTCGGTCCTCATCATACCGAGAGTCTGGCGGAGCTGGCACGTGCCAGACGGCGGGACACCTCGGTGGAGCAGGTGACACTGGAAGGACTCGACCATCTGCTCGTGGAGTCCAATTCAGGTTCGGTGACCGATTACGGCGACCTCCGGGACCGATCGGTCAGTCCGTCGGTCATCAACACCCTGACCGATTGGCTGGAGCGTGAACGGTAACCCTCATGTGGATTCTTCGTTCAACCGAAGAGGCGGAAGGTGGACCCTACACGTTCCGGATGACTCCTGGCCGTGTCCGCACGCTGGGCCGTGGTCCGCGCGCCGACTTCGTCCTAGATGCCGCTCTCGTCTCGCGCGCTCACTGTCGCCTGGCCGTCGCCGACGGCGAGCTGATCGTCGAGAACCTCGACAGCACCAACGGAACGTTCGTCAACGACCGCCCTGTCGAACGCTCGAGGATGAAGGTGGGCGACCGGCTCAGAGCCGGACGAGTCGTGCTGACGGTCTCAGCTGGATAGCCTGAACCAGCGGGAGAAGCGGCCCCGCTTCGCCTGCACCCTCCGACGGGGCACCAGTGACGGGGGCTCTCGGTCACCGGACCGAACGGCAAGGATGGCGGCCACGCTGCGTAGCTCGGCAGCCAACGGCACGGCGCTCTGATACCGATCTTCCACCCGCCCGGCCAACGCGCGCTCGACGATNGCGTCGAGCTCGTCCGGCACCGCGGCGTTGACCGCGCCGGGTCGCATCGAAGCCGCCCGACTTGGNCCTGACCCTGGGTTCGACAATGCTCCGTCACCCGGCACCCGCCCGGTGAGAATCTCGAACAGGACAACACCGAGTGAAAACAGGTCGGATCGGTGGTCTGCCGACTCGCCGCGCCGCTGCTCCGGCGACCGATACTCCGCCACCCGATCACCGGCGGCCCGATCGCCGGGNGACGGCCCGCNTTCTCCNCTTGCCGGGGCCAGANTGCCCGTCGTCCACCGACTNAGCCCGGTGTCCAGCAGCTTGGCATGCCCGCGAATGGTCACCATGATGTTCGCTGGCCTGACGTCGAGGTGCAGCACACCCTGAGCGTGCGCGGCCCCGAGCGCCTCGGCAAGCTGAATCCCNAGATCGAGCGCCCGGCGGACATCGAGCGCCCCCTNGTACGCCTGGTCGAGGGTCTCCCCTGACACGAACTCGAACACCAGGAATANCTGGTCCGGGGTGTCNCCGACCTCGAAGAGCNTCGCGACGTTCGGGTGGGAAACCGTGGCTGCGGCGTGCGCGTCCTTCAGGAACCGGGCTCTTGTGGCGGNGTCTGGTCCGACTCGCTCGGTGGCATTCTTGACGAGCACCGTNCGTCCGGCCACTGTATCCCNGGCCCTGAACGCCGGGCCCAGGCCGCCATTGCCGACCTGTTCGAGGAGGTTGTAATGTCCGAGCTGCTCTGTCATGCGGGCGCGAGGGTTGTCCGCTACTTACCGGGAACCGCGGGGCGTATCTCGACGCGGCTCGGCAAACTGCGCGGAGGGTGACAAAGCAGATCGAACACTGTCTGCGCGACATCCGACGCAGCCAGCTTCCAGCCAGCGTCTGCGGACNNCTCGTTTCCTGCAAACNTGGTATCGACCGAACCCGGCAACACGCAGCTCACGCGGATACCGTCGCGTCGGACCTCCTGCATCAGCGATTCGGTGAGCGCGTTGAGACCNGCTTTCGAGGCGCAGTAGGCGGTGCCACCGGCAAAAGGATGCTTTCCGGCGAGGCTGCTCACATTGATGATCCAGCCACCGCCACGTTGTTTCATGGCAGGGATCGCCGCCCGGCAACAATGGAAGACCCCCGAGAGGTTTGTCTCGATTGTCTCCCGCCAGTCGTCAACTGCCAGATCGGCCAGCGGAGAGAACCGGCCGATACCGGCGTTGTTGACCAGGATGTCTACTCCGCCCAGTTGCTCGACGGCCGCTCGAATCAGCCGCTCGGCCTGTTCTGGGTCGCGCACATCGGCNGTCTGGGTGACGAGCCGACCGGCTGGNGCCGGCACCGACGCGATGTGAGCAGCCGCCGACTCGAGCGCGTCGGCGGACCGGCCGCAGATCAGGACGTCGGCTCCAGCCGACCGGAGCGCGATNGCGGTGGCGAGGCCGATCCCACGGGAGCCTCCGGTGACAACCGCNGACCGGCCAATGAATTGCGATGCTTCTGTCATTTGAGTATCGATGTGAGCCTGCCTTCATCACCATCCCGACGACGCGACGCCACTGCTGCCATCGGGCATCGGTTCTCAAGGCATATATTACGAATCGACACGCCGNGCTGGCAAGACGACAGGCGACACGGGACACTACAATGNCAGTGACTGACGTCGGCCCTGCGACAGGTCTCGGGCTGACACACGCTGCATACTCGATGTCGATCGTCACGGTCCTCGGAGCCGGTACGCTCGGCGGCACGCTCGCCCACACGCTGGCCGGGCGTGACCGGGTGGGCGCGGTCCGCCTGGTCGACCCGTCGTCGGGTGTCGCGGCCGGCAAGGCGCTGGACATCCAACAAGCCGGGTCAGTCGAGCGGTTCGACACACGGGTGACCGCCGCAGGTGACATCGATGCGGTGATTGGCTCGGCTGCGGTCGTCGTGACCGGCCCGGCCGACACACCGGANGAGGAATGGCGCGGCGAGGTGGCGCTGGCGTTGTTGGACCGGGTCGCGGCCCTGACCCGTCGCACTCCGATCGTGTGTGCCGGCGCCTCGCAAGGACCGCTGGTCGCCGGCTGCGCGCGGCAGCTCGGCATTGATCGCAGGCGCGTCTTCGGTTCGGGTCCCGGGGCACTGGTGTCGAGCCTGCGGGCACTGGTCTCGCTCGAGACCGGCGTCTCACCGGGCGAGATCTCGATCAACCTCCTGGGCGTGCCTCCGGCACACCCGGTCGTCCCCTGGAGCTGTGCCACGATCGGCGGTTATCCGCTCGAAGACACCCTGTCGCCGCCTCAGCTGGCGCGGCTGCGGCATCGTCTCGAACAGCTCTGGCCACCCGGACCCTTTGCCTTGGCGTCGGCCGCTGCGCGTGTCGTAGAGGCGCTCGTAAATGGCGGGTCGCGGCGGAGGNTCGCCTGCTTTGTCGGTGAGGGCTCACAAGAAGGGCCTGGCGCCCGGTCGGTCGACGTCACTCTCGGTCCAGGTGGTATCGAGAGCATCCTGACACCGACGCTCAGCAGCCTCGAGCAGGTAAGGCTCGACAACGCGCTCAGCGAGCCTTGATAATCGCGGAAGGTGGCCGGACCTGGGGGATGTGGCGCAGGCCATCAGGCCTTCCATGAGAGGACCAGCCGGTGTCAAGCCGGTCAGGGACCCTGGCTTCCATCCGCACTCTTGAGGGGCCCTGTCGAG
>PBRZ01000123.1 GCA_002726085.1 Acidobacteriota bacterium
CGTCGTCGGCGGCACGGCGCTTCGCGGTCTGCGACGCCTCGGTCCGCACGCTCCGAATCTTGTGCTGCACCTCGCCAGCAATCTCGCTTCGCCGCTCCTCGAGGATGCGGCGCAGCTCCTTATGCCGGTCGTTGGGAATGGCAAATGTCTGGGTACTCATGATACGGCTCCTTCTCGTCCGACCTGCTCGGGTTGCACGCTCGGGATCGTGTCGGCTCGAAGCCCCGAAAACAATAGTCTTACAAGCAAGTTAGATACCAGGACACCACGCCGACACGCGGCCTGATGGTGCCCAAAAACGAAGCGACTTGAGTTGGGATTACAAAAAGGAGGGAGGTTGTCGTGAGGGCCGTCTACAGCCCTCAGGGGTCTCGCCCTTCCTCGCAATCCCGTCCTATCTGCTTCATCTACTACGCTTTACCGGCCTCCTGTGCGACTCGAGTCGCGCCCTCGAGAACCGACCTCGCTTACTTAGACGACGAATGGGGATGAAGGGTTTCAGTTCTTTTGCCCCTCAGTTGTCCTCAAAAGGAGGCAATCTGGCGGTCGCCTGGGTGGTCACGAACCGTCACAGGCGTATCAGGCGCAACCAGGTGTCCGATTTCGCGCATCAGACCGACGGCTTGCCAACGCCCGTTGACGGTGTCATTCGCGGTGTGCCAAGCTGAGCCAGCCGCTTACCGAAGAGATGAGCCCTGAAACCTGCCCCTCCTGCCAGAAACGCCGCGCGCGCCGAGCCTGTCCCGCACTGGGGCGACAAATCTGTGCCGTCTGCTGTGGCACCAAGCGGCTGACCGAGATTGCCTGTCCGTCAGACTGCGGCTATCTCCTGACGGCGCGGACGCACCCGCCGGCCGTGATCCAGCGCCAGCAGGAGCGCGACGCACGGTTCCTGCTACCGATCATCGCCGGGCTCAGCCAGCGGCAGTATCAGCTGTTCTTCCTGGTTCAGGGGACTTTCCTCCGGCTCGCCGAATCGGGCGAAATGCCGGTGAACGACGACGTGGTTCGCGACACCGCCCAAGCTCTCGCGGCCACGTACGAAACGGCCAGCAAGGGCATCATCTACGAGCATCGGCCATCGTCGCTACCGGCCGAGCGGCTCGCGCGCGAACTAAAACCGTTGCTGGAGGGCACGAACGATCAGAGGCCCGTGGCCAGCGAGCCGGACCTGGTGGAGGTCTTACGACGCGTGGAGCGGGCGGCCGCCGATGCGCGCTCGGCGCTCGGCGGGGACGCCCGCGCCTATCTCGACCTGGTGGGCCGTCTGATGAGGTCTTCGTCGGGCGGCGACGCAACGCCCGACGATCCGGCCACCTCGGGAGGCCAAAAGGCAGGACCCGGGGGGGACAGGACGCCGTCGCTTATCATTCCTTAGGCTTGGGCGGCCCCGCGGCCCTTCGCGACTCTCAGAGCCAGAAGAAGGCGGGCACCTCCATGAATTTGGACTCTGGTCTCTGGCCCCCGGTCTCTGATATAATTTGGGGTTTGACTCGCCAAGTGAGATAAGGATCATGTCGAAGCATTGCGAAATTTGCGGGAAGGGCCCGGCGTTCGGACGAAACGTCAGTCACGCGCACAACGTCACGCGCCGTCGTTTCTTGCCCAACATCCAGCGGGTGAAAGCGGTCGTCAACGGCGGGGTCAAGCGGATTCGCGTCTGCACGCGCTGTCTCCGCTCGAACAAGGTCGTCAAAGCGGCCTAGACGTCAGCAGAAGGCGGCAGGCTTCGCCGCCTCTTGTTTCTGGCTCACACCGGCAAATTCCCAAGGACGTGATGGCTCGTCAGGCCGTTCGGACCGACAAGGCACCGGCGGCGATCGGACCCTACTCCCAGGCCGTTCGCGCCGGCTCGATGCTCTTCATCTCGGGGCAAATCCCCCTCGACCCCACGTCTGGGCAGGTCGTGGATGGCAACGCCGCCATCCAGACTCGCCGGGTCATGCAGAGCATCGGTGCCATTCTGCTGGCCGCCGACGCTGATTTTGACCAGGTCGTGCGAAGCACGATCTTCCTGACTGATCTCGCCGACTTCGCACAGGTCAACGAGGTCTACGGCAGCTTCTTCACCGACCCCGCGCCCACCCGCGCAACCGTACAGGTCGCCGCCCTCCCCAAAGGCGTGCGAGTCGAGATCGACGCAATCGCCTATCTCGAGTAATCGACTGGCGCCCGAAGGGCGGGCCCAGGCTCAATGGGCGACGCCCTCCAGGCGGGCACCTCGTCAGAGCACCTGGCAGACTGTTGCAGACACACAGGCCTCGGTTCTCGTGACGAGACGTTCGGCTGGCAAGGCGCGACGAGGGAGCAGCCAGGCGGGCTGTGACCCCGGTGAGCAGAAGCCGCGACGCAGGCCCTCGCGGGCGTCTCGTCACGAAAACCTAGCGCATGCGCCGCTCCACCTCCAGTACCCCGGGCACGCCGCGAATCACCTTGACGATCCGCTGCAGGTGTTTCAAGTCGTCGATCTCCAGGGTGACGCTGATCCGCCCGTGGTGCTCGCTGGTTGAGGCTTCGACCTTCAGGGCGTTGGTCTTGAGACCAGCAATCTTCGAGGTCACGTCCGCGAGGATGCCCCTCCGGTCCTCCACCTGAATACCGATGAGCACGATGAAGCCCGACTCATCCGCACGCTTGTCCCAGACCACGTCGATCCGACGCTCAGGGTCGTAGAGCAAGTTCAGGACGTTGGGACACCGCGCCGCGTGGACTGAGACCCCTTTGCCGCGGGTAACATATCCGACGATCTTCTCGCCGCGGATCGGATTGCAGCACCTGGCCCGAAACACCAGCAGGTCGTCGAACCCGCGAACCTTGACCTTCTCCTCGCTGGGACGCAGCATGCGTCTGACGACCGTCCCGATCGATGGGTTCCCGGGCTTCTCTTCGAGCTGCTTCGGCACCAACTTGGCCAGAACCGACCGGGCCGGAACCTTCCCGTAGCCAATCGCGGCGAACAGGTCGTCGGCGCGCTGCGCCCCAAACTCGCTCGCCACCCGGCTCACCGCCTCTGGCTCGAGCGCCGACCTGGCATTGACGTCGAATCGCCGAAGCTCCTTGTCGAACAACTTGCGCCCGAGCTCGACCGCCTGCACATTTTCCTTGGCGTGGATGAAGTGTTTGATCTTGTTGCGGGCACGGGACGTGACGACGATGTTCAACCAGTCTCGACTGGGTATGTGCCCCTGTGCCGTCACCACCTCGACGATGTCTCCACTTTGCAGCCGTGTCCGCACCGGCACCATCCGGCCGTTTACGCGCGCCCCGACACACTGATGCCCGACGTCGGTGTGAATGCTGTAGGCGAAGTCGATCGGTGTGGCGCCTCGGGGCAGCGACTTCACTTCGCCCTTCGGAGTAAAGGTGTAGACCTCGTCCGGATAGAGGTCCACCTTCAGATTGTTGATGAACTCCCCGGGGTCGCGTACCTCCTGCTCCCACTCGAGCAGCTGGCGAAGCCATGCGAAGTGTCTCTCGTCGGGTGTGACTCCGACCCGTCCCTCCTTGTATTTCCAGTGCGCGGCAATTCCCTCCTCTGCCACCGCGTGCATCTCCTCGGTCCGGATCTGCACCTCGAACGGGACACCCTGGTCGCTGACGACCGAGGTGTGCAGCGACTGATATCCATTGGCCCGCGGCATGGCGACAAAGTCCTTGAACCGTCCTGGCACCGGAGACCAGGTCTGATGGATGATGCCCAGGGCACCGTAGCAATCGCGTTCCGACGCGGTAATCACGCGGAGGGCGATCAGGTCGTAGACCTGTTCAAGGGAAATTCGCTGGCGCTTGATCTTCTGGTGAATGCCGTACAACCGCTTGATCCGNGACTCGANCCGCACAAATGGCACCTGGGCCTCGGTTAGCGTGCGCTCGAGGGTCCGCCGTAAACCGGTCACCGCGGACTGGGTCGCCCGCCGCCGCCGGTCCACCCACGCCCGGAGCGTCTCGTAGGCCTTCGGGTCGAGGTGCCGGAAGGCAAGGTCCTCCAGCTCGTTCTTGACCTTCTTCATCCCGAGCCGGTGGGCGATCGGAGCGTAAATATCGAGCGTCTCCTGCGCAATCGTCAGCCGACGGTCCTCCGCCAGGTGGTCCAACGTGCGCATGTTGTGAAGGCGATCTGCCAGCTTCACGAGAATCACCCGGATGTCGTCGACCATGGCAAGCAACATCTTGCGGAAGTTCTCCGCCTGACGCTCCTCGCTCGACGAAAACGGGATCGTGCTGATCTTGGTAACCCCCTCCACCACGTGGGCCACGTCGGGACCAAACAGCTCGCGCACCCGCTCGATCGAGGTCAGCGTGTCCTCGACGACGTCGTGCAAGAGCCCGGCNGCGATCGCCACGTCATCGAGACGCATGTCGGCAACAAGCGACGCGACCTCGAGCGGATGCGTCACATAGGGTTCACCAGAGCGGCGCGTCTGACCGGCATGCTCCTTGGCGGAGAAGTCGTAGGCCTTGCGTAGCAGACCGGTGTCCGCGTCCGGATGAGAGGCGAGGGCCTTGTCCGCCAGCTTTTCAAAATTGATCATCAGAAGTTGTTGTCCACCAACAGGATACAGACAGACTCCATGATAGGAATCGTTGCGGACAAGCGTCAAGCCGACTTGGCCATGACAAGCGCGAATTGGTTGAAGGAAAGCTATTTGCTGGACTGACCCTGTCCCTTGACTTGCCGTTTTTCGCTTCACTATACTGATGCGTCCTCAACGCAGGGTCGCCTGTGCCTCGTGCTGCTGGAATTCGCCGGTTTCTCAGGCTGAACCCACCAGCAGCCGACAGGCAGGCTAGCCTTGGAATCTCGAGAGGACGTGCGAAACACAGCTTTTTGAGGGGACCGTCATGCACATGCGATCGTTCGGAACGAGACTCGTTCTCGTCGCCACCATGGTCTTGCCGCTGGTGTCATGTCAGTACGCAGATCAGCTCAGGGCCCTGCGGGTGATCAAGGACGCCCACACGTTCTACCAGCGTGGAGACTACGAGGGCGCCGCGGAGCTCTACGAGGAAGTCATCGCCAACGACCCGAACATGGTGGACGCCTACTTCTACCTGGCGAACAGCTACGACAACCTGTTTCGACCAGCCCTGCGTGGCCAAGCCGTGAACGACGAGCTCCTGGAAAAAGCCATCGAAAACTACATCAANTCGGTGGACCGCCAGACCACCTTACAGATGCAGACGCTGTCGATGCAGTATCTGGTCGCTGCCTATGGCCCCGACAAGGCAAACGACCCGGCGTCGTCAGAACCGGTGCTCCAGCAGATGATCAAGACCGACCCTACGAATCCAGACAACTACATCCGGCTGGCCACACTCTACGAAGACTCGGGNCTCTATGCCGAGGCCGAGCAGATATACCTGCAGGTGCAAGATATGCGCCCCGACGACTCCAACGTGTTTCAGCAGCTGGCCGCGTTCTACAACCGCAGCGAAGATTTCGACAAGACGGTCGCGGCGTTGCGTCAGCGGGCTGTGCTCGAACCGGATAATCCGGAGGCGTATTACGTCATCGGCACTTTTTACTGGGATAAGGCGTTCCGCGACTTCAACCTCAGCGACGAGGAGGAGGAAGAGTATGTCCTGCTCGGACTCGCCGAGCTGGACAAGGCGCTCGAGCTGAACGCCGATTACATCGAGGCGCTGACCTACAAGAACATCCTGCTTCGGCTGCAGGCGAATCTCACAGAGGACCTGGACATGCGAGAAGAGTTAATCACTCAGGCCGATGAGCTGCGCGACCGGGCCGAGGAGCTTCAGAAGCTGCGGACCGCCGGCGCGAGCTAGACCGCCAACGGTTCCCTTCGACACAGGGGTCGGGCCGCGGAGGCGGTCCGGCCCTTTTTTCGTGTACGGGAACAGATCGGAAAGGTGCTCGGGCTTCAGGCGCTCGAGGACGCGCGCTGTGGGCCGACCGGACTCATCATTCGGCTCTCAGCCCTCTCACGCGCATGGACAATGAATCTATGAAGCAAGCTCCGGGTCGCGTAGTGTGCGATGCAAGAGGAGGCTTGCCATGCGATATGTAGGGCTGGATGTTCATGTGCGACAGTCGACGTTCTGTGTACTCGACCACCGCGGTCGCAAGCTGATGACCCGGACGGTCAAGGGGTCGGTACCGAGCGTCGTGGCCGAGCTCGCGATGCTGAAACGACCGTTTGCGGTCTGCTTCGAGGCGTCCACGGGCTACGGGTTTCTGTTCGAGCGATTGCGCACGGTCGCCCGCCGTATCGTGGTAGCGCATCCGGGCCAGTTGCGCTTGATCTTTCGCTCGAAACGCAAGAACGATNGGGTGGACGCCGAGAAGCTCGCCAAACTGCTGTTCCTGGATGAAGTGCCAACCGTCTACGTCCCGGCGCACGCGACCCAAGCGTGGCGCCGGCTGATTGAGCATCGTCGCACGCTGATGGCGGAGCGCACACGGGCGAAGAACGGTCTCCGCGCCTTGCTCCGCAGCGAGGGGATTGAGCCTCCCAAAGGCCTCTGGACCCACCGCGGTCTGGCCTGGCTTGAGGCGGTGGCCTTGTCGTCGCCACTGGACGCGCTGCAACGAGACCTGCTCTGCGAGCGGGTGATGTCGCTCACCCAGATGCTGGCGCGCGTCGAGGACGCGTTGAATCGCACGGCCGCGACCCAGCCTGGCGTGCCGCTCTTGATGACGATCCCGGGCGTCGGGATCCGGACGGCCGAAGCCGTCCTCGCGCACATCGACGATCCGCACCGCTTCCGACGGGTCAAGGCCATCGGTCGATACTTCGGGGTTGTGCCGAGTCAGGACGCCTCGGCCCAGTCGAACCGGTTAGGACACATCACGCGGGAAGGGCCTTCAGTCGTGCGCCACTTTGCGGTCGAGGCCGCGTGGCAGAGCATCCGCCGGTCGCCGCGCATTCGCGCGTTCTATGACCGCGTGCGGCGGGGCGACCCGCAGCGGACGAAGATCGCCGTGGTGGCCACCGCGCACTCCTTGCTGCGGACGATGCTCGCCATGCTGCGCACGGGCGAAGAGTGGAGGTATACCACCGACCCAGCGTGAATCAGNCTCTGTGGATGTGGAGCGCGCGGGCTGCCCTTCCAGTCCGCACGTTGCTCGCCGAGGGCAACGCTCCAGTGCTGAGGAATTCCGCGGGAACAGAGCGCGGACCCCGTTGGCAGGGCATGGCGAAGGTAGGCCGCGACAATGATTGGGGCCGTGTCGAACTCGATAAGTGGCGCGTCAATCGACGACGCCGGATGGATGCTTGGAAACCCGCAGGACTCGCACACCGCGCTTGACACGGAGTTTACTCATGGATGCCCAGCATGGCACCGGCAGGTGATCCGTGCCTTGAGAACCCTCACGGCGCAGGGGCGTAACGGGNGCCCCCGCGTCCAGAGCGCCCGTAGCCCGTAGTTTGTAGCCTGGCCTGCACCCTGCCCCAAAAAGAAAACCGGCGCGACATCGTCTGATGTCGCGCCGGTCTGGTGTCTCCGTTCTTGCGTCGTTTGTCCTACAGCGCGTCCGCCCCGCCAGCTCGCCGCATCCCCTCGGTCACGATACCGACCTTGGTGATGCCCGCTCCCTTGGCGGCGTCGATCACCTCGATGATCTCGCCATACCGCAGGTTGCCGGCGCCGGCGATGAACATCGTCTTCTCGCGGCGCTGCTCGAAGATGGCACGCAGACGGCTCTCGAGCTGCTGGATCGCAATCGGCTGCTGGTTCACCGTAATCACACGGTCGGCCGTGTATTGCAGCACGATCTGGCTGCTGTCACCCTGGGCCTGTTGCGCGCCCTGCGTCTCGAGCGGCAGGTTGATGTCGAGCCCCCGCTGGGACAATGGCAACGCCGCCAGGAAGATGACGATCAGCACCAGCAACACGTCGATAAACGGCGTGATGTTGATAGCCGAGGTCGATTCAGGCTTCTTGGACGTTACGATATCGTCTGCGCCGAAGTGCTTTTTCTGGCTCATCGGCTACTCGCCCCCTCCAGCGGCACCCGCGCTGCCGACCTTGCGCTCGGTGATCAACCCGATGTCCTCGATGCCGGCGCGCTGAAGCCGGTCGAGCACGGACATCACGCTGCTGTATTGCGCATCCTGATCGGCCTTGATCAGGACAATCTTCTCGAATTTTCGGTCGAGCACCGATTGCACCTCTCGCAGCAGATCCTGCTCCGATACTTGCTGGCTCTCGACGTAGAACCGACCGTCGGCGGTCACCCCCAGCACTGTCTGCGCGTCGTTCTCCGGTTTTTCCGAGGTGTTGGCCGCCTCTGGCAACACGACGTCGACGCCCTTCTGCAGAAGCGGAGCGATGAGCATGACGATGATCAACAGCACCAGCATCACGTCGGCCAAGGGCGTGATGTTGATCTCCGAGTTCATCGCGCTTGTTTTTTCGCCTACTTGCATTCCCATAGGTATGCCTCCTCGACTCGTCTCGAACAGCGGGAGCGACCCGGCGACACAGGCGCCGGGTCGACACCGGCGCTAATCCGCCTTCTTGATGAAGTAGTCGACGAGCTCGGACGACGAGTTGTCCATTTCAACATTGAAGAATTCGATCTTCGAGGTCAGGTAGTTGTAGAACCACACTGCGGGAATCGCCACGATCAGCCCCATCGCGGTCCCGACGAGCGCCTCGGAGATACCGGCCGACACCGCACCCAGACCACCCGACCCGGTAGCCGCGATACCTTGGAACGCGGCGATAACGCCGAACGTCGTCGCGAGCAGCCCGACGAACACTGCGGTCGCGCCGATGGTGGCCAGCGAACCCATGCCCTTCTTCAGGTCGGCGGCCGTCAGCGCGCTCGCGCGCTGGATCGCACGGCGCACCGCGTCGACCAGGTCGTCACGCTCCAGCTCGACGCCGGACTCCTTCTGGAACTGATACTCCTGCAGTCCGGCCAGGACGACCTTGCCAAGGTGGCTGTATTTGTAGTTCTTCGACTGCGAGACCGCGATGGCGTCCTTGAGACGGCCATCCTTGAGATGCTTCGCCGCCTGCGGGGCAAACATCTTGGACTGCTTGCCAGCCTGGAAAAACGTGAACAGCCTCTCGAAAAAGACACCCATCGACCACATGGACATCACCGCCAGGACGACCATGAGAAGCTTGACGATGACGCCCATCTGTTCCCACATTTCAAGAAAATCCATTGTGCCTCCTCAAATCCTTGTTGATTCTTATCGCAACTGGAAGTTCACGGTAACGGTCATGATGACGGGAACCGGCACGCCGTTGAGCATGGTCGGCGTGTATTCCCACTGCCGGACCGCTTCGACGGCGGCATCATCGAGCAATGGGACCGACCGCAGGACCTTGACGTCCGTGACGCGCCCGTCCGGGCCAATCACCGCCTCGAGAATGACGACACCGGCGACACGCGCCGCCTGCGCCACCGGCGGATACCGCGGGTCGACGTTCCTCGTCTTGACCGGCGCGCTGACATCGCCGCCGACTCGCACGGGCTCGGGCGGCGGTGGCGGCGGCGGCGGCGCTTCGAGCAGGCCGCCGACGATGCCGCCGACCACTCCGCCGGCGATACCGCCCTCGACGCCGCGCACTTCGGAGAGATTGAACCCGGTCTCGGGCACGATCTCAGCCGGCGCCTCGATCGGCGCGGCATTGGGATTGATGTCAATCACCGGCGCCTCAACTGCCGCCGCGGCCTGCGGCGGTGGCGGTGGAGGCGGTGGTGGTGGTGGTGGCGGTGGCGCCGCGACGAACGCCATCATCGACGGCGGATTCGGCAGCACCTGCGCGGCCAACAACGGCACGATCATGATCGCCGCTATCACCCCCACATGGGCGAGGATGGAGACCGGTACCGTGTACCACTTCTGCGCGCCGATCTTGATCGACGGATTCGCAATTTCACCAAACATCTGACCAGCCACAATTACCCTCCTGAAGCCCCCGATGGGCCGCCGGCCTCACACTGAGAGCGACGATTATACGCAGACGTGAAAAGCGGTGTCAACGTAGCCCCGCGATATCCCGGCAACTGGCGACGACGATCCTTTCAGCTCGAAAACTGTCATATTTCGAATGGGCCTTCCCGGCGCCGTCTATCTACTGCATCCAGCCGACGACAAGCGGCACGAAGATGACCGCAACAATGGTCATCAGTTTGATCAGAATGTTGAGACTCGGCCCCGACGTGTCCTTGAACGGATCGCCGACGGTGTCGCCGATGACCGCCGCCTTGTGCTGATCCGTGCCCTTGTCGGTCTCCTCGATCAGCTTCTTGGCGTTGTCCCAGACACCGCCCGCGTTGGCCATCATCAGCGCCATCAGCACGCCGGTGACGAGGGCTCCGGCCAGCAGACCGCCCAACCCGGACACCCCGAGAAGGAATCCCGTGAGCACCGGCGCCGACACGGCGAGCAGGCCCGGCAGAATCATCTCCTTGATGGCCGAACGGGTCGAGATCGCCACACACTTCGCCGAATCGGGCTCCGCCGTGCCCTCGAGCAGTCCGGGGATGTTCTTGAACTGCCGCCGGACCTCCTCGATCATTTCGTTCGCCGACCGGCCCACCGCGTTCATCGTCATGGCCGAGAAGATGAACGGCAGCATCCCGCCGATGAACATCCCGATCAGCACGTTCGGGTTCGTTAGCTCGAGCCCAAGCTGCCGAGGGTCGAAGCCTCCGGCGCCGCCCGCCTGGGCGACGGCGTCTGCCGCCTTCGCCTGGAACGTCGAAAACAGCGCGAGGGCCGTGAGCGCCGCCGACCCGATCGCGAAACCCTTGCCCATCGCGGCGGTGGTGTTCCCGACAGCATCGAGCGCGTCGGTGCGGTCGCGGACAAACGGCTCGCATTTGCTCATCTCGGCGATGCCACCAGCGTTGTCTGCCACCGGACCATAGGCGTCGACCCCGAGACTGATCCCGAGCGTCGACAGCATGCCCACCGCGGCGATGGCGACGCCGTATTGCTCGCCCATCTGATAACTGAAAAAGATTGCCGCACAGATGACCAGCACCGGATAGCCACACGACATCATGCCCACGCCGAGCCCGGCGATGATGTTGGTCGCCGGTCCGGTCTTCGACTGTTCGGCGATGTGCGCGGCCGGCGGCTTGTCCTTGCCCGTGTAATACTCGGTCAGCTTCCCAATCACCACACCGGCGACGACACCGAACATCACACACCACATGACGGCCCAGGGCACCGAGGTCACCTGTATCAGACCGGCCGCACCGATCAGGACGATGACTGACGCGACGATGAGCCCGCGCAACAGCGCGCCCTGCACCTTGCTCTCGTCGTCGGTCCGCACGGTAAACGTCCCGAGCATCGACGCGATGATGCCGAAGCCGGCCAGCAGTATCGGAAAGAGCGCCAGGTCTGCCTGCACACCAGCGAACGCGCCGCTGTCGATCCCCCACAGGTTCCCGGCGGCGGCCGCCGTCAGCGCCCAGGCCAGTGCCACCGACGCAATGATGCTGCCGACATACGATTCGAACAGGTCGGCGCCCATCCCGGCGACGTCGCCGACGTTGTCACCAACGCTGTCGGCAATGGTGGCGGGGTTGCGTGGGTCGTCCTCCGGAATACCCGCCTCGACCTTGCCCGACAGGTCGCCCGCCACATCCGCCGCCTTGGTGAAGATGCCCCCGCCGACGCGCGCGAACAGGGCAATCGACGAGGCCCCGAGCGACATGCCGAGCAGAGATTCAATGGCCGATGCGCCCTCCCCATCGAGCCCGCCGTAGAGGAAATACAGGACGGCAATACCCAGCGTGCCGAGTGCAACGACGGTGAGTCCCATGACGGCGCCGCTCGAGAACGCAACCTGCAGGGCCACGGCGAGGCTCTTCTGCGCCGCCGCCGTCGTCCGGACCGCGGCGCCGGTGGCCGTGCGCATGCCGATCCACCCGGCGGTCGCCGAGAGACAGGCCCCGACCAGGAAGCTGACACCGACCAGCAGAGAGTTCCCCGGAAGAAACGCCACGAGAATGCCAAACATGATCGCGACGAAGACCGCCAGCACGCTGTACTCCGTGCGCAGGAAAGCCATCGCCCCGCTCCGGATCAGCGCGGAAATCTGCTGCATCCGCTCTGAACCGGCGTCGCGGCGGTTGATACTACCAATCAAAACGAACGCGAAGATCGCAGCAGCGATCGGCGCGCCGAACCCCAGAAGTAAATACAGTGGATTGTCCATTCAGGCCCTTGTCTGTCCGCTACCTCGGTGTTCACGACATCCCCAGCTGGCGATGCCGTGATGCTCAATCGTGTCGTTCACACGGGGATGTCCACTGTCTGTCCCGTGGCAAGAATCGCCGCCACATTCGACGGGGACTGTCAGAAATGCTTGGCAGCGATGCGGAGCCGGGTGGCGACCCACCGGTCTGCTGCGGGGCACCTCTGCAAACCCGACAACCTAACAATCGCTGTTCGCCGCTGTCAAGCCGATTCACGTCTCGGTGACCTCAGTTGACCGCGCGGCGTCGAGCACCGGCGCCACCTCCCCTTCGGTCCGGGCCGCGCGTAACGCCTCGCTGAAAGCCATACCCCCGGTCAGAAAGATCCGCACACCTTCTGGAACCGTCAGGTCCGGGTAGGAGGCCTGGCTCTTCGCAAAGACCCGCACGTCCCCGAGATACAGGTGATTGGTCGGCACGTAGACCGCGAGCACCGGCTCGCGGCCGCGGCCCCGGTCCAAAGTAAACTCTTTCGTCAGGAATCCGAGGAGAAACCCCGCCTGGGGGTCGTCGATGAGCACGACCCGCTTGAAGGCCAGCTCGTTCTCCGGGGAAAAGGCGGCGACCAGCTGTTTCACCGGCGCATAGACAGCCCGGAACACCGGGAGTTTGAGCAGATACGACGCGCCGCGCTGCAGCAGCCGCTTGCCGAACACGTTGGTTGCCAGTGCCTCCACCCCGAAGACAATCGCCAGCGTGGTCGCCAGCCCCAATCCCGGCACATCCAGGCCCAGCCAGCGCCTGTAGAGAGGCGCCATGACGCCGTCGATCAACTGAAAGGCCCACACCAACGCTGCCACGCTGATGATGAGCGGCACCATCACGAAGAAGCCGGCGACAAAGCTGCGTCGGAACCACTGCATCTACACGCCACGCTCCCAGGCTTCGGGCTGCAGGCGCTCCAGGGGGAAGCCCCCATACCACCGAGTACCATCTATTGCACTCCTGCCCCTGTTGCGGGCCCCTGAAGAACGCGGCGAAGCCCTCACGGCTTCGCCGAGGCTTCGGCGGACAAACCGTCTTTCTCCTGACTTCTGACTTCTGACTCCTGACTCTTTGAATCATTGTCTCAGGCGGCCGCCAGCCAGATCCCCAGCGCTGCCGCGACGACGAGACGGTAGTACGCGAACAGGTCGAGCGAGTTGCGTGCTATATACCGGAGCAACCCGGCAATTGCGAGATACCCGACCACGCCGGAGGACGCGAACCCAACCAGTAACAACGATGTGGGCTCGACCAAGCCACCCTCGCCCAGAGTCCACGCGGTTCGAACCCCGGCCCCGAGTATCGCCGGAATGCCGAGGAGAAACGTGAACCGCGCCGCCTCCTGACGAGTCAACCCGGCCAGCATCCCTACGGTGATGACGGCGCCGGACCGCGAGACGCCCGGCACGAGCGCGGCCGCCTGCGCGCACCCGAGACCGACCGCCTCGAGGATCGAGAGCGACGCCGCGGTCCGGCGGCGCGACCCGACCCGCTCGGCCGCCAGCATCACCAGTGCGCCGAGCGTCAACGCGACAGCGGCCACCGCAGGCTGCCGAAGGCGTTCGACGATGTCCGCGAAGAGCCAACCCGTCAGCGCGATCGGGACGGTCGCGACAAGGATCAGGCGGCCGGTCCTGGCCGACTGGCCGGGGGCCCCGGCGAGCGCGCCGGGGGCGCCCACCACAAGCCGCGTCACATCCTCTCGAAAGTAGATGAGGACGGCCAGCAACGTGCCAAGATGACAGGCCACGTCGAAGGCGATCTCGGCCGACCCCAAGTCCCAACCGAACAACTCCCGCACCAGGATCAGATGGGCGGAACTGGAGATCGGAAGGAACTCGGTCAGTCCCTGGACGACGCCGAGCAACGCGGCCTGAATTACGGTCACACGGCGTCTACACGGTCACACGGCGTCTATAGAGTTAGTGTCCGTCTCGGGCTCGGTGGCCTGCTGGCAGCCTGCGGCACACCCTCAAGCACGGGCACGGGCGNGGGCCTTCTTGCTGCGCCGCTTCGATTTCGCGGTCGCCGGCGCGCTCGTGACTTGAGCGCGTCGCGAGGCCCGGCGCTCGCTGATGACGATCGCCGCGGCGGCGGCGATGAAGATCGTCGAATACGTGCCGCTGATCACACCGACGAGCATCGTGAAGGCGAAGCCCTCGAGCACCTCGCCGCCAAACAGATACAGCGCCAGCACCGCGAACGCGGTCGTACCGGACGTGATGATCGTGCGGCTCAAGGTCTGATTGATGCTCGCGTTGACAAGCGCATCGAACGAATCCCGCCGCATGTGCCGGAGATTCTCCCGGACGCGGTCAAAAACCACGATCGAGTCGTTCACCGAATAACCGGTAATGGCCAGCATCGCTGCCACCACGTTCAGGGACAGCTCGTAGCCGAAGAATGTGAGCATCGCCCACGTCACGAGGATGTCGTGCGCCACGGCGATGACAGCGCCCACGGCAAAGCTGAAGCGGAACCGCAATCCGATGTAGACCAGGATACCGGCCATCGCGAACACGAAGGCGTTGATGCCGCGGCTCCGCAGCTCCTCGCCGATGATAGGGCCGACGAGCTGGGTATTGATGACGTCGAACCCGCCGAGAGTGCTCTGGTCGAGCGCCGCGCGCACGGCGTTGGCCCCCAGCTCGAGACTGGTACCGGCCTCGGGCCCGCTCTGGGGAAGCCGAATCAGGATCTCGTTGGCGTCAGCGGAGCCGAACTGCTGGACGACGTTTTCATCGGCGATTCCGCTGATGGCGCCGCGCACCGCGTCCTCGGTGACCCCCGCATCGAACTTCACGACGACGATCGTGCCACCCGAGAAATCGATGCCGAGCGTGGGTCCGCCCTGCAGCGCCATCGCAACCGCGCCGGCAAGGATGATCACAAGCGACAGACCGACGGCGGGCCAGCGCCACTTGAGGAAGTCGAAGTTGGGGTTCTTGAAGATGGGCATACCGGCGGGCGTCCTGGATACTCGTCGTCGAAGGCTGTGGCTGTTGGGTCTGCGGCTCGCTCAAACCTCTAGATGCTCAAGGTCGCTTCCCTGCGACGCGTCAGGACCGCCTCGAACATCGTCCGCGACACGAACACCGCCGTAAACACGTTCGAGATGAGACCGAAGAACAGGGTCGTCGCGAAACCCTTGATGGGCCCCGACCCGAACTGGAACAAGAACGCCGCTGCGATCAGCGACGCAATGTGTGTATCGACAATGGTCAGGAAGACCCGATCGAATCCGGCAGAGACGGCGGCGCGCACCCCCTTGGCCGACACCAGCTCCTCCTTGATCCGCTCGAAGATCAGAACGTTGGAATCGACCCCCATGCCGATCGTCAGGATGAAACCGGCGATACCGGGCAAGGTGAGCACGGCCCCGATGTAGCCCATGCACGCCAGCATGATCAGCAGGTTCAGACCCACCGACACAACCGCGTTGATGCCCGACAGGCGATAGTAGAACAGCATGAACAACGCCACGGCGATGAGTCCCGAGATCGACGCGATCACCCCGGCGCGGATCGAGTCGGCGCCCAAGGTCGGACCGACGGTCCGTTCCTCGAGATAGGTCAAGGACGCGGGCAACGCACCCGACCTGAGAATCAGCGCCAGGTCAGACGCCTCCTGCTGCGAGAAGGTCCCCGTGATGCGACCCTCGTCGGCAATGCGCTCCTGAATCGTCGGTGCCGAATATACCTGGCTGTCCATGATGACCGCCAGATTGCGGCCGACGTTCGCGCCGGTGAAGTTCCCGAACTTGCGCGCACCTTCCCGGTTGAATGAAAAGCTGATGGCCGGCTGGTTGAACTCGTCGATCGTCGGTCTGGCGTTGCGCAGATCCCGGCCGGTGACCGGCGCTACGCGCCGCACCAGGTAGAACACGGTCGAGCCAACAGGCGAGCCCAGCGATTCGTCAGCCCCGGAAACGACCTCGAGGTCGGGGGGCACGACGCCGCTTCTCGTCTGCAACAGCAGCTCGCGCGACGGCGCGGGCCCCTCCTCGACCAGCTTCAGCTCGAGCAGCGCCGTGGAGCGGATGATCTCCTTCGCGCGATCGACATCATCGACGCCGGGCAGCTGCACCAGGATCTGGTCGCCAGCCACGCCGTGCGGCGCGACGATCGGCTCGGCGACCCCGAGCTCGTTGACCCGGCGCTCGATCGTCTGCAGCGCCTGCCGCACCGACTCCTCTCGCCACTGCCGCGCGACCCCCGGCTGCATACTGAATGTGTAGGCGCCGCCAGCCTCCGACGCACGGTCGTAGGCGACCTGTAGCAGGTCGTCGGCGATCTGCCGGAACTCCTGGTCCCGGTCTGGGGGCACACCTTCGACCCGGATCTCGGTGGGGGAGGTCGCGGCCGACGAGGTCAGTGCGATGCCGCTGAGACTGGCCTGCTCGCTCAGTTGCTCGGCGCTCGTCTCGGTCTCCACGCGCAGCGCGTCGTCGGTCTGCACCCGCAGCACCATGTGCACCCCGCCGCTCAAATCGAGACCGAGGCGAATCCGGTCCTCCGGTGGATACACCGCAAAGGCGGCTGCCACCACCACGCCGATGATCGACACCACTTTCCAGCGCAGGTTTTTCGCCATGACCCTCTCAGCTATCGTTTAGCGTTCGCGCCGTTTAGCGCTCACTCGCTCACGAGACGTGCCGTGTCCCACAGCACACCTCGGTGCGCCGCCTCTTGCGTCACATAGACGAGGAATCCTGCACGACCGGGTCCTCACCCTGATTCCCGCCAACCGCCGCGCGTGAGACCTCGACGCGGACCTTGTCGGCAATCTGCAGCTGAATCGATCGAGCGTTCAGCTTTGTGATGACGCCGTAGATGCCGCTGGTCGTGATGACCTTGTCACCCACCTTCAACGCGGTGCGAAATTCCTGTACCTTCTTCTGGCGCCGTTTCATCGGCAGCAGGATGACGAAATAGAAAATGGCCAGAATCGCCGCGAACGGCAGAAACTGCACCCAGAGCGGACCCGACCCGCCCGGGGACGGAGCCGCCATCGCGAAAACCGCCGGCGATCCAATTCCAAGCATTAGGCGTCCTGCGTCTCCAACCAGCCACGAGCCGTNTGGCGTCTCTCCGCCGTCATCGACTCGGACAATCTTCCAGGCAGGTCATGCACCAGTGCGCTATTGGGGTCGGCGAGAGAACGTCTCGTGGAACCGCTGCCTGAACTTTTCAAACGTGCCGATCATGATAGCTTCTCTTATTCGACGCATCGTGTCAAGGTAGAAGTGTATGTTATGCAGTGTGTTAAGGCTGCTTGCCGTCATCTCACCGGCCACGAACAGATACCGGAGGTAGGCCCGCGAGAAGTGGCGGCACGTGTAACACTCGCAGTCCGGATCCGGAGGCCGCGAGTCTTCAGCGAATCGCGCCTGCTTGATCGACAGCGGCCCGGCGCGCGTCAGGAGCTGGCCGTTTCTGGCGTTCCGCGTGGGGAGCACGCAGTCGAACAGATCAATACCGCGGGCCACGCACTCGACCAGGTCGTCCGGCATGCCCGTTCCCATCAGATAGCGCACCCGGTCGTCGGGCAGCATCGGCGTGGTGCCGGCCACGACCTCGTACATCGTCTCTACCGGTTCGCCGACGCTCAGCCCACCGATGGCGATCCCCTCAAACCCAAGCGCCACCGTCTCTCGGGCGCTCTGCTCACGCACCCGGCTGTACACACTCCCTTGCACGATGCCGAACTGCGCCTGACCAGGGTTGGTGACCTCGCCGTCGAGGGAGGCCGGCTGGCCGGTGATTGTCAGAAACCGCTCGCGGGCGCGGCCGGCCCACCGCAGCGTCCGTTCCATCGAGTCACGCGCCTGTTCCTCCGTCACAGGATAGCTGGTGCACTCGTCGAACACCATCGAGATGTCCGACCCCAGTTGGGCCTGGATGTCGACGGCGCCTTCCGGGGTCAGCCGATGCAGGCTCCCGTCCAGGTGAGACCGGAACGACACCCCATCTTCGTCGATCCGCCGCCGGTCCCCCAGGCTAAACACCTGATATCCCCCGCTGTCAGTCAGAATCGGCCGGTCCCAGCCGATGAAGCGATGTAGACCGCCGGCTCGCGCCACCAGTGGCGCGCCTGGTCGCAGATGCAGGTGATAGGTGTTGGCCAGGATCATCTCGGCGCCGAGACCGATCAGGTCGCGGTGGGTGACNGCCTTGACCGCCCCGCGGGTTCCGACCGGAGCGAAGGCCGGAGTCCGCACGAGACCGTGCGGCGTCCTCAGTTCGCCAGCGCGCGCGCCGCCGTCACGGTGGGTAACGCNGAACGAGAAACCTCCAGGCACTGGCGTATACTACACAGTGTCGGTTAATGCTCCATCCCCTCCGATCGGCCCGGTCGTGGGCCCATCGTTTCCAGAAATCGGATTCCCCGGGTGAGACGTCTCCGCATCGGCGTTATCTACGGGGGCCGCTCGAGCGAGCACGCAGTGTCGCTGGCGTCGGCGGCCGCGATCTTCGCCAATCTCGACCGCGAGCGCTACGAACCGGTGCCGATCCGGATCGCGCAAGATGGCCGGTGGACTCTCGCCGAACACCCCCCGACCCTGGAATCGGCCGCCGAGACGACCGAACTCGCCCGGGTCGAGCGCGGGCGTGCAGGGCGCTCCGCGCGGGAGGTGCATCTGCTCGCCCACCCAAGCGACGAGACGATGCTGAAGGTCGAACGTGGAGTCGGCGCCGACACCGGATCGCACGACTCAGGCCACGCGATCGTCGATGCACTGACCCTCGACGTCATTTTCCCGATCGTGCACGGTCCCTACGGCGAAGACGGCACGCTGCAAGGCCTGCTCGAGCTCGCCAACATCCCCTACGTCGGCGCCGGCGTCCTCGCATCGGCTGTCGGAATGGACAAGGCGGTGATGAAAGTGCTGTTCGCCGCTCGCGGGCTGCCGATCGTGCAACACGATGTGGTATTGCGGCGAGACTGGCAGACGGACCGCCTCGGCATCGTGTCCGGGCTTGCCGAACGCCTCCGGTTCCCGCTGTTCGTCAAACCGGCCAATCTGGGTTCGAGCGTGGGTATCTCACGCGCGGAGGATCGCGACACGCTTTCGACCGCCGTCGATCTAGCGGCCGAGTTCGACAGGAAGATTCTGGTTGAAGAGGGCGTGACACCGTGCCGCGAGATCGAGTGCGCCGTGCTCGGCAACAACACTCCCGAGACGTCGGTGCCAGGCGAAATCATCCCGTCCCGTAGTTTCTACGACTACGAGGCCAAGTATCTCGACGACCAGTCGGAAATCGTCATCCCAGCCACGCTGACACCCGAGCAGACCAACGAAGTCCGGCGGCTCGCGATCGCCGCGTTCCGCGCCATTGACGGCGCCGGCATGGCGCGTGTCGACTTTCTGCTCGAGCGCGGCACCGACCGCATCTTCGTCAACGAGATCAACACACTCCCGGGGTTCACCACGATCAGCATGTACTCGAAGTTGTGGGCGGCCAGCGGGCTGAGCTATCCGGCGTTGCTCGACCGGTTGATTGCCCTGGCAACGGAGCGTCATGCCGAGAAGCAAGAATCGCGAACCAGCGTCTCATAGTCCCCACCGGCTACAGATTTTAGAATCACCAACCGATAACAGTCTCGGGACGAGAAGAGCGCGTTTTGACTTTTGTCGAAATTTGTGCTTGACACACAAATTTTCTTGTCCATAATCTACATCTGGTATGAGGGTGGGGGGCTCAGCCCACCTGTTGTGATGTTCCGGCGCAGGTAAACTCGCTGAGCGACCACATGCCAAGGAGGAAGAATGGCGAAGAAGGCAGCTAAGAAGAAGACCGCGAAGAAGGCAGCCAAGAAGAAGGCTGTGAAGAAGAAGGCAACCAAGAAGGTAGCGAAGAAGGCTGCCAAGAAGGGCGGGAAGAAGCGATAGACTTTTCCTGACTTCGAAGAAGAGGGGGCGCTTCGTCGCCCCCTTTTTTTTGTACGGTCACCGTGCCGCGTCCTGCGTCGGCGGCGTCGTGCCATCCCACACGCGCACCATCCTGATGACGTCGCCTCGCCGCAATTGGTCGACCACGTCCATGCCGGCGATCACCGTTCCAAAGACGGTATAGCGAGCGTCAAGCTGCGGTTGCGGCGAGGCGGTAATGAAGAACTGGCTCCCGCCCGTGTCAGCCCAATCCAGCGCCATCCCGACCGTGCCCCGCAGAAACGGCAACGGACTCAGCTCGTCGCGAATGGTGTAGCCGGGCCCACCCTCGCTGTCGTTGCGCGGGTCGCCAGCCTGCATGACGTAGTTCGGCACAACGCGATGCACCAGCAGCCCGTTGTAGAAACCGGAGCGGCCGAGACGCATGAAGTTGTCGGCGGTGAGCGGCGCCTCGTTGACCGTCAGCTCGATCTGGATAGTGCCCCGATCGGTGTCAATGAAGACATGCGGTGAGACCGAGGGGGTCACGAGCTCCGCCGAACGATACGTTGCAACGGGAAATCGCAGGGGGGCCGGTCGGACTGCGGTCCCCGCGTCGCTCGACGGGTCGAGCATGGCCAGATGATGCGCCGCCCGCACGCGGACGGCCCAGTCGGGGTCTTCCACCGCCGCCCGCACCGTGCCGATCGCCGATGGGCCGCCAATCCGGGCGAGCGCATCGATCACGGCCGCCCGCGCCAGATACGAGGGGTCGCCCGCCGCGTCCCGATACGCGGTCACCAGCGCCTCGACCGCCTGACTCGCCTCCAGGTCCCCGAGCAGTGTCGCGGCCGTCTTGCGAACCACCACGTCACTATCGAACAGTTGCGCTAGCAGCACGTCGACCGCGTTTGGAGCCCGCACGGTCACCAACGCACGGAGGACCGCCGGAATCACACGCCGGTCCTCGTCGGCGAGCATCAACGTCAACCGGAAAGCGCCGACGTCCGGGTCGACGAAAGTGAGTGCGCTCGCCAGATCGGCCCGAACCCGCCACTCGGAGTCGGGCTGCAACCCAGACAACACCAGAATGAAGAGATCCGGGTCGAGTCGCGCCAACCCGCGCATCGCCGCTCCACGCAGCGGCGGCCAGGGGTGCGACAACAACTCGATCATGATGTCGGTCGAGTTCTCGGCACCGACCGCCGCCAGCGCCTCGACCAGCTCCAGCAGCAACGGCTGGTCGAGATCGGGCGTCCGGAGCAACGCGCGCAACGCCGGGGCGGCCTTGGCGTCACCGAGCTCGGCCAGCGCCCGCACCGCGGTGATGACCACGCGCGCATCTCGCCGGCGCTGGTCGAGCAGCTCCACCAGCACAGGCAACGCCGAGGTGTCACCGGACGCGCCCAGCCCCCTGGCCGCGATCGCCACCCCGATGCTGCCCTGGATAACGGCCAGCGTCTTCAGCGGGCCAACCACTCGCGGGTCGTCAACACGCGTCAGCGCGTGGGCCACGGGCCACCACCACAGAATCGGACTCCCTTCCTCTGTCAGGATCGTCGCCGCCAGCGCGTCGTAAGACCCGAGCGCCGCCAGCGCGTAGATCCCGGACCTGAATGCCTCGATGCGCGGTGTGAGTGGATAGCCCAGCTCCTCGGGGTCGACGTCATAGGCTTCGGTCACGTGCATCGCAACCATCGCCTGAATCGCATCGACCGACTCGCTCGTCCCCAGCAAGCCGAGCGCCTGCGCGGCGGCCCCCTGGACGACCGGCGACACGTCCCGCAACGCCTCGACCAACGGCTCCTCCGCCGCCGGATCGCCAATCAACCCCAACCCGAACGCCGCGATCTCACGCACCTCCATCTGGGGGTCGGACAAGGCGACGACGAGCGCCGAGACCCCGTCGGCGAGACCGACGCGCCCAATCGCCAGCGCAGACCGGCGCCGAACCGCCGCGCTGGGATCCTTGATGAGACCGAGCAGGTCCGGTGTCGCTGATCGCGGCAGACTGACCGCCCCCGGTGCGATGGAACGACCCTGGGCCGGAAGCGGATTCGAGTCGCCTCCCTCGACCGGTACAACGTCCTCAGGCTCCGGAAGCGACGGGTCGCGCAGAAGACGCTGGTCCTCGAGCCTCAGAATCCAAGCGAGCTTCTGCTGGTAAGGGATGACGACGGGTGTTGGCGCCGGAGGAGGCGTCGACGCGCATCGCGTGACGGTGAGCCCCGAGAACAGGACGAGCAGCGCACGCCGGGCCAGGAATTGCATCGGTGTTGGCAGAAACACCTGCGAAAGTCGCCGCATGATATCACGTGGTCGGGACCGGTCGCGGAAGCCCGGCGGTCGCTCGTTCCCCTATTCGCGGGAGGCGGACCGGCTGCCCGGACTGGTATAATCGCGCCACGTTGGAGTTCCGCCATATCGCGATCGAAGGCCCGATCGGCGTCGGCAAGGCGGCGCTCGTGGAGCGTCTGGGCACCCGACTCGACGCAACGGTGGTGCTCGACGACACCGACAACCCCTTCCTCGCCGATTTCGCAGCTGGACGACAGGGCGCCGCGTTCCAGGCCCAGCTGTTCTCTCTCCTGGCCCGTCACCGCCAGCAGGTCGGACTCCGCCAGTCCAGCCTGTTCAGACAGCAGACGGTCGCCGACTATCTGTTCGACAAGGACAAGATTTACGCCTATCTGAACCTGGACGACAACGAGCTGTTCATCTACCAGCGGCTGTACGATCTACTGGTCGCGGATGTCGTGCCGCCCGACCTCGTCATCTACCTCCAGATCCCTACCGCGGCGCTGCAACGCCGCGTCCGGTCGCGGGAGCGCGAGTACCGGGAGAATGGCGAACCCCCACCGGACCCGGAGTATCTGCGCGAGCTGAACGAAGCCTATACTCATTTTTTCTTCCATTACGTCTCGACCCCTCTGCTGGTCGTCGAGACCTCGCACATCGATCTCGAGTGGGGCGAGTCGGCGATAGACGACCTGCTGAAGCAGCTGCGCGGCATGGGCCAGGGCACCCGGTATTACGTGCCGCGCTGACGCCCGACGCGGGAGGAAGCAGGAGGCAGGAAACAGGAGAAGCCAGAAGGCTCGCGAACCTTCGAAATCAACCACCTGGGATAAGCTCGACGTATGGCGTGGTTCAAGAAGGCCAGGCGGCCCATGACGGCGCCGACCGAGCCCAGCCGGGTCCCGGAGGGCCTCTGGGTCAAGTGTCCGGGATGCGCGCAAATCCTGTACAACAAGGATCTCAGCGCGAACTCGAGCGTGTGCCAGCAGTGCGCTCACCACTTTCGCCTCGATGCGGCCGCGCGACTGCGCTCTCTGCTCGACGATGGTGTCTGGAAGGAGCATGATGCCGGCCTTGTTTCGAACGACCCATTGGGATTCACGGACCGGAAGCCCTATGCCGTGCGGCTCCAAGAGGGCATGGCCGCCACCGGGTTGCGCGACGCGGTGATCACCGCCACCGGCGCTATAGAGCGGTTCGCGGTCGAGATCGTCGCCATGGAGTACGGCTTCATCGGCGGGAGCATGGGCGTCGTGGTGGGCGAGAAGATCACTCGGGCGGTGGAGCGCTCCGTCGCGCGCCGCCATCCATTGGTCATCATCTGCTGTTCGGGTGGCGCGAGGATGATGGAGGGGACGCTCTCGCTGATGCAGATGGCGAAGATCAGCGTGGCGCTGGCGCGGCTCGACCGCGCACGCGTGCCCTATGTCGCGGTGCTCACCGACCCGACCACCGGCGGAGTGACGGCGAGTTTCGCCATGCTCGCCGACGTCAGCATGGCGGAGCCTGGGGCGCTGATCGGCTTTGCCGGCCCGAGAGTGATCGAGCAGACGATTCGACAGAAGCTTCCGGAAGGCTTTCAGCGAAGCGAGTTCCTGCTCGAACACGGCATGCTCGACATGATCGTGGACCGACGCGAGCTCAGGTCCACAATCGCACGGATGCTGAGCTTCTTGGGCGCGGCTCCGGCAGCGATGGGGCCACCTGATTCGGACCGGCGCCCGGACGCCGTGCCCCCATCCGAGCTGACGCTCGACTGAGCCGTCACTCCCCTTCCGCCCGGTCTGGTCTCATGGATTCGCTGGACGCCCTGTTCGCACTCGAGCGGTTCGGGATGAGGCCCGGGCTCGACACCATCGGTGTGCTCACCAAGGCGATGGGCGACCCGCAGTCGACGTATCGCAGCGTGATCGTGGCTGGCACCAACGGCAAGGGCTCGGTCGTGGCCATGGTCGACAGTGCACTGCGGGCCGCCGGTCATCGCGTCGGCCGCTACACCTCGCCCCACCTGAGGGATCTCGCCGAGCGCTTCGTCGTCGACGGTTCGGCGATCACCGAGCCGGCGCTGCGACGCGAAGCGGCGCAGCTCCACGAGCAGGTCGACCAGTTGCTGACCGACGGGCAGCTCCTACAGCCGCCGACTTTCTTCGAGGCCACCACGGCGATCGCGCTGTCTTGGTTCCGTCGGGCTCACGTGGATTTGGCGCTGCTTGAAGTGGGTCTGGGCGGGCAGTTCGACGCGACCAACATCGTGACGCCGATAGCCGGCGTCATCACGTCGATCGGATTGGAGCATCGGCAGTATCTCGGCGACACGGTCGAGGCGATCGCCGCCGAGAAGGCCGGCGTCATCAAGCCCGGCATGATCGTGGTGACGACAGAGACGCGGCCGTCGGTCNTGGCGCTGCTCGAGGAAACCTGCCGGCGACAGAAAGCCAGGCTGGTGCGCTCGGACGACGGTATCTCGGTGGAGGTTGCCTCACGGGGGGACCGCCCGGAGATTCAAGTGACCACACCCCGGCACGCCTATCCCCCGTTCAGGCTCGGGCTCGCCGGAGCTCATCAGGTGTCGAATGCAACCGGGGCGATCCGCCTTCTCGAGGCGCTGTCCGCCATGGGGGTACCGGTCGGTGTCGATGCCACCGTCACCGGGCTCGCCGAGGTCGTCTGGCCGGGCCGCCTCGAGCTCCTGCAGGTCGGCGACCGTGGCGCGATCCTGCTCGACGCCGCACACAACCCGGCTGCGGCAACTGCTCTGGCGACCCACCTGCGCACGGCTTATTCAGCCGGGCTCCCGATCGTCTTCGGGGCAATGGACGACAAGGATGTCGACGGCATCGTCGCCGCGCTGGCGGGATGCGCCACCAAGTTCGTCTGCACGGCACCAGACACGCCACGGGCGGTCCACGCGGACGCGCTAGCCGAACGAGTTCGGCGGCGCGCCGGGTCGACCCCGGTCAGCGCCGAGCGAACCCCCTGGCGTGCAATTGAGACGGCCTGGGTCGGGTCGCAGACCGTATGCGTGACCGGGTCGATATTCCTGGTCGGCGACGTGCTCTCGGCGATCGAGCAGACAAAGTGATATTCTTCGAAGGTTCTCGCATCAATCGTCGCGCCGACACACAGAGACACACCCCCGCCTGTCGGATGAATCGCCTGATCCTGACCGGGTTCCTCGTCATCGCCGTGACGGTGAACGCGGCGCACGCCCAGAACCTGCCCGACAATATCGATACGCGGCAATTCAACCTCGAGATCATTCCTCCCAACCAACTGCGGCTGACCGGCTCGGTGCAACTAACCAGCACGGACGGGGCGTGGGAATTCCACGCCGACCAGGTGGATTTCTTCAGTGACGAGTCCCGGCTGGTCGCGACCGGCAGCGTCGTGTTCACCGCCGAAGGCAGCCGAGTGGCGGCCGACCGTGCCGAGTTCGACATCGACGGGTTGACCGGCGTGTTCTTCAACGCGTTCGGTTCGACCGAGCTGACCGAAGACGTCGAGCGCAGCATGTTCGGCACCCAGGAGCCGGCGATGGAGTTCTGGGGCGAGCAGATCGAGAAGCTCGGCCCGCGCACCTATCGACTGACCAACGGCGCGTTCACGTCGTGTGTCCAGCCGACGCCCCGCTGGGAAGTCAAAGTCAGCTCGGCGACCATCAACCTCGACGAATACGCGCTGCTGCGCAACGCGGTGCTCACGGTCAAGGGTGTCCCGTTGTTCTATCTGCCAGGAATGTATTTCCCGATCCAGGGGGATGGTCGGGCCACGGGGATCCTCATGCCGACCTACGGCGCCTCGACCATCCGCGGGCAGTCGATCAGCAACGCCTTCTTCTGGGCGCTCAACCGCAGCCATGACGCGACGTTCTTTCACGATTGGTTTTCATCGACCGGTCAGGGGCTCGGCTCCGAGTATCGCTACGTAGCTGGCCCGGGGTCGCAGGGCAGCGCGCGAACCTATTTCCTCAACGAGCGCGAAACGACGTTGGTTGACGGTTTTGGCGCTGGCACCGAGACGACGATACCGGGGCGACGCAGCTTCGACCTCCGCGGCAACGCGCGACACCGTATCTCGGACGCGCTGACGGCCCGTGGGCGGGTCGACTACTTCTCGGACGTGACGGTCCAACAGACCTTTCAGACCAACGTCTTCGATGCGTCCAACTCGTCCAGGACGCTGGGTGGCAACGTGACCGGCTCCTGGGGCGCCTACACGCTCAACGGCACCGGCGACTTCAGCGAGACCTTCTTCGGGGGCACGGAGTCGACCGTGTACGGGGCCGGGCCCCGGGTGTCGTTTGACCAGGCTGAGCGGGCGATCTTCGGCTCGCCGATCTACCTCGGCTTCACGAGCGAATACGCGAACCTGCTGCGCAGCACCCGGTTCGTCGACCAGGAGATCGAGTCGGGTCTCGGACGGTTCGACCTGAACCCGATGATCCGTGTGCCCTTCACGCGGTGGCCGTTTCTCACCCTGAACACGTCGGTCGGCTGGCGTCAGACCTACTGGACCGAGAGCATCGACGCGATCGCGGGCCAGGTGGACAACGGCATCTCCCGGTCGTTCGTGGACCTGCAGAGCCAGATCACCGGCCCGGTGTTCNTCAAAGTCTGGGACACACCCGACAGCAGCTACTCGGAGCGGATGAAGCACGTGATCGAGCCGTGGGTCAACCTGCGGCGGGNCACGGCGATCGACAACTTCGACCAGATCGTGCAGCTCGAGGGCACCGACTCGATCGTCGGCAACGTCACGCAGTTCAGCTACGGGCTGAACAACCGCCTCTACGCGCGCCGCGCCACGGGAGAGGGGCCCTCGGTGGCGCAGGAGATCCTCACGGTCTCGCTCGAGCAGAGCTACTACACCGATGAAAACGCCGCCCAATTCGACCGGCAGTTCCAGACCAGCTTTCAGGGCGGCAGCAACCGGACGAACTTCTCGCCGATGTCGATAATCGCGCGGGCGAATCTCACCAGCGACCTGTCCGGCACGCTCCGCGCGGAGTACGACACGCAGTTCTGGGCGCTGCGCACCATGAGCGCGGACGCCAGAATTCAGGTCGGAGGCTGGTTGGACCAGACCACCGGCTGGAGCCAGCGGTTCTTCATCGACGGACTCTCCGGCTTCGACGACCCGGACTTCCTCGACCACTACCTGAACTCGTTCACGAATCTGCGCACACGGGACAACCGCATGGGCGGGGTCTTCCAGTTCAACTTCGACATCCAGCGCGGCCGATTCCTGCAGCAGCGGCTACTCGCCTACTACAATGCACAGTGCTGCGGCATCAGCCTCGAGTATCAGTCGTTCAACCTCGAGGGTCTCGGCTCCCGGGCGCGCGTCNACCAGGATCGGCGCTTCAATCTCTCCTTCACGCTGGCCGGTCTCGGCACCTTCTCCAATATGCTGGGCGCGTTCGGCGTGGGAACAGGAGCCGGTGAGTTCTAGCGAGGCTCCGCCTCAGACCACCCAGATGCGGTCGGCTCCCGCCTCGCTAGGCTACTATTCTTCAATGGCCCCGCTACGCGGGGGGCTAGACTCCCTGAGCGGCACGAGCAAAGGAAACGCGACCACAAGTTGACTCTTCAGTCCCGATTCGCACCACTCAAGGAGTCTAGATGAAGGGCCTCGTCCTCAGCGGCGGCAAAGGCAGTCGGTTGCGGCCGCTGACCTATACGCGAGCAAAGCAGCTCGTGCCGGTCGCCAACAAGCCGGTATTGTTCTACGGCATCGAGGCGCTGGCGGCAGCAGGAGTCCGGGACATCGGCATCGTCGTCGGCGACACTCGCAACGAGATCCGCGCCGCCGTCGGCGACGGATCACAGTGGGACGTCACGGTCACCTACATCGAGCAGGACGCCCCGAGCGGGCTCGCCCACGCCGTGCTGATCAGCGAGCCGTTTCTGGGCGACGAGCCGTTCGTCATGTATCTGGGCGACAACCTGCTGAAGAAGGGCATCACCCCGTTCGTCGAGGAGTTCAAGCGCGCCAAGCCGGCGGCGCAAATCCTCCTGACGCGGGTGCCGGACCCCCAGATGTTCGGCGTCGCTGAGCTCGCCGACGGCAAGGTCCTGCGGCTGGTCGAGAAGCCAAAGGAGCCAAAGAGCGATCTGGCCCTGGTCGGCGTGTATATGTTCGGACCAGAGATTTTCGAGTCGGTCAAACAGATCACCCCCAGCGCCCGGAACGAGCTGGAGATTACCGAGGCCATCCAGCATCTGATCGACCGCGGCTGTGTCGTGCGCCCGCATCTCGTGGACGGCTGGTGGAAGGACACGGGCAAACTGGATGACATGCTCGAGGCGAACCGGTTGATCCTGGAGACGTTCGACCGACGAGTCGACGGAACCGTGGACGCCGAGTCCAGGGTGGAAGGCAAGGTCGTCGTGGAACCCGGCGCGCAGATCGTCGGTTCGGTAGTACGGGGACCTGTCATCATCGGAGCCAACGCCAGGGTCGAGCAGGCCTACGTCGGTCCGTTCACCTCGATCATGAACGATGTAGAGATCCGAGGCTCGGAGATCGAGCACAGCATCGTGCTCGAGGGCAGCGTGCTCAGCGAGCTCTCCAACCGTGTCATCGACAGCTTGATCGGACGCAACGTGCGCATCTATCGACAGCCGGACAAGCCGTCGGCCTACCGTTTCATGCTCGGAGACAACTCCGAGGTCGGGATTCGATGGTAAAAGGCGACCCGACGGTGGAGGTATTGGTCACGGGCGGCGCCGGCTTCATCGGCAGCAACTTCGTGCTGCACGCACTTGCCACTCACCCCGACTGGCGCGTCACGACGCTCGACAAGCTGACCTATGCCGGACGCACGGAGAACCTACGCGATGTGATGGACGACCCGCGTCACCGGTTCATCCAAGGTGACGTGGCCGATGCCGCGGTCGCCGGACCCCTGGTGCGCGACGCAGACATCGTTGTCCACTTCGCCGCCGAGACACATGTGGACCGCTCACTGCACGAGGCTGGCGCCTTCATTACCACCGACGTCTACGGGTCCTTCGTGCTGCTCGACGCCGCGCGGCACGCGCAGAGGCTACGCCGGTTTGTGCAGATCTCCACCGACGAGGTCTATGGTAGCGTCGAGACCGGGTCCAGCACCGAGCACGACGAGGTGAAGCCGCGCAACCCATACGCGGCGAGCAAGGCGGGGGCCGACCGGCTGGCATACAGCTATTGGGCGACCCACGGCGTTCCGGTCATCATCACCAGAGCCTCGAACAACTACGGGCCCCGTCAGTTTCCCGAGAAGATCATCCCGCTGTTCGTCACCAACGCGATCGACCACCTACCAGTACCGCTCTACGGCGACGGACGGCACATCAGGGACTGGTTGCACGTCGAGGACCACTGCCGGGCGCTCGATCTCTTGATCGAACGGGGTGAGTGCGGCGAGGTGTACAACATCGGGGGCGGCAACGAGGTACCGAACATCGATCTGACCCATCGCATCCTGGAGCTGCTCAACCGACCACGCTCGCTCATCGAGCCGGTCCAAGACCGGCAGGGTCACGACCGGCGCTACTCGGTCGACACCACGAAGCTGCGAGCGCTTGGCTGGACGCCGCGGCACCCCTTCGCCGATGGGTTGCGCGCTACGGTCGACTGGTATCGGGACAACGAATGGTGGTGGCGACCGATCAAGGAGACCGACACCGCCTATCGCGATTACTACGAGGCGCAATACGGAAACGAAGGCCCACACAAGTCAGACCTGTCCGCCGAAGCCTCGGCGAAAGCGGAAGAGTTGTGAGCGCTACACCCCAGGTTCAACAGACCTAGCAGCGTGTCCGACACGATCCTCGTAACCGGGGCGGCCGGCTTCGTCGGTAGCCATCTGCTCGTCCGGCTGGCTCGAACAGCCCCGCCAGGCGCTACGCTCGTGGCCTGGCGCCGACCCGTTGCGTCGCCGGAACAGTCGACACCGTCGAGGCCGCGCGTCCCCCCGACCGACGACGGTGTCACCTGGCGGGAGGTCGACATGCTCGACCCGGCAGGCGTGGCGCGCGCGATCGCCGAAATCCGGCCGACCGAGGTCTACCACTGTGCCGGAGTCGCAAACGTGGGTGGATCCTGGTCAAACAACCACACGACGCTACGCACCAACGTCCTGGGCACAGAACACCTCCTCACCGCTGTTCGGGACCACGGCGCTCCGGCCCGTGTCCTCATCCCCGGTTCGGCCCTGGTCTACCGGCCGTCAAACTCGGCGATCGACGAAACGGCGCCACTGGGTCCGGTCAGCCCATATGGTCTGAGCAAACTCGCCCAGGAGATGCTCGCACTCGCCGCAGCCAGGCAGGACGGCATGGCGGTGCTCGTCACCCGCTCGTTTACACACGTTGGTCCCGGTCAGGCGCTCTCTTACGCTGCCTCGAGCTTCGCGGAGCAGATCGCGCGGATCGAAGCGGGTCAGACCGAACCGGTGTTGTCGGTCGGCAACCTCGAGGCACGCCGGGACCTGACGGACGTACGTGACACGGTGCGCGCCTACCAGCTCCTCATGACCGGTGGTCTACGGGCCACCCCCTACAACGTGTGCTCCGGCAGGGCGTTCCAGATCAGCGAGGTTCTCGACGGACTGCTGTCCAACGCGTCGGTCGAGGTGTCGGTCCGGCAAGATCCCAGTCGCACGCGGCCGAATGACAATCCGCTGCTGCTGGGAGACCGGTCCCGGATCACGCGGGACCTGGGGTGGTCGCCGGAGATCCCCATCTCCGAAACGCTCTCGGACCTGCTGGACTATTGGCGCGCCAGAATCGCCCGCTGAGAGCGACTCTCGAGGCACAGCTCCGCTAACAGTCCGCCATTGTCTCCGCGATGAGCTCGGCCAGAAGCGCGGCTCGCCAGGGCAACGCGTCCAACTCGATGTGTTCGTGTAGCGCATGCGGCCCGGCGCCCACAGCGCCCAGACCGTCGAGGGTCGGCACACCGAGCGCCGCGGTGAAATTGCCGTCGGAACCGCCACCCGTGCCGCCCTCCTGCAGGTCGTGCCCCAGCTTTGCGGCAATGGCGCGCGCGCGCTCATACAGTCGCGCGACCGCAGCCGTGCGTTCCAGTGGCGGCCGATCAAACCCTCCGGTCACCTCGATGTGTGTACCTGGGATAGTGGGAACCCGCTGCCGCACCGTCGCCGCCACGCGTCTTGCCTCTTCCGCCGTCGTCACGCGGATGTCGATGATGGCCTGTGCCTCCTCCGCCACCACGTTGGGACGGGTGCCACCGCTGAACATGCCGACGTTGAGCGAGACGCCCGGGGCCATGTCGCGCACCCGTTGTAAATCGACAATCTGGGCCGCAAGCTCGTGGACCGCGCTGGCCCCCTTGTCAGGATCCACGCCGGCGTGCGCCGCGATACCCCGCACCGTCACGTGGAACTCGCCGCACCCCTTGCGCGTGGTCTTGACACCGCCCCCCACCAGGGCCGGCTCGAGCACGAACACGGCGCGGCTCCGCCGCGCTTCCTCTTCGATCACCGAGCGCGAGGTGGGGCTGCCTCGCTCCTCGTCTGTCGTCCAAAGCATCACGACTCGGTCGACAGGCGGCGCCACCGCTGTCAGGGCGCGCGCCGCCAGGAGCCCAAGCGCGATGCCGCCTTTCATGTCGAGCACCCCTGGCCCGAAGAGACAGCCATCCCGAACCTCGAGTGGCATCCGGCCGATCTGCCCAATCGGCCAGACGGTATCGAAGTGCCCGACAAGTAATACCTGGCTCGCGCCCGAGCCAAACTCGGCCCGAAGGTGGTCACCCACCTCCGGCTGCCTCAGACGCGTCACAACGCCGCCGATCGCCGTCATTCGGTGCGTCAGTTCCTCACCGCATCGGTCCACGGCCGCCTTGTCGGTCGTTGGAGTTTCGAGTCGGGCCAGCGCCATGGCGGTCTCCAGCACCCACTCGCGCTCCGCCTCGCAGTACCTGAGCAGATCACGCGCGGTTGTCGACGCGATGCAGTCNTGAGTCACTGTGTTCATTCTAGTACAGGTGCTGACGCGTGATGCACGGCGCCGGTCACCCTCCGGCTTGCGCAGGGCAGGCAGGGCCCGCATAATGACGGCATGGATGTTCGTCGCCTGGTGACCGTGTGCCTGCTCGCCGTGTTGGCGACGCCGGCTGCAACATCAGCGGTTAGTACCTCGGCGGCCGCCGAGCCGCAGCGGCGGCAGCCGGTCCCGCGTCCATTTCCCCGGCCTGGGGACCCCTCTCAAGACGCGGTCGAGGCACGCGACGAGCGTCCGACGAGGCCGGCGCCGATTTCGACCGCCGCGACGCAGGAGGTTCCTACCGAGGCGACACTCGGGCTGCCGATCTACCCGAACGCCAGATTCATCACCTCGTATGACGCCGGCCGCGGCCAACGATATTATCTCTTCGGAACCAACTCCAGCTTCCAGGAGATGGTGGCCTACTACTCCGTGGTCCTCGATGAACGCGGCGACCGCGTCTTCGATGTCCCCGCCACCCACATCTTCGAGGTCGGACGCTTCCGCGAGGAGGAGATGGCCTTCCCGCCAAGCGTCACGATCAAGGACTACACATGGAACGGGTCTGATGGCTATCTGAACCCCTCGGGCGGCGAGCCCGACCGGTTCAAAACGGTCATTCAGGTGGTGCCCCAGCTGCCCGGTCAGCCACAGCGATAGCGTCGTCGGGAAACGACACGCTCCTCAGTCGTCATTTCTCAGGGGCGCTGCTGACGTAGATCTCCCGCTCCTGGCGGAACTCCGCCGACTTCTCTCGCATCCCGATCGTCAAGGCCTCGGCCTCACCGACGCCCTTGTCGGCCGCGTAGTCGCGAACCTGCTGTGTCAGTTCCATGCTGCAAAACTTCGGACCGCACATCGAACAGAAGTGGGCGACCTTCGCGCCCTCAGCCGGCATGGTCTCGTCGTGGTAGGCACGGGCGGTCTGCGGGTCGAGCGCCAGATTGAACTGGTCCTCCCACCGGAACTCGAAGCGCGCCTTGGACAACGCGTCATCCCAGGCCTGAGCCCTCGGGTGCCCTTTGGCCAGGTCGGCCGCGTGGGCCGCGATCTTGTAGGCGATGACCCCAGCCTTCACGTCGTCGCGATTGGGCAGCCCCAGATGCTCTTTGGGCGTCACGTAGCAGAGCATTGCGGTGCCGTACCAGCCGATCACGGCGGCACCGATGGCCGAGGTGATGTGGTCGTACCCGGGCGCCACATCCGTGGTCAGCGGTCCAAGGGTGTAGAACGGCGCCTCGTCGCACCAGTCGAGCTGGTGCTCCATGTTTTCTTTGATGAGATGGAGCGGGACATGTCCCGGCCCCTCGTTCATCACCTGAACGTCATGCTGCCAGGCAATCCGGTTCAGCTCGCCCTGGGTCCGGAGCTCGGCGAACTGCGCTTCGTCGTTGGCGTCGGCGATCGACCCTGGACGCAATCCGTCGCCAAGCGAGAACGAGACGTCGTACGCCTTCATGATCTCGCAGATTTCGTCGAAGTGGGTGTAGGTGAAATTCTCCTGGTGGTGCTCCAGGCACCACTTCGCCATGATCGAGCCGCCCCGCGAGACGATCCCGGTCATCCGCCGCGCCGTCATCGGGATGTAGCGCAGCAACACCCCAGCATGTACGGTGAAGTAGTCCACGCCCTGCTCGGCCTGCTCGATCAGCGTGTCGCGATAGAGCTCCCAGGTCAGCGCCTCTGGACGACCATCGACCTTTTCGAGCGCCTGATAAATTGGCACCGTGCCGATCGGAACCGGCGCGTTGCGGATGATCCATTCGCGGGTCTCGTGGATGTTTGGCCCGGTCGACAGATCCATCACCGTGTCGGCACCCCAGAGCGTGGCCCATCGCAGCTTCTCGACCTCATCCTCGATCGACGACGACACCGCAGAATTCCCGATATTGGCGTTGATCTTGACCAGGAAATTGCGGCCGATCGCCATCGGCTCGAGCTCTGGATGGTTGACGTTCGCCGGTATGATGGCGCGGCCACGCGCCACCTCGTCGCGCACGAACTCGGGTGCGAAACCCTCGCGCAACGCCACGAACGCCATCTCTTCGGTCACCGTGCCCTGCCGCGCGTGGTACAGCTGGGTAACCCCGGACGTGCCTCTCCGCACAGGGCGCCGTGCTGCCGGCATCGCCAGATCGGACTCGGTGGCACTCTGGCCACCACGAGCGCGTGGTTCGTCTTCCTCTACGATCCCGGCCCGGCCGGTGATCCATGGGTCTCGCAGCGGCGGCAAGCCCTCGCGCACGTCACACCCGTGCGGTCCGCTCGTGTCATAGACGCGAAGTGGCGGCTCGCCACCCGACAAGGCGATCTCGCGCATCGGCACCCGCACGCGGTCGCCTTCGACAAGCACCTTGCGGGAGTTCACGAACGCCTCGCCGAACCCGGTGGCGCCTGACGGCGTCGAGGACGAACTTTCAGCCATGCTCCGCACTATAGCACGCAGGGCTGGTGGGAATATCGCCAGAATCCTGGGGCGCGCCTATAGTAGAATTCTGTGCAGTCGGACCTCCGCATGGCGCCAGTTCGAACCCCATCCACAGCCGCGCTCGAAAGGATTTCATGGCCCCAATCACCGACAGCCTGGTGAATAGCCATCTCACCTCACTGGCCGACCTCGACCCGACGATCGCCCGGGTAGTGCAGGACGAAACGACGCGCCAGAACTCCGGTTTGGAGTTGATCGCGTCGGAGAACTTCGTCAGCGTCGCCGTGCTCGAGGCGGCCGGTTCGGTGCTGACGAACAAGTATGCCGAGGGCTACCCTGGACGCCGCTACTACGGTGGCTGCGAATTCGTTGACGTCGCCGAATCGCTGGCGATCGAACGAGCCATAACGCTCTTTGGCGCCGACCATGCCAACGTGCAGCCCCACTCGGGCGCGCAGGCGAACATGGCCGCCTACTTCGCGCTGATTGCCCCAGGCGACACCGTGCTCGGAATGAACCTCGCCCACGGAGGACACCTGACGCACGGGCACCCCCTGAACTTCTCCGGACAGCTCTACACGATCGTCCCCTACGGCGTGCGCCAGGACGATGAGCGGATCGACTACGACGAGCTGGAACGGCTGGCGCGGGAGCACACCCCGAAGTTGATCATGGTTGGGGCAAGCGCCTATCCCCGAGTGATCGACTTCGCCCGCATCCGGGGGGTCGCCGACGAGGTAGGCGCATTCATGGTGACCGATATGGCGCACATCGCGGGCCTGGTCGCTACCGGGGTCCACCCGAGCCCGATTCCTCACTCCGACATCGTGACGACCACGACTCACAAGACACTGCGCGGCCCCCGGGGCGGCATGGTGCTCTGCCAAGAAGCGCACGCCAAGGCGGTAAACAAGGCGCTGTTCCCCGGCGTGCAGGGCGGCCCACTGATGCACGTGATTGCGGCCAAAGCGGTCTGCTTCAAGGAGGCGGCAGCACCGGCGTTCGCCGAATATCAGCGGCAGACGGTATCCAATGCGGCGCGACTCGGCGCCGCGCTTGCCGACGCCGGATTCCGTCTTGTCAGCGGCGGCACCGACAATCACATGGTGCTTGTCGACGTGTTTTCGAAAGGGATCAGCGGCAAGGTAGCCGAGACGGCGCTGGGCAAGGCCGGCATCACGGTGAACAAGAACGCGATTCCGTTCGACGAGAACCCACCGATGGTGGCCAGCGGTATCCGGATCGGCACCCCTGCGATTACGACCCGCGGAATGACGGAGCCGGAGATGGAGTTGATCGCCGACTTCATCGCCCGTGTGCTGAAGACGCCGGAGGACGACGGCGTGGCCGCGACGGTGCGCACCGAGGTCCAGACGCTGTGCGAGAAGTTCCCGCTGTATCCGGAACCGACGAGCTAGGGCTGCCAGGTCCGCCTGGGACACTCCCCCGGCAGGTCGGCGCGGCGTTCGCCGACGATGGCGCGCTGGCCGGCGCAATGTCGTCCTTCGAGACTCGGGGCAGCCAGCAAGCCATGGCGGTCGCCACCGCCGAAGTATTCGAGAGCGGCGGCGTGCTGCTCGCCGAAGCCGGCACCGGAACCGGCAAGACACTTGCCTACCTCGTGCCGGCCATCCTCAGCCGCCACCGGGTGCTCGTCTCGACCGGGACCAAGCAGCTTCAGGATCAGATCTACTACAAGGACCTGCCCGCCTTACGCGAGGCGCTGGAGGTCGAATTCACCGCCACCTACATGAAGGGACGGGGCAACTATCTCTGTCTCCATCGGTTCGAAGCCTACCGGACGACCGATACCCTGCGCACCTCGGGGGACGAGGGCTATGTGGAGGCGATCGCCGATTGGGCCCCGCATACCGAAACCGGCGACCGCGCGGAGATCGAGGACCTACCCGACGATCTTCCCTTTTGGGGTGCTATTGCGGCGACCTCGGAGAACTGCATCGGGTCCGACTGTCCCCAGTTCCAGGAATGCTTCGTGACCCAGATGCGACAGCGAGCCGCCGAGTCGGACTTGGTGATTGTGAACCATCACCTGCTGTGCGCCGACGCCGCGGTGCGGCAGTCCGCCTACGGCGAGGTGATTCCCGGCTGTGCCTATGCGGTGATCGACGAGGCCCATCAGCTGGAGGACGTCGCCACTCAGTATTTCGGCATCTCGTTGGGCACCCACCGGCTGGAGCGGCTGGTCGGTGACGGCCGCCGTTACGTCGACCGCGACATGGAGAACGACCCGGAGACCGGCGACCCTTTTCGCACAGCGCTCAACCGGGTCGAACACCGTGCGATGCTTTTCTTCGAGGCCGTCGAAGCCCATCTCACTTCAACCGACCGGACACGCCTCGACGCGGCAGCCATCGAACCGGTGGCAGAGCCCGGACGCCGCCTCGCCAGCACGCTGCGAGCACTCGAAGCGTCGGTGGGGCTCGCCACCGACGCCTCGGAGGACCTCCGATCGCTCGGTCGTCGCGCCGGCGAGCTGAGCAAACAGATCGACTTCGTGCTCGGGGCCGATGACGAGAGCTTCGTCTACTTTCTTGAACGGCGCGGACGCGGTCTGTTGCTCCGCGCATCGCCGGTCGACGTCTCGGCAATCATCCGGGAACTACTCCTCGAACGGATGCGTGCGACCATTCTCACGTCGGCCACGCTCGCAGTCGACGGCTCGTTCGACTATCAGCGGGCGCGGCTCGGAATTCACGACGCGGTGGAGCTCCGGCTCGCTTCCGAGTTCGATTACGCGGAGCAGACCGTGCTGTATCTGCCAAGGGGGATGCCCGAGCCTCGGGCCCCGGACTTCACCAGCGCCGCGGCAGCGCACATCATGGCCGTGCTCGAGGCCACCCGTGGTCGCGCGTTCGTCCTGTTCACCAGCCATGCGAACCTGCGCGAAGTGCACAGGCTGATCACACCGACGACTCCCTTTCCGCTACTCGTCCAGGGAACAGCCCCACGGTCGGTGCTCCTTCGCGATTTTCGCGCCACGGCAAACGCGGTACTGCTCGCCACTTCGAGCTTCTGGCAAGGTGTCGATGTCGCCGGTGACGCGCTGAGTTGCGTCATCATCGACAAGCTGCCATTTGCGGCACCGAGTGACCCGATCACCGCGGCACGCATCGAGTCAATCGAGAAGGCCGGTGGAAACCCGTTCGCCGAGTATCAAGTGCCGCTGGCCATACTCACGTTGCTACAGGGCCTCGGCCGGCTGATCAGACACCGGCGGGACCGCGGGGTGCTGTCGATACTCGACCCCAGGATGCTGACCAAGGGCTACGGCCGTCGCTTTCTGGCCTCACTGCCGCCGACACCGATCGTCCGTGAAATAGGGCAAGTCGAGCAGTTCCTGGCCCGCCACGATACTTGATAAAGGTAGACTGGAACTTGACCCGTGACTTGCTCTCCCATTGTGCGTCTCCCGAGGATGCTGGCCATCATTGTGGCGCTCTGTCCGACAAGCACCAACGCGCAGCCCTCTGGCACGGTGCACGGCACGGTCAGCGATCGGGCTGGACAGCCTGTGTACGGAGCGACGGTGTCGGTCGAGGCTCCGAGCGGGCGCCACGAGACGTCATCCGACAGCACCGGGCACTTCCAACACACCGATTTGCCCCCGGGACAATACAGCGTGACGGCCGAAACGGACGCGCTCGGCGGACAGGTGTTCCGTGTCCTCGTGCATCCTGGTGGTTCGGTGGACGTTCGCTTCGTTCTCGAACCGGGACGCACACCGGCGCCGTGGCTGCGCGCGCTTCCCGGGAATAGGGCCGGGGCGGCAGCGTTCGAGGCAGGGGTCCGCGCCAATCGGGCTGGTGACCTCGAGGAGGCTATCGCGCAGTTCGAGGCGGCGCTACGGATCATCCTGACCTGTGTCGATTGTCACTTCAACATCGGCGTGGCGTATGGGCGGCTGGACAGATTCGAAGACGCCGAAACCTCATTTAGGGAGGCACTGCGCATCCGTTCCGACTACGCCGCCGCCTACTATGGTCTGGCCGATATCTACTCCAGACAGAACCGCCTCGAGGCGGCGGCAGCCGCGCGGGGCGAGGCGAACCGCATCGCGGTCAACTCGCTGGCGGCCGACCGGGTCCGCGCCCAAGACACGCTGACTCGCGGCATCGCGTTCTGGAATTCCGGTAATGTGGAGGACGCCGTCAGGCAGTTCAGAGCTGCACTGGAGGGCGACACGACCCTGTTCGAGTCCTACTACTGGCTGGGGCTGGCATATGAGGCGAGCGGCGAGCGCGACGCGGCCGCCGACGCCTTCTCGCGGTATCTCCGCTCGGATCCAAACGGCGAACACGTTGATGATGCGACCCGTCGTCGCGCGGCCCTCCAACGCTGACCGATCTCCGCGGGTCTTGGCTCGGTGAACGCGTTCCAAGGAACATGGAACTGGAAGCCCAGATCACGGACAACCTGAACGCGGTCGCCGCCCGGATCGCGGCCGCGGCGGCGGCCGCAGGACGCGCGGTGACGGAGATCCGACTCGTGGCCGTCTCGAAGACGTTCGGGCTCGCGCATGTCGAGGCGGCGGTGGCAGCCGGGCTTCACGACCTTGGGGAAAACAAGGTCCAGGAGGCGCTTCGCAAGCAGGCCGCGGCCAGCACGCTGCAGGTCACCTGGCATCTCATCGGGCATCTGCAGTCCAACAAGGCCCGCAAGGCGGTGGCGGCGTTCGACTGGATCCACTCGGTAGACAGCGTGGACCTGCTTCGCCGACTCGACCGAGCAGCCTCCGACTGCGGCCGGGCACCGAACCTGCTGATCCAGGTCGACCTGGCCGGCGAGGCCACGAAGCAGGGCGCGCCGGAGCCAGAGGTGCGACGCATCATCGACGCTGCCGACACCTGCCAGTCAGTCGCGGTTCGTGGCCTCATGGTCCTGCCACCCTGGTCCCAGGACCCGGAGGCCGCTCGGCCCTACTTCCGCCGCCTGCGGCAACTGCGTGAAGAGCTGTGCGCGGCGGGACCAGACCAGTCCCGACTCGACCAGCTCTCGATGGGCATGAGCCACGACTTCGAGGTGGCCGTAGAGGAAGGCGCGACGATGGTCCGGGTTGGAACCGCTTTGTTCGGCGCACGGCCGCACACGGCACTCGCGATCAATGAGCCTTAGTACTTCGTTTCAGAAATACAGTGACGTATTTTAGTGACAGATCATCGACGGCTCAGTTACCCTTGCATAGGCGAGG
>PBRZ01000124.1 GCA_002726085.1 Acidobacteriota bacterium
ATCACAGCCAAACTGCCGACGAGGCTATCCTGCCGCCTTGACCGACGCGACGGCGATGGTGGTGCCTGTGACGTCGCCGGTAATTGTGGCGTTCTTACCAGCCAACTCCAGGAGTTGCGCGTGTGCCTCATCACTGGCGGTCTTCAGCGTGTAGGACGTGTCGTCGACGGTGAGCGAGAAGTCAGACCCTTCCTTGATGCACATGAGGGTGCAGCTGGCAGAGGTGCCAGGCATCTGGTGGGTGAGACCACAGTTCGCATCGCCAACGGCGCCCGTCAGCGTCATCTCCTCGGCGCCGAGCGTCGTCCCACCGAGACCGAACGCGACCATGAGGGCCAACACAACCGATGTTCCCAGTTTCATGAACTCTTCTCCTGGTGACCGCGTCTCCTGGAGCACGGTCACGACATGTGCGCCATCCTCGCCGGCGGGGGCCAGCAAACTGAACCGGCACACGACTGCTGGGTAGAACACGCTGGAGCGCCAGCTTATTCCTGACCAGCACCAGGTTCAGGCTCCGGGCGGGAGCCGAGCCGGCCGTGGGTCTAGGGCAGCGGGGATTCTGTGGCGCTGGCCTTTCAGGCCTTCCATGAGAGGACCAGCCGGTGTCAAGCCCGTGTGGTCGATCAGGGACCCTGGCTTCCATCCGCACTCTCGGTGGGCTCTGTCGAGCCCGGTGCACGTTGAGGTCCGAACGTGGCCGGGTGCTGCTATCTGCGAGGCGGTCTCTCACGACCAAGGCCTGAATCGCAGTCACCCGGACACGGTCTCCTGAATCGGCCGTCCGTCCGTCGTCCAGTCGCGCCGCGCCCGCGCCGCCGGTTAGGCGGCGCGGGCCACCTGCGTCTGATAGCCCACGGGGTCGTAGACCTCGCCGGTTAGCCACAGCCGATGCAGCAGCACGGCCAGTTTGCGGGCGACCGCCACGCCCGCCCGTTTCTTGGCGCCCTTCCCCCCCCGCCCGGCCAGGAGCAGGCCGCGCCGACGCAGGTCGGTGTCCGGCCCGAACGGTCCCAGGATGTACTGCGCTGCCGTGACGAGGTAGCGGCGCAGGAGTGCGTCGCCGGCTTTGGTGATCGACAGCTCCGGACGTTGCGCGCCCGACTCGCGGCGGCGCGGCCGCAAGCCGAGAGAGGCCCCCACCGTGCGGCTGCGCGGGAACCGGGTCGGGTCCTCGAGCGTCAGCACGTCGGTCAGGGCCGTCAACGGCCTCACCCCCGGCACCTGCTGCAGCAGCTCGGTGACCGGATAGCGCGTCCGCGCCAGCGTCGCCAACGTGCGGGCAGAGGCCCGGATCGAGACCGTCAGCTGCTCCAGCACGGCCAGCAATTCCTCGATCCCGGGCAGGGCGGGGCCGGCCGCGTGCGCGCGGACGCGGGTCGGGAACGCCTCGGCCGCACAGGCGGGCAGGCGGTGCCCCAGCGCCTTGGCCACCCCGCGTACGTGATTGATCCCGAGCGTGCGCATCCGGACCAGGCTCGCCCGCGCCTTGATCACCCCCAGGGCCCGTTGGGTCTGTTCACGCCGGTGCTGAATCGGCGCCAACAAAGCGGGGTCAACCCGGCCCAACCGCGCGAGTCCCTCCGCATCCAGGCGGTCGCTCTTGGCATCGCTCTCGGCAATCAGCCGCACCCGTCGGGCATTGGCGACCACCACCGCATACCCCGCCGCCGTGAGGCCCCGACTGACCCACGGGGACTGCGGACCCACTTCCAGGATGACCCGGGCGCCGGGCCAGGGGGCCACCGCCGCCTGCAGCCCGCTCCGCGTCGTGCGCACCTGCCACCGCGTCAGGACTTGCCCCGTCGCATCGAGGACACACCCCGCCGTCTGCCGGTCGCCCAGATCCAGTCCGATCGTGATCCCGCTCGTCGTGATACCGTCGGCCATGCCAGCCTCCTTTTGGGCTTCGAGCCCGTTAATCCATTGGAGATCGCAAGATACTCCGTTGGAGGCTGGCCCTCTCATCCCATCTGCGAGGCAAGGCTGAAGCCTTGCCCCACGAAGATCGACTCAACGGAGCTCCGGGTCTACGGCGCAAAGCTCGACCGCGAACGGATCGCCCACCGGCCATCGACGCGCGTGACGATGTAGAGCGAATCGAATTGGGCGATGAGCTCGTCGGCGGCGTCGTACCGACTGAAGATGACCGCCACGTGCACCTTGTCCGTGTTCGCCTGCACCACGGTTCGACTGTCCCATCCGCTGTGGTCCCATCCGAACCGCTCGGCGAATCGCGCGAAATCGAACTGCTCGACACAGTCCTCATAGCTCTCGTAGGTCCGGACCGTCCCGCTCGCCAGCCTCACATGCGGATAGTGGAACGTCCGGCACATCGCTGCGTCGTCGCGGTCGTTGAAGGCGCCCATGAACGCGTCGAGCACCCCCATGGCCGCGTTCTCCGGTCCGAACTGCGCATGCACCGGTGAAATGGCCGGCACGGCTGTGAGGAAGAGCACAACGAGCAGCCCGACCGACCGGGTCCTGCTGATCATCGTGCCTGGTCTCCAACACCGTTGGCGCGGACCCAGGCGAAGGCACGTGCAAGATCGACGGCGGCAGCAGCCAGCTGATCCACGCGTGTCGCGATCTCAGGACCGAGCTCGCCGGACTCGGTGAAATCGGTCTTCGTGCAGTAGACGAAGCGTGGAATGATCAGACACCGGAAGTCGAACATCAAACTGTTGGCGAACCCGATCGGCGACATGTAGCTCGATCGCCCGCCGGCGGCGCACAGGAAACCGACCGGTTTCTCCGTCCAGCCCGAACCGGTCAGCTCCATCACGTTCTTTGCGGCAGCGTTCAGGTCGTAGTTGTAGACGGGAGACGAGACGAGGATTGCACCAGCCGACTCGATGATGCCGGTCAGCGTCTTCACCGACGGGTGGTCGAACGATCCCACGCCGCCACACAGCGGTAGATCGTGTTCGGCCAGATCGACGAGCTCGACCGGCACCTGGCGGTCACGCAGGAAGGACTGGGCGGCCTGCGCGAGCTTGTGGGAAAGGCTCGTCGGATTCAGCGAACAGCTCAAGATGACGACGGACGACTCGGTACTGGTCATGTCGGAGCCGGATGACGACGGTCGACTGGATTATAGGCGAAAGCGTCGGCGGGCCAGCGAACGCTATAATCACGGTCCGGACCACGGTTACTAGCAGTCCGTGGTGAAACCCAGCGTCGCACCGAGACTGGCGATGGACTCGGATGCCAAGGCACGACCAGGGAAAATACCGGCAGTATTTGACCGAGAAGCAACGCGGACAGGCGGGATTCAGCGCCAGTTGAATACAGCGGGGCTTTCACCACGGGCTGCTGGCCTGTCACGTATCAATCAGGGAGCCAAACACGGTGTCACTTGCCTATGACGTGCGATATGCGGCGCGTGCGCTGCAACGCAGCCCCGGATTCGTGACGGTCGCCGTGCTGACGCTGGGTCTGGGCATCGGTGCCACGACCGCCATCTTCAGCGTCTTCAACGCGGTGCTGCTGCGTCCGCTGCCCCATCCCGACGCCGACCGGATCGTCCAGGTGTTCCAGATCATCGAGCGGCCCAACGTCGGGACCCCGCTCAGAGCCGGGCTGACACCCGACCAATTCCAGATCTGGCGTGACCGGGCCATAGCGGTCTCCCAGATCGGGGTGTACGGGGTCCGTACCTACACGCTGACCGGGGTGGAGGAAGCCGTGCGGCTGAACGGCGCGGCCGTCACCCCGAGCCTCTTCCCCTTGCTGGCTGTCGCTCCGCTGCTTGGCCGCACCTTCGAACCCGCGGAGGCACAGGCGGGCGCCGAGCGGGTCGTCATCCTGAGTCAGGACACCTGGGAGCGGTATCTCGGCTCAGACCCGAACGTGCTCGATCGGCTGCTGACACTCGAGGGGAATACGCACCGTGTCGTCGGCGTCATGCCGAGACGGTTCGCGTTTCCGTCCCTCGCCTACCGCGATGCCACCGGCGTCCTCGACGACGTCCCGCAGTTCTGGGTGCCCGTCGGTTTGCGACCTCCGAATCCGAACCCGCCCGCTGACCTCGCCCTGATGCCGACACTGGCTCGGCTCGGTCCTGAGCTCAGCTTGGACCAGGCGGAGGCGGAGGCGAACACGCTGGTGCCACCCATCCGTCCCGAACGACCGGGACGGGTCGAGATTGTGACGCTGCTCGACGAGCTGGTCGCACCGGTCCGATCCGCGTTGCTGATACTGCAGACCGGGGTCGGTTTCCTCCTGTTGATTGCCTGCGCCAACGTGACGAACCTGCTGCTGGCCTGTGGCGCCGCGCGTCAGCGAGAGCTGGCGATCCGGCTGGCGCTGGGCGCCGGACGGGCGCAGCTCACACGCGGCATCCTTGCCGAAAGCGTGTTGCTCTCACTGGGGGGCGGCGCCCTCGGGTGTCTGCTTGCCTGGTGGGGGACCGTAATTCTGCGGGCGCTGCCCCCCGGCACCATCCCGCGCATCGGCGAGACAACCGTCGATGGCCGCGTGCTGCTGTTCGCGCTGGCAATCTCGCTCGCCACCGGCCTGCTCGTCGGTCTGGTCACGGCGATCAGAGTGAGTCGCGCCGACCCACTCCAGTCGCTGCGCGAAACAGCCGCGGGCAATGGACGGGGGACGAGCAGCCGCCCCTCCTCGGTGTTGGCGATGGCCCAGGTCGCCGCGGCCACGGTCCTGCTGGTCGGGGCGGCGCTACTGGCCAACAGCTTCGTGCGACTCCTACAGGTCGATCCAGGATTCGACCCGGACGGTGTCGTCAGCTTTCAGATTACCCTTCCGCGCTATCGGTACGCCGACACGGCGCAGCGACAACCGGTCTACACGCAGCTGCACGAAGCACTCCGGGCGCTACCGGGCGCCGACGCAGTCATGCTCGGCAATGGTCTACCCACCCTGCCGCCGATGCAGGCCGGTGGCCTCACGATCGACGGAGAGCGCGCCGAGCCAGCGGTGGTCGCCGTCCGCATGGTGACTGCCGGCTTCTTTCGCGGGTTGGGCATTCCGCTCCTCGAAGGACGCGGCCTGACCGACCGTGACATCACCGGGCAGCCGCCCGTGTCGGTCGTCAACGAGACGTTCGCTCGACAGTATTTTCCGACCACCGATGCGCTCGATGCCGAGTTCGAGATTCTGCGCACTCCCGAACCGATCCGAATTGTCGGCGTGGTCGGCAACACCGCCCCGGCCCAGCCGGACGGCAGTGTCAGACCTGAGATCTACTTCTCGTATCTACAGTTTCCCAAGCCCGGACCCCGGTACAGTCCTTTGACGACCCTGGCCGGCGCGGTACGTACGTCGGGAGACACCGGCACGATGGCGGCGTTGATCCGGGACAGCGTCACTCGGATCGATCCGGATCTACCGATACACAATGTCGCGACGATGGCCAATCGCCGCGACGACGCGCTGGCCGAGACACGCTTCTACGTCACGACCGGCGTCGGACTGGCATTCGTCGCGTTGCTGCTGGCGACCATCGGCATCTACGGTGTGCTTGCCTACACCGTGACGCAGCGGACACATGAGCTGGGAATTCGGATCGCCCTGGGTGCCGACGCGGCGGGTCTCATACGCATGGTCTCGATGCGCGGTCTCGGCCTGGCTGTGGTCGGTGTGACGGTCGGCGTCGCCGGCGCGCTCTGGGCGACACGCTTCCTCGACAGCATGCTTTTCGGCGTCACCAGCCGAGACCCGCTCACGCTGGGTGCCGTCGTCCTGGTGTTTTGCGTCACGGCGCTCGGCGCCAGCTACATCCCGGCCCGTCGCGCGACGCGCGTCGACCCCTTGACGTCGTTGCGCGCGGAGTAACCTGCTAAGGAGCCTGCGATGCCCGAATGCCCCGTCTGCAGTGCCGCAGTCTCACTCACCGACGACGCCGTGGTTGGTGAGCTGCTGGAATGCCCCGACTGCGGCACCGAGCTCGAAGTGACCGGGCTCGACCCGGCGGCGGTCAGCGAGGCACCCCAGACCGAGGAAGACTGGGGCGAATGAAGGTCGGATTCCTTCACTCGCTGATCAGAACTGAAGAGAAGCTGCTGCTCGAGGCGCTCGAGCGGCATCCCGATGCCGAGGTCGTCATGCTCGACGACCGCCGTCTCGTCTTCGACCTCGAGCACGCACCCGCGGTGGACGTGGTGCTCGAGCGCTGCATCAACCATTCGCGCGCGATGCACGGACTCCGGCTGTTCGAGAGCGCCGGCATCCGCTGCGTCAACACGGCCGACGTGGCCACTGTCTGCGGCGACAAGATCCTGACCTCGCTCGCGCTGAAGGACCACGGCGTGCCGCAACCCGCGCTCCGGATCGCCTTCACCGAAGAATCGGCGATCGAGGCGATCGAGGATGTCGGCTACCCGGCGGTCCTGAAACCGGCGGTGGGGTCCTGGGGTCGGCTGCTCTCAAAGGTCAACGACCGGGAGGCGGCCGAGTCGATCGTCGAGCACAAGACGATTCTCGGCACCTACCACCACTCGATCTTCTATATCCAGCAATACATCGAGAAGCATGGCCGAGACATCCGCAGCTTCGTGGTGGGCGACGAGTGCATTGCCGCCATCTACCGCAGCTCGTCGCACTGGATCACGAACACGGCGCGCGGCGCCGAAGCGACCGGCTGCCCCGTGACACCAGCCATCGCCGACATCTCGCTCCGCGCAGCGCGCGCGGTCGGCGGCGGCATTCTAGCGGTCGATTTGTTCGAGACTCCCGACGGGCTGCTGGTCAACGAGGTGAACTACACGATGGAGTTCCGCAACAGCATCACGACCACCGGCGTAAACATTCCCGAGCGGATGGTGCACTACCTGCTGGGCCCATGATCAAGGCGTCCATCGCCGGTGGGTCGGGTTACTCAGGTGGCGAGCTACTGCGGCTGCTCCACTTCCACCCGGAAGTGGACGTCGCACAGATCACCTCCGAGCGGCTCGCCGGCAAGCGCGTGCACAACGCCCACCCGAATCTGCGGCGAGTGAGTGGTGCGACGTTCTGCACGCTGGGGCAGCTGGAGCCCTGCGACCTGCTGTTCCTCTGCCTGCCTCACGGCGAGGCGATGGAGCGGATCGACACCTTGCGCGCACTGGCGCCGAGGGTCATCGACCTCAGCGGCGACTTCAGGCTCCGCGACGCCGCGACCTATACCCGCTGGTATGGCCGGCCCCACGCGCGACCAGAGCTGCTGGGCACGTGCGTCTATGGCATCCCGGAGCTGCACCGAAACGCGCTCTCCAAGGCGACCTTCGCGGCAAGTGCCGGCTGCAACGCCACCGCGACCATTCTGGCGCTATATCCGCTGTGCCGTCGCGGACTGGTCGAACGAGCGATCATCGAGGTGAAGGCGGGTTCGAGCGAGGCGGGCACCACCGCTACCGCGGCGAGTCATCATCCAGAGCGAAGCGGCGCCGTCAGGTCCTACAAGCTCTCGGGGCACCGGCACGCCGCCGAGATGCAGCAGGAGCTGGGCGACACCGAGATTCACTTCTCGGCCACGTCGATCGACATGGTGCGCGGCATCCTCGCCACGTGTCACTGCTTCCTGCGGGAACCGCTCGACGAGAAGGCGGTCTGGAAGGTCTATCGCGAGGCGTATGGTGACGAGCCGTTCATCCGGATCGTCAAGGAACGCCGCGGCATCCACCGATATCCTGAACCGAAGCTGGTGGGCGGCAGCAACTACTGCGACATCGGCTTCGAGCGGGACCCGGAATCCAACCGCCTGGTTGTCATCAGCGCCATCGACAATCTGATGAAGGGCGCGGCCGGGCAGGCAGTGCAGATCTGCAACGTCATGCACGGCTTCCCTGAAACGCTCGGGCTCGAGTTCCCCGGGCTGCATCCGATCTAGCGGACGTTCGAGAAGTCAGAAGTCAGAAGTCAGAAGTCAGGAGGGAGCTTGAGGGCTTCGCGGTCTTCGGTTCAGCTAGCAAGAAAATGTGTCGACTGTTGTGTGTGCGAAGCAAGACCCGTTTCGAGATGCGACCGCATCTGGACGCGTTCGCTGCCATCGCCGAGAGCTGTCGGGAATTCCAGGGACATGGCTGGGGGTGTGCCTGGCTCGACGCCGACCGGTGGCGTCTGCATCACGACGTGCGGCCGATCTGGGAAGAGGACCACACACGATTCGGCCGCACCACGCTGCTGTTGGCGCATGCGCGCAGCGCGTTCCGCGACGANGGGATCGCGGTCGAGAACAACATGCCGTTTTTCGACGGGGAGCGGATCTTCATCTTCAACGGCGAGCTGCGTGGTGTACGACTGCGGGAGACGGGCCGGATCGGCGCGGAGAAAGTCTTCAACTTCATCAAGCGGTTCGACCGCGGCGACCTGCTGGCCGCGCTGCGACGAGCCGTGCCGATTCTCGAGCGCCGCACCCGATACGTGCGGGCCATGAACCTGTTGCTGGCGACCCGGAGCACGGTGCACCTGGCGTCGCGGTTCAACGAAGACCCCGGCTACTTTCAGATGCAGACGCGTCGGGCAGACGGGATCGACATCATCTGCTCCGAGCCTTACCCCGGGGAGACCGGGTGGCGAAGGATCGAGAACGGAACGATCGAGACGTGGTAACGAGAGAACAACCACACGCAGCAGCCATTGACGGCGTTGACCACAATGACGACGGCGNCCCGATCATCGTGAAGATCGGCGGCGGCGCATCGATCAACCTCGACGGCATTGTGGCCGACCTTGCAGAACTGGCGACACCGTGTGTCATCGTAGTCGGCGCCAACGCCGTGCGAGAGGAGCTGGCCGAGCGGCTTGGCACGCCGACGCGCACGCTGACCTCCGTCTCCGGTTACACGAGCGTCTTCTCGGACACTCAGGCGATCGACCTCATCCTGATGAGCTATGCCGGGTTGCGCAACCGCCGGCTCGTCGAACTGTGCCAGCAGCACGGCGTCAACGCCATCGGGCTGACCGGGCTCGACGGCCGTGTCGTCGAAGGCACCCGCAACAAGGGCATTCGCGTGCATGAGGGGGGCAAGACGCTGATCAAGCGCGACCACTCGGGCAAACCGCGGCGCGCGAACACGGCGCTGTTGCGACTGCTGCTCGACCACGGCTACACACCAGTGTTGACAATTCCGATTCTCGACGAGCACGGCCACGCCATCAATACGGAGAATGACGACATGGTCGCGGTGCTGCAGCAGGGACTGGGCTGCACTCGCGTCGTCCAGCTCATCGAGGCGCCAGGCTTTCTGGCCGACCGGGACGATCCGGCGTCACTGGTTCCGCATCTGACGCGTGACGAGCTGACGCGGCGCGAGGAAGAGGGCAAGGGGCGCATGCGCCGAAAGCTGCTGTCGCTGACCCGGCTGCTCGAGGCCGGCGCCACCGACGTGACGATCAGCGACGGACGGGTCGAGCATCCGATTCGGGACGCGCTGAACGGAAAGGGGACACGAGTCGGATGAGCACACGGACGACCGAACAGACCTACGCGCTGGACCTGTTTCCACGTCGCGACGTCACCATCGTCAGAGGCGAAGGCGCGACGCTATGGGACGACACCGGGCGGGCGTACATTGACTGTGTGGCCGGGTTCGGTGTGGCGAGCGTCGGTCACGCCAACCTGGACGTGGCCGACGCGGTCGCCGCGCAGGCACGCACGCTCGTCACCTGCCCGAGCATCTACTACAACGACGTCCGCGCACGGCTGCTGGAGAAGCTGGTCGCCATCACCCCTGCCGGGCTCNACCGGGCGTTTCTCTGCAACTCGGGCACCGAGAGCGTCGAGGCGGCACTGAAATTTGCCCGCCATGTCACCGGACGGACCGACTTCGTCTGCGCGATGCGCGGCTTCCATGGTCGGACCCTCGGTGCGCTGAGCGCCACGTCCAAGTACCGTTCGAAGTTCGAGCCGCTGGTGCCCGGTTTCTCGTTCGTACCGTTCGACAAGAGCGAGAAGTTGCACGAGCAGGTCACCGAACAGACGGCCGCCGTGATGCTCGAGCTGGTGCAGGGCGAGGGCGGCGTGCGAATGGCGAGCCGGGACTACTTGGACGCGGCACGCGCCGCCTGCGACGCGACCGGCGCGCTTCTGATCGTGGATGAAGTCCAGACCGGTTTCTGCCGAACCGGGAAGATGTTCGCCACCGACCACTACGACGCGCGACCCGATCTGCTCTGTGTCGCGAAGGCGATCGCCGGCGGCATACCGATGGGGGCGGTGGTCTGCAGCGACAAGATCCAGGACGTCCACGGCATCCACGGCACCACGTTCGGCGGCAACCCGCTGGCAGCGGCCGCTGCGCTCGCGGCGATCGAGTTCATGGAGCGGCACGACCTGGCCAACCNGGCGAAACGCAAGGGCGAGCNCCTGCGGGCGGCGCTCGAGCCGCGGCTACCGGCCGTAGTTCGGGAGCTACGCCAGATCGGGCTGATGGTCGGCATCGAGCTCAAGGACAAGGCGCAGCCGTATCTCGCCAAGTTGATGGAGCACGGCGTGTTTGCGCTGCCGGCCGGACCAACAGTGGTCCGGCTGCTGCCGCCCCTGGTGATTACCGACGAGCAGCTCGACACGGTCGCCGACGCACTCATCGCGGTGCTCGGTGGATCGTGAGGGCCACTGCCAGCACTGAACAGAAGCAGGTGCANCTCTTCTACGTCTTCTGCCTTCTACAGCAGTTCGGTTGTGTCTACATCCGTGGGGCANGGCTTCAGCCTTGCCTCGCAGGCCTGAAGGCCTGCGCTGCAAAAGCAGCCCAGGCGCGCGACAAGCGCGCCCCGCGGCCGCGGAGTGGGGCTGGCAACCCGCTGCAGAAGCCCGCTGCATTCGAGCAGCGCTGAGCCCCACCTGGACTACGTTGCTCCTCGGTCGAAGATACCCAATCTGCTCCCTCGTCGCGCCTTGCCAGACGGGCCCATCGCCGCTCTCGGTGCGACGCGGGCTTCTGCAGCGGGCCGCCGGGGTCCCCGCGTAGCGGCCGCGTGGGTTTCGGGGCGCAGCCCCGTCTACATTTAGATCGCGCAACTGATGTTGCCCAGCCGCTCTGTCAGCTTCTGGTTCTCGGCATAGTCGATCGGAATGACCACCAGGCTTGGGCCAGCCTCCGCAAAGGCCTGCTCGAGCGTGTCGCGGAGGTCGCCACTGCGCTCGCAGCGGTGGCCGCGCCAACCGAACGACTCGGCGAGCGTGACGAAGTCGGGATTACCGAACGCCAGATCGGTGTGCCGGCCGAAGTGGTTCTGCTGCTTCCAGGCGATCAGGCCGTAGGCGTGGTCCTCCCAGACCATNACCACGACATTGGCGTCCAGCCGGTGGGCGGTCTCCATTTCCTGCACGTTCATCAGGAACCCGCCGTCGCCGCAAATGGCGAGNACGCGGCGGTCCGGGTACACCAGATGTGCCGCAATTGCGCCAGGCAGCGCGAACCCCATCGAGCAGAAGCCATTCGGGATGAGACAGGTATTTGGCTCGTGCCCGTGATAGTGCCTGGCGATCCACATTTTGTGCGCACCGACATCCGACAGCAGGATGTCGCGGGGGCCGAGCACCTGGCGCACGTCCCAGAGCGCCTTCTGCGGCTCGATGTTCCCCGTGGTGTCATCATCTTTGTATTCTTCCAGGTCGGCCTGCATCTCCTGGCGCGCCCGGCGAGACCGGCTATGGTCGTAGTCGAGGCGCTCGGGACCATACGCATGAACGCGCTGGTTGAGCATCCAGAGCGTGTGCGCCAGGTCGCCGACCACCTCGACGTCGACCTGATAGTCGTCGTCNATCTCNGCCGGGATGAAGTCGATGTGCACGATGCGATGCGGCACCTCGGCATTCCACAAACTGGGGTGGTATTCGACCATGTCGTAGCCGACCGTGATGACGAGATCCGAGGCGTCGAGCGCGCAGCTGGCATGGTCGCGCGCCTGCAGCCCGACGCTATACAGGCATCGCTCGTCATCCATGTCGATGCAGCCCTTGGCCATGAACGTCGTCACCACGCCGATGCCGGTCGACTCGACGAACTGCCGCAGCTGNGCGCTGGCGCGCTTGCGAATCGTGCCGTTGCCGGCCAGGATGAGCGGCCGCTTCGCGTCGCNAATCGCCTCCCACGCGCGGTCGACAATCTTGTCGTCTGGAACCGGGCGACGGAAGCGGCGCACCGGCACCGGCGGCTGCGTGGCGTCGAGCCGCGCGATGTCTTCCGGCAGCTCGATGAGACAGGCCCCCGGCTTCTCTGACCGCGCCAGCCGCACGGCCTTACGGACCACCTCCGGTATGTTGTTCGGGTGCCGAATCGTCTGCCCCCATTTAGTNACCGGCTTGAACATGCCGANCACGTCCATGATCTGATGGGACTCCTTGTGCAACCGCTCCGAGTCGCCCTGTCCGGTCAGCACCAGGACCGGCGCGCGGTCCATGTTGGCATCGGCCACGCCGGTAATGAGATTCGCCGCGCCCGGCCCGAGCGTGCCGAGACAACCCGCGGGGTTGCCGGTCAGCCGACCATAGACCTCCGCCATGAACGACGCGCCCTGTTCGTGCCGGCACAGGATGAACCGGATCCGCTCGGACTGCTCGAGTGATATCATGAAGTCGGCATTTTCCTCGCCCGGCACGCCGAAGATGTACTCGATGCCCTCGGTNTCGAGGCACTGTACGAACAGGTCGGATGCCTTCATCAGGGTTGCTCCCTCCACGACGGATTCCAGCGCTCCGCCCCGGATGTTCACGAATGAATCTCCGGTCCCGACGCACGTGCGCGTGTTCACGACGTGCGCTTCGATCGACCGTCTAACTAGTATGGCGTGTTCAGGCGGAAGCCGGCAGGGCGACGGCGACTTACACAACCCGTGCGGTCCGAAGATCGGCAATTTCGCCCGGCCCGTAGCCGAGCGATTCGAGAATCTCGTCGGTGTGCTCGCCGAGCTGCGGCGCCCGGTGCCGGACGCCGGTTTCGGTCCCAGACAGCGAGAACGGCGTGTCGGACACCGGCGCCGGCGCCGGCGACCCTGGGAAGTCCAACGCCTTCAAGAAGCCGATTGCCTGCACGTGCGCATCGTCGAGGGCCTGCTGCGGCGAATACACCGGCCCGGCCGGGATGCGTGCAGTTTCGAGCTCGGCAAGGGCGGTATCCGTCGTGCGCTCGGCGCACCAGGCAGCCATTCGTTCGCTGATGACCTCGCCGTGGTCGCCGCGCGCCATGTCGTCGATGAATCGCGGGTCCTCGAGCCACTGGGGCTCGCCGANCAGCCTCGTCCATCGCTCGAACAGCGGCTGCCCGATGGTCTGCACCAGAATCCACCCGTCGCGGGTACGATGTGTGTCGGACGGTGCTGACACCTGGCTGCGATTCAGCGTCGCCACGCGATTCGGCACAGTCAGTGCCTGCTCGATCAGCGTCGGGTTGGCGATGGTNAGCGCCGAGGCCAGCAGCGAACCCTTCACCTCCTGCCCACGTCCGTTCTGCTGTCGCGCCATCAGCGCTGCCAGTGTGCCGACCGTTGCGCTGAGAGCCGTCGTGAAGTCGACCCACGGCACGTAGCTCTTGGTCGGCTGGCCCGGTTGACCGGACAGATACATCGACCCCGACATCGCCTGCCCGATGCCATCGAAACCGACCTTCTCCGAATACGGGCCGGCGGCGCCGAACGCGGACACGCTAGTCAGGATGACGTCCGGTTTGACCGCCACGAGCGATGGGTAGTCGAGCCCCATCGCCTGCAGCGCCGAATCGGGCANGTTCGCCACTACGACGTCGGCGGTGGCCGCCAGTCGTCGCACCACATCACGTCCGGCCGGCTTCATCGGGTTCAACGTCAGGCCGCGCTTGTTGCGGTTCACCTGCATGAACATCGCGCCGTCGCCGGCCTCAGTCAGCGGCACCACGAAGCGGTCTTCGCTTCCCCGCACTTTCTCTATACGGACCACGTCGGCGCCGAGGTCTGCCAGCAGCGCGGCGCAGAACGGCCCGGCGATATAGCGTCCGAAGTCGAGTACGCGGATTCCGTCGAGCACGCCTGCCATCTAGTCCCCCCTCGTCGTCGACCCAGGCGTCGCTCCGGCCACCTGGATACGGTAGTCTGCAATCTGGATTTCGTGTCCGTAGTCGCCGAAGTCACCATCGGTGCGGNCCTGTCGGAACTGTCCCCAATTGACGTTGCGGTATCTAGGCGACCCGATATCGGCATCGACGAGCGGTGCCACATCGGTGGCGTAGGCTGGGTTGAAGAAGAACGGGAGGCTGTNGCGTGGCCGTCCGGTAATCGGGCGCACCCGGTGCAGAGCCGCCCGATAGCGGTCGTTTGACCAGATCTGCATCATGTCGCCGACGTTGATCACCAGGGCGCCGTCGCGCGGCGTCACGTCCAACCAGCCGTCGTCCGTCCGCACCTGCAGGCCACCGACGTCATCCTGCAGCAGGACAGTCAGGGCCCCGGCGTCACTGTGATGATGCAGCGCCATGTCGCCGAGACCGGTCACCGTGGCGGCCACGCTCGGCTCGAGCGGGTCGTCGAGCGGATAGTAGTTCAGCCGCGCGAACCCGGTGTGCACCGGGCTGAAGTGGGGCGTGAGCGTGCTCTCGTCCGCGCCAAGCCCGGCACACAGCGTCCCGAGTAGCCGGAGCGAGAGCTGCTCACATGCTGCGACGTACTCGAGCATCGTCGCTCTGAATTGCGGCAGGGTCTGGGGCCAGCGGTTCGTGCCGTCGACCGAGGCGCGGTTGTCAGGGTGGTGTTCGGGCAACTCGGGATGCGCCAGCGCCGCGAAGTCGAACACCTCCTTCAAGTCACGCCGGTTCTTGGTCAGCTCCCGGTCATAGTAGCCGCGCGGGTTTTCTCGCGTGCGTACGAGGGTCCGCTTCACCTCCATAGGCTGGTCAAAGAATGCGCGCGCGCCTGCCCAGACCCGGTCGATCAAATCGTCAGGCAAGCCGTGGCCCGTGACCTGAAAGAAGCCCCGGTCGCGGGCAGCCGAGGCAATGGTGGCAATGAGGGGCGCTGGACTGGCTCCGGCACCGTCGAGCGGCGAAACGTCAATAACGGGTATGGGAGCGGGCACCGCGGCCCATTATCCTCTGCCGGTTCGCCTACGGCACCCCGTGCCCGCCNTTGGAGGACTTCAATGGGTCCTAGCAGCCCCTAGCCGAACAGGTTGAAACGCACGATGCACCAGAGGGCTTCCACGGCGTCCATGGGACCAATCTTCTTGCCCTGAGCATAGTCACGTCCGTAATACGAGACCGGTACCTCGTAAACGCGGCACTTCATCCTTGCGACCTTCGCGGTGAGCTCGGGCTCGACGCCGAACCGCTTCGAGGTGATGGTGATCCTCCTGGCAACATCGGACCGGAACACCTTGTAGCAGGTCTCCATGTCCGTCAGGTTCAGGTTGGTGAACGTGTTCGACACGAGGGTGAGAAAGCGATTCCCGACGTAGTGCCAGAACAGGTGGCATCGGTGAGTCCCGCCAAGGAACCGTGATCCGAAGACCACGTCCGCCTTGCCTTCCTCGATTGGCCGCAGCAATATCGGGTAGTCCTTTGGGTCGTACTCCAGGTCGGCGTCCTGGATCAACACCACGTCACCGGTGGCAGCCCGGAAACCGGTCGCCAACGCCGCCCCCTTCCCCTGGTTGACCTCGTGCAGCAGCACCCGTATCCCGCACTGGCCGTCGAACTCAGACAGCAGCTCGCGTGTGCCGTCGCTGGAGCCGTCGTCCACAACCAGGATTTCCTTGTCGAAGGGCGTGTCGATCACCCGTTGCAGGAGGTCCTCGATGGTCGGACTCTCGTTGTACGCGGGGATCACGACGGTCAGCCGCAACGGCGAGATCAATGGCTGTGCGGTCCGATCAGGCTCTACCAGCATGGGCGTGCACCATGAAGATGCGGTTGCCGCATAGCCGTTGCCACTGGTTGCGCGGCGCGAGTGCAGCGAACAAGATACATGATGCGAATCAAGACTTTCGGCGCCGCCATCAGCCCCCCCTCTATATGTAATACCAGAAGGGCACGCGCAAGATTTCCAGCGCGGGGAGGATCGAGAGATTGCCGAGGACCCAGAGCGGCCAGAACCAACGATTTCGAGGCAGCACGAAGTTGAACGCGAAGGTCATCGGCAGGAGTACGCGCGTCGCCGCGCCGGGGACTCCCTCCCACACGGCTGGACCCAAGGCGGCCATCAGCACAACCGACCCCATCCCGGCACGCCACCACGGGTTGCGCCAGTCGCGAAGGACCAGCAGCGCGGCAGTCTGGGTGGTCAGGCCGATCATGGCATACAGGCTCAACCGGTAATACGAGCCCCACCCCTCGTCACGCAGTGCCGCGAGAGTCAGGCTCCAGTTCTCGAGGTACCCAGCAAAGGGCACTCCGAAGTTTCGGCCTCCGCCAATACTGTCGAACTCGAGGCGGCCGGCCACAAAAAGCATCCACAGCGCCAGAGGGCCAGCGACCATGAGCCCCCAAATGAACAGGTCCCGCCAGCCGTAGCGCTTCAGACTTCCCGGCGCGAGCAGAACCGCGCTCGAGAACAGATTGATATCCTTGGCCAGACCGGCGAGGCCGATCAGACCGGCGCTGCGCCGCACGCGGCCTCCTTCGATAGCAAGGATGCTCGCGGCGAGCAGAAGCATGCCTGGACCATCCGGCAGCGCGGCCACCACAGAGATGATCGCACCATGACTGAACATGCACCCTAACCAGCGAGCCAGATTTCGCAGGTCCGTCGGTGGGAACCAGCGGCAGAGCACCCACGCGAGGAGGAGCCAGAAGACCACGTACTGTATCGCGTAGGCTTGCAGGATCCAGCGAGGTTGACCCAGGCCGAGTAGAAAAGCGGTCCAGGAGAAGAGGATCCGACGCGCTCGATATGCCGGAGCGTCGAGCGCTTCGCCGAGCGCCGGATCACGCAATAGCGGGTCTACCGCGAGCTGCGCGTAGAACTGACCGTCATAGCCGATTGAGCCTTCCTCGATGCTACGCGGAATGGCGCGCACCGCGGGCAACCGCTGATCTTCGAGGAGCCCTCCGAACCGGATGAGGACGGTCATGCCGTTCTCCGGTTCGTACAATCTAGCGATCGACGTGGCGAAGAGCACGACCGTTGCGACGTAGAGCAACAGGATCCTGCGCCGCCCCAACTGCGCCCAGATCCGAGGAATCGCGTCTCTGGCAACACGAACGACGGCGATCGCGAAAAATAGCAATGTCTGAGCGTAGATAACCGCCACGCACAGGCCAAACGTGTGAGCCGCGAGCAATACGGCGAAATCCGACAGCCAGGGCGCAATGAGCACCGTTGTCAGGAACAGCAGAAAGAGCGACGCCAGCACCCGATGGACTCGACGGACGTATCTGTTCTCGAAGGTGCCCGGAATGGCGGGAGACATCAGTAGGACGGCGAACAGGACGAGCGACGGCAATCCACCAGGCCGGTCAGATGCGCTGGCCGATGCCGGCGCGACTACGAACTCGAACGCGCCTCGCGAGGATCCGTGAACGTTCGAGATCTGGAGAAACTCCAGCAGCCATTCGTCACCGTCACTGCTGAGAGTAAGGATCTGACCGGCGGACTGCGCGCTGTCAGTCGGAAGACCGAGATCGACCCGCGTCACGCGGTTGCCTGGAAGCAAGATCTCGTCGACCGTCTTGTCGCCGACAGCAACCCGCACGACCCGCGTCGCTGCACGCTCGTTGGCGAGGCGAAAGACGAGCGCCGCCGGCTGTCCCGCTAGTTCGGACAGGCCACCCAACTGGATGATTACGGTGCCCTGCGAGTCTGCGCGCCGGCCGCGTATGACTCGGACCCGCTGTTGCTCGAAGTCGACGTACACACACTGATGCAGAACAACGGCGCAGAAGGCCGCAACCACGATCGCGACGCACCGGGGGTGTGCGAGTCGGGTAGTCGTTTACTGGATCTCCATGCGTTACGCTCAGCGACTGCCAGATCGTGCATGTTCGGGTTGTCGCGCGCGCTCAATGTGTGCGACGTGAGTTGCCAATGCCAGCTCCTGCGCCGCAACGCATTCGGGGCCGTCCGGCACGTCAGGTCGAGCGATTCGCGAAGGAATCGTACCAGCCGCCGGGTCGCCCTCGACCGGGCATTGTAACCTGGTTCGGGCGGCCCTCCGGTGGCGGCGGATGAGAGACGAGCGCATGTTCAGGGGGAAGATAGGAGCCCCAAATGACTGGGAGGCGGTCGATGAGTCAGCGGGTCTGAAGACCCTCGGCTACCTACGCCAGAACTACAGCGACCCGAGGAATGCGAGCAGCGAGGCCCGGGAAGCAACGTCGAGATCGTCAAAGCCCCGTCGCGCGAGATCAGCCTCCACGCCGTGAGCCCGGATGGCGACGGTAGGGGTTGCCGCGCTGCCGTCGTGCAGCAATGGTCGGCGGAACCGAAGCCCCCAGAGCGCCGGCGTTCGGACCTCGTTTGGCGCGGCCGCCGCCTGCGCGATGCCGTCACCGGTGCCGACGTCGTGCAGCAGCAGGTCCGAGTAGAGTGACACCGTCTTGCGGTCGAACAGGGGGTTCGTACTCGGGCCGGTCTGGAGCGATGGAACGTGACAGGTAGCGCAGCCGACGGTACCGAACACCAGCTCGCCAGCCCTGACCTCGTCGTCGATCGCACCGCGGCCGATCGGCGCCAGGAATGTCATGAACGACTCGAAGTTGTCGATGCCGCGGCGACCGGTGGCCGGCTCCTCTTTATCTTCGGGGTCCGGGAGTGGGTCGCATAGCCGCATCAGCTCCGGGTCGATGCCGAACGACTGCTCGTTGGGAAACAGGTCGCTGGTAATCCCCATTTCGTTGAGATACGCATCGGCTCCAAATGCCAGCAGCGTCGCCTGTTGCGACTTCCAGCCGAACCTTCCGACCCGCAGATTTCCGGTGGCCACATCCTCGATGACCGCCGCACGGCCGCTGACCCCGTCGCGATCGAGATCGAGCGGGTCCGCCAAGGCCAGCAACGAGTCGTCCGGTATCGCTTCGACCAATCCACCACCAAAGACCGGGATCGGCACCCGGCGGGCGATGACATTGGCCTCGCCCGGTATCACGACCTGACAACCGTGGGTGGGAATGGAGAACAGTTGGAACAGGGAGCCGGCGTCCGGGTCGAAGTCGGAGTAGTTGCCGAAGGCGTCGACCATTCCGGCGCGCAGCTCGGCAACAGGAGAGATGCCCCCGACCGCGGGCACGTTGTGACACCCACCACAGCTGGTTCCGTTGTACGCCGGTCCCAGCCCTTCTTCGGCATCTTCCACCTCGAGGAAGTCGTCGAGCCCGATGCTGAACAGCTCGAATTCCACGGGCGTCAATCCGGGCAGCGGGTCGCCAGGGGCCGGGGGTGATTGCGCCACGGGCGAACCACCGAACAACACGCAGGCGATGACAAGCGCGGCAAGAACGCTACGAGTCATCGTCCCCTGCTCCGTCGTCATTCACGTCACCCACACTGTCCCCATCGGACCCATCCGGCCCCTCGGGCGCGGTCACGATGATCTCGCCCATCATGAAGTTGTGACCCGCGCCGCACAGCTTCGAACACTCGAACCGGTACTCGCCTGGCTCGTCCGCCTCGAATACGACCACAGCCTCCCCGCGCCGTCGCTTCGGGATGATGACGGTGTCGCCACCCATGATGTGGAACCCGTGATCGGTGTCTTCGCTGCGAATGTGAATCTCCACTGTCGTTCCGACCGCAACTTCGATGCGAGATGGGGTGAAGGTGAACCGCTCGGCCACCATCTCGACCACCTGCCGCTCCTGGGCTGCAACGCTGCCAAGACCGACCAGCAGAACCAGCCCGCCAACCGCCACTACTAGGTTCACTCTTCGCTGCATCTGTTTCCCCCGAGCCGTGCCCACCCCATCTACAGGCGCGAGAACTGCTGTCTCGCAGCCTCCAATTCGGTGGTAACGACCGTCGTGGGGCAAGGCTTCAGGCTTCAGCCTTGCCTCGCAGGCCTGAAGGCCTGCGCCACAGAATCAACCCAAGGGAGCTCTGGGTTTAGAACCACCATCCGAGTCCGATGTTGAGCGAGTTTGGTGCTTCGACCACATCGCTCTGGTTTCCCACAATCGAGTAGTCGAGTTTCAGCACCACGTCCGGGTCCGGGTAATACGAGAACCCGACCATCCAGGCGTCGCGGTCGAACTGCGGAAGGGCCTCGAAGCCGCCCGGCATCCGAAATTGCGTGTCGAAGTTCTCGTAGCGCACGAACACCGCCGCCTCACGGGGGGCCGGATTCGGGAGGACGAAATAGGACGCCTCCAGATAGAACCCACGGATCTGACGCGCGATGTTTGGACTGACGCCGATGGTCCGCTGCAGCGTCCGGCTGAGCTCCCCCATCCCGTCGAGCCATGAATGGGCATACTGCGCGCGCGCCTCGAGCTCGCCAGCCCGGTAGCGTGCATCCACCTCCGCCATCGTCACCTGGGTCTCGACCCGGGGAAAGCGGAATCCGGTCTTGCCACGCCAGAAGCTGGCGCCGGTCCAGAGCCCGGGCACGCCCACATACTCGATCCGACCGGTGGTGGCCGCGTTCCGGACGTTCGCCTGTGCCCCCTTCTGCCGTCCGCCACGAAGCCCCTCGTCGGCGCTGAAGCCAGTCGCATCGAGCGGCGCCATCACATAGGCCCGGTACCGGAGACCACGCCCCACCTCACCGTGCACGCCGGCACCCGCCTCGAACCAGGTACTCGGCACGATGACGGAGTCGACGAACGGCCGCTCGACGCCGTGATACACCGGCGGCTCGTGCCGCTCATTGATGATGCCGACCGGCACCAGGAGCATCCCGGCGCGGAAGTTCAGCTCGCGGGTGACGAGAAAGTCGATGTAGGCCTGTTCGAGCTCGAGCTCCCCTGCCTCTTCGAGCCCCTCGACAAAGGCATGCTCCAGCTCGAGCTCGGAGACGAACCGGACCCGGTCCGAGAAGCTGTGCGTGAACAGCAAGACGAACCGATGAAAATCGAGCCTGGCGTCCTGATGCTCGACATTGTTGAAGTGGAAGTCCATGTACCCCGAGATCGCGCTCGGTGACGATGCCGAGGGCGTCTGGGACCGCACCTGGACGACGGAACGCTCGAGTCGAAGGCCTGGAGCCGCTGGCATGCTGGAGTTGGAGCGGTTCGCCGAATCGCCGAGCCGCCAACCTCCAGCCGCCCATTCTGTCAACTCACCAAATATGTCGTGATCGCTCAGAATCGGCGATTCTGGACGCGCCTGGGCGGTGGCGACCGGGGCAACCACTCCGGCCACGAGCACCGCCATCGCGAACCTCCCGACCACGGGCGCGGGTGAGGATCGTGCTTTTCCATACGTAGAAATAAACAGCTTTAGAGATAGCCGCATGAGACTTCTATATATCAAAATATAAAGTTAGCCGTATGTCAATCGTTCGCTCCCGAGACCCCTGGGTCAGGGAGGCCCGATCGCCCGCGGATCAGAATCGGTTATGACAGGCGGCGAGCTGACGAGTGAGGCAAGAGCCTCGCAGTCTCGAGTACAATGGCCGCGAGCCTGAGTTGTGCGATCCGGTAGCCCGTGCCCGACCCCCGTGGAGGGTGCCCTTGGTGTGTTTGACCCGCCCCCTATGGTCGTTCCAATTGTTAAGAGAGAGCGAAGCTCATATCTAGCCTACCAACGGGCACTCG
>PBRZ01000125.1 GCA_002726085.1 Acidobacteriota bacterium
AGGAGCGCCTGGGTGGGCGCTGGGACTCGGCAGAGGCCAACCGGCTCGACGACCGCTGCATCATTATGGGCGGCGTGGGACCTCCCCTGATGAACACCGGCTACAACAGCAACTATCAGATCGTGCAGGCACCCGGCTACGTGATGATTCTGGCCGAAATGATTCACGACGCTCGGATTATCCCGCTAGCTTCAGCCGACCGCGAGGCGCCCCCTGACGGTCTGCGCCAGTGGATCGGGCTGTCCCGAGGGCGATGGGAAGGCGAGACCCTGGTGGTCGAGACTGCCAACTTCAACGCCAAGAACCCGTTTCGGGGCTCGAGCGACCAGTTGCGCGTAACCGAGCGGTTCACCCGCGTAGCCGAGGACAACATCGCCTACCGGTTTACCGTCGAGGACCCGGGGACCTGGGACCGACCCTGGACGGCGGAGATGCCGATGAGCCAGACGCGAGGGCCGCTCTTCGAGTTTGCGTGCCATGAAGGCAACTACGGTCTGTACAACACCCTCGTCGGGGCACGTCTCGAAGAGCAGCAGGCCTCTGACGAGGCAGATGAGGCCGCCGGGCAGACGCGAGACCGATGAAGACCGTGTTCCGGATGCGTCGTGCCCGGTGGGTCGCGCTGACGATGGCGGCCGTCGCGCTTGCGGTGGCGCCCCTCGGCGCGCAGACGCCGGAGTACCGGGCCCCTCGTGCACCGGAGGGAACGCCCGACTTGAACGGTATCTGGCAGGCGATGAACACGGCGCACTGGGACGTCGAGCCCCACGGGGCCGGACCGGGCGTGGTGACGGCGGTTTGGCTGTCTGCATCGGCTGTGGGAGACTTGCCGCGCACATCTCAGGAGGGTGCAGATGCTTCGATTGCAGCAGACCCCAGAAAACCGTTCGGGGCGCCCCGGGCTACCCGCTCGCTGGCCGGTTGTGTTGGTGGCACTGGTCGGGGCGTCGCTGTCAGCGGCTGGGTTGGCGCAGACGCCGGCTGCCGAGGGAGCGTGGTTCGGGGTGCCGCTCCCGCCGGTGTTCGAGCCGCACGTGGCGCCGGCGATCATCGGCGACCGTGGTCCGTCGCCGGCCACCGTGCCGCCGGACGAAGGGGAGTATTCCGAGCTCACCGGTGCGCCGATTCGTGCGGACCTGACGGCGATTGTCGGGTTCTCGAAGGCGAGCCGCTCACGGCATGAGATCGGGGCCGGTCAACTGTGGGGACGGATCACCGGATTTCCCTCGAGCCGCGACACCATCGCGTGGGCAGTGGAGCAGTTTCGAGCAGCCGGCATCCAGGATGCCACGCTCCAGCCGTTCGAGCAGGACGAAGACGCCGAGTTCTGGCTGCCGCTCTCGTGGGAGATTCGGTTGGTCGGTGATGCGGCCTTCGGCCCCAACAGCGGCGACGTGGTGCTGTCGACGGCGATGCCGCTGTCGCCCTCCGAGCTGCCCGCGGCGGGGCTGACGGCGCCGCTCGTCGATGTCGGCACGGCGAGCACAGCGGAGCTCGTGCATATCGATGTGCGGGGCAAGGTCGCCGTGCAGCACGTGACGCCGCAGGCACACACGGTCTTTGAGCGGGCGTCCACCGTGCCGCGGGCCCGGGCGCTCTTCGAGCGGGGGGCGGTCGGGGTGATCAACGTCGTCGATCAGCCAGGGAACGAGCGGGCGCGGGACTTCAGCAACTGTGGCGGTCCCTGTTTCAATCTCGGCGGCCGAGACGGGGTGTTTCTGGATGCGGTCATGGATCGCGCGGCCGAGGCTGGCGTGATCGATCGGCTGCAGGCGAAGCTCACATTGGATGCGACGCGGCGGTCCGGCCTGTCGGCGCACAACGGGGTGGCGATCGTCCCCGGCTCGGACCTCGGAGACGAGGCGATCATCATCAACGCGCACGCCGACGCCTGGTTCGACGGGGCCGGTGACAACGCCGACGGCCTCGCGGTGCTCATCGCGCTGGCAAAGCACTTCGCCGGCGGTGCGTATCAGCCCAGCCGGACGTTGGCGTTCGTGGCCAGTGCCGGCCATCACTCGCCCGGGATGAACGGGCCGCGGAATTTCGTCGCGATGAATCCGGAGATCGCCAGGAGCGCCGTGCTGGCGCTGAACATCGAGCATGTCGCGCAGCGCAATCTGTCACCCGCTCGCAGTCTCTCCGAGGACGGGTATCGGGAGTTCATCGCCGACGCGACCGAGGCGCCGATCGTCGCCGGTGTCTCCAACGCGTCACCATTTCTCGACGGCCTGTTCACGCGGGGAGTCGAGCGCTACGGCACGAACTTCGTCTCCGGGCCCTCCACGATGGCCAGTGGCGAGGGCGGCGGGTATCGCTCGCTCGGTGTAGCTATCGTTACTGCCATGCAGGCGCCGCCGCTCTATCACACCAGCGGCGAGGTGCTCGAGGTCATCTCCACACCGGGGCTCGAGCGGATCGCGCGGTTCCTGGCCTTCTTCATCAAGCAGGTGGACCAGGCGCCGATCGGACAGATCAACCCGTGATCATCCGTTGCCGCTGCCTCGATCGTCGGGCCGGGGACCCACCCGCACGACTTCTCTACCGCGGGTGGAATGTGTAAGATTCGGGCGCCAATCCCCACAATTCCCGTCACGACTCCATGAGCTATCGTCGCGCCCGCATCGTCACCCCGCCCGACCCGCGTCGCGTCGTCGTACCACGGCGGCATGGCTCGATTCGGCTCCTGTGCGGCGCGCTGCTGGTCGGTGTGCTGGGTGGTGGGTCGTTTGTTTCGGCCGAGGAGCCTGTGGCCGGCGGGAAGCAGGCGATGGCCGAGCGGGTGCCAGACGGCACGATCCGGGTCGACGGCACGCTGGACGAGGCAGTCTGGCAGACCGCTCTGGCCGTCACCGACTTCGTGCAGGCGGAACCGGATGAGGGCGCCGAGCCGACCGACCGGATGGAGGTGCGGTTCGCCTACGACGATAGCGCGCTGTACGTTGGTGCTCGCATGTTCAGTGCCGACCCGGTGCAGGCGCCGTTGAGCCGGCGGGACGACGGGGGCCAGGCCGAGTCGATTCAGATCGAGCTCGACACCTACTTCGATCGTCGCACAGCCTATATGTTCGGGGTGACCGCCGCCGGTGTGCGGCTCGATCACTACCACGCGACCGACGACGAGAACCGGAGCGATGCGGAGTACGACCCGGTCTGGCAGGCCAGGACCGTCATGACCGATGGCGGATGGACGGCGGAGCTCTGGCTCCCGTTCGCGCAGCTTCGGTTCAACGACCGACCCGAGCGCATCTTCGGGCTGAACATCAAGCGGGACATCCCGTCGCACAATGAGGAGACCTACTGGGCGCTCGTCGGCCGGACCGAGAGTGGCTGGGCGTCTCGCTTCGGCGAGTTGCGTGGCATCGAAGGGGTGGAGCCGCGCGGTCGTCTCGAAATGCTGCCCTATGTCTCCGGTTCCGCGCGGGTCACCGGCGACCGCGACCCGGACAATCCATTCGATGACGGCAAGAACCTTGGGGGGCGCGTCGGCGCGGACATCAAGTACGGGCTGGGGTCGAACCTGACGCTCGACGTGGCGTTCAATCCCGACTTTGGGCAGATCGAGGCGGACCCGGCCGAGGTGAATCTCACGGTGTTCGAGACCATTTTCTCCGAGCGCCGCCCGTTCTTTCTCGAAGGGAACAACGTGCTGACCGCCGGCACCGGGAACTACTACTACTCGCGGCGGATCGGCGCCCGCCCGGGCGGGTTCGCCTCGGGCGACTACGTGGACCGCCCAGAGACGGCGACCATCCTCGCCGCCGCCAAGTTGACCGGCCGGTTGTCGTCTGGCACCTCGATCGGGCTGCTGGCGGCCGTGACCGATGAGGAGTCTGCACGGACGTCGACTAATGGCGTGCTCGGCCGCACCCAGGTGGCGCCTCGCTCGGGGTGGGGGGTGGCGCGCGTGATCCAGGAGGTCGGTGACCAGGGGTCGACCGTCGGCGGACACCTGACGCTCCTCCACCGCGGGGTGTCACCTGACGATCCGCTCGCCGCCGTGCTCAGCCGGAACGCGGTCACCGCGGGGGCCGACACGCGGATCCGTTTTGCCGACCAAGCCTACGAGGCGTCCTTCAACGTGGGCATCACCCGCATCGATGGTGAGCCGGAGGCGATCGCCGGTTTCCAGCAGCGGAACTCGCATCTGTTTCAGCGGGTGGATCAAACCGAGAGCCCACTCGATTCGACTCGCCGGGCACTCGACGGGGCGCAGGTCACCGGCCGGATCAACAAGCTGGCGGGGCGCCACTGGCTGTGGAACGCCAGCTTCATGATCGAGTCGCCCGAATTCGAGCCAAGCGACTTCGGCCGTCTGAATTTTGCGGGGGATTACACCGCCAGGGCGCAGTTGACCTACCGGGAGACGGTGCCTGGACGGTTTCTGCGAGCCTTCTCATTTGGTCCGAATCTGAGCCACTACTCCTACTTCGACCGGTCGCTGGGCAACCGGTACAACGTCGGTGCCAACAGCAGGGTGACGTTCTTGAATTTCTGGTCGACGAGCTTCAACCTCACCCGTTACTTCCGTGGCCAGGACGCGCAATTGACGCGCGGCGGACCGGCCATGGGCGTGCCGCTGGGGTGGAGCGCCAACTGGTCGCTGCGTAACCGAGCGGGTTCGCAAACACGGTGGAGCGGGAGCGCCAACTACCAATCGAACGAGCTTGCCGACAACACCTGGCGCGTGGGAGCGAGTCTGTCGGTCCGACCCTCGCCGTCACTTCAGCTGTCGGTTGAGCCGAGCTTTCGCAACGAGCACGGCACGCGGGCCACCTTCAGCGGGCCGATCAACCGGCAGTATCTGACGACGCTTTCCGGTGGGCGGCCGGAGACGTTTGGCAATCGCTATGTGTTCGGACTACCGGACAGGACGACGCTGTCGATGCAGATGCGGGTCAGCTACACGTTCAAGCCCGATCTGACGCTCGACGTCTATGCCGAGCCGTTCGCGGCGAGCGCGCAATATGACGCGTTTGGCGAAACCGCGCTGCCCGGGGCACGCGATTTGCGCATCTACGGCGAGGACGGCACGACTATCTCGCGACTGCTGGACGGCAGCTACGTCGTGACCGATGGTGACGCGACGTTCAGTTTGCGCAACCGCGATTTCAACATCCGGTCGTTCCGGAGCAACGTCGTGCTGCGCTGGGAATGGCGACCCGGGAGCACGCTCTTCGTCGTCTGGCAGCAGAACCGTGAGAGCTTCGTGGCGCAAGGGCAAAATGTCGGGTTTGGCGATCTGTTCGAGTCGTTGACAGCGAGCGGCGACCACATCTTCGCCGTAAAGACCACGCTGTGGTCGTCGAGGTGAACACCATCCCCCCGGTCCCGGTCTCCAGCTCCCAGCACCCGGCCACCGCAGACCGTGCGTGCCTCGGCAGCCTGCGTGAAATCGGAGCACTTCAGTTACACTCCGACGTGACGGGGCGACTGTTCACGCCACCGCGGCGCGGCATGCGGTGCGGCATGGAGAATGGGGATGAGCAACGAACCAATCGGCGCGGATAGCCCCTTCATCACGAGACGTCACGTCTTGCAGGCCTTTGGCGTGCTCGGTGGGTCGTCGCTGACGATGGGTGCCATGGATGCCTGGGGGCTGATGGGCGCCTCGGCGGCCGAGCGGCCGGTGCTTCAGGGACGCGTGTCCGGTACGCGTGTCATCGTGCTGGGTGCCGGCATCTCCGGTCTGGCGGTCGGCTACGAGCTCGGCAAGCTCGGCTACGACTACCGGGTGCTCGAGGCGCGCGACTGGGTGGGGGGACTGTGCTGGACGGTCAGGCGCGGCGCGTCGCACACCGAGATCGGGGGCGAGAGCCAGGTCTGCGAGTTTGACGAGGGGCTCTACCTCAACGCTGGCGCGTGGCGGCTGCCCAACGCCGACACCGGCGTGTTGGGCTATTGCGCCGAGCTGGGGGTGGGGCTCGAGATCTTCGTCGACGCGACCGACGCGAATTACTTCTACGAAGAGAGCACGGACCGGGGGCCGCTTGCTGGACAGAAGGTGCGGCTGCGGGAGGTGAAGGCCGACCTGTGGGGTTCGACTTCCGAGTTGCTCGCCAAGGCGGTGGATCAGGGACAGATCGACGCGCCGCTGAGCACCGAGGACAAGGAGCGGCTGGTGTCGTTTCTCGTCCGGGCCGGATATCTGGACACAGAGGACCAAGTTTATCGCCCGCCCATGTCACGCGGGTCGCAAGATCGGCACGACCTGAGCGCGCTGCTTCAGACGGGCTTCGGCTCGCGGGTTCGCTCGCTGTATGCCGGCACGGGTGGACCGGCCCCGGTGTTCCAGCCAATCGGCGGCATGATGGAGATTCCGCTGGCGTTCGAGCGTGTCATGGGCGACCGGATCACGCTCGGTGCCGAAGTACGGTCCATCCACCAGACCGCCGATGGCGTGCGTGTCGTCTATCGCGATGTTCGGACCGGACAGGAGCACGAGGAGACGGCAGACTACTGCGTCTCTTGCCTCCCGATGGCGGTGTTGCAGCGCATCGACGTCGATCTGTCGACCGAGATGGCCGAGGCGGTCAAGGCCACCGGGCACAGCACGGCCGCGAAGATGGGGCTGCAGATGGCGAGGCGGTTCTGGGAGCAGGACGACGGGATCTTCGGCGGTCACCTCTGGTCGCGAAGCCTGCAGGTCGGCGAGTTCTCCTACCCGTCGAACGACTACTTCTCGAAGAAGGGCGTCCTGCTGGGCTTCTACGGCAACGGCGGTCTGGCCAACCTGATGGACCAGCCGGTTGCGGCGCGGGTCGAGCACGTGCTCGCGCAGTCGAGCAAGGTGCACCCCCAGGTGCGAGCGGAGTTCGAGCGCGCCTACGCCGTGTGGTGGGAGAAGGTGCCCTTCAGCCTCGGTGCCTACGGTCGCACTCCGGCGGCCAGCCTGTTGGCGCAGTTGGGCAAGCCGGACGGTCGGCTCTATATCGGTTGTGCTGGCGCCAGCCCGCGACCCGCGTGGCTGGAAGGGGGAATTCAGGCGGCCTGGCGCACGATCGAAGCGTTGCACGCCCGCGCGATGCGCGCGTAAGCGCATCATCGGTCGCAGCACGCGACAGCGTCTGCCCGCTCACCGGCACCCGATCATGACGTCCATCAAGCCGCTCGGACCTTCGTCCCTAATCACCCGTTGCGACCCCGGGGGGCTTGGCTTCGAGACCACCGCAGACCTGGACCGGCTCGACCAGGTGGTCGGTCAACCACGCGCGGTCGCCGCCATCGGTTTCGGCATCGGCATCGAGCGTCCCGGGTACAACCTGTTCGCCATGGGGTCTCATCGGGCCGGCATGCAAGGGGTGGTCAGGGGATTTCTGGATCGACGCGCGAAAGAGGAACCTCGGCCGCCCGACTGGTGTTATGTCCACAACTTCGAGCAGGCCCACAAGCCCCGGGCGCTGAAGCTGCCGACCGGTCGCGGAGTCAAGTTTCAGGCCGACATGAAGCAGTTGGTCGAGGACTTGCGCGGCGCGATCGTGGCCGCCTTCGAGTCTGACGAGTTCCGGGCGCGCCGGCAAGAAATTGAACAGGAGCTCGACAGGCGTCAGGAACGTGCGTTTGGCGCGCTGCAGCAGCAGGCGGAAAAGGCCAACTTGACCATCATCCGGACCCCCGCGGGCGTTGCGGTCGCCCCGACGCGGGATGGGGAGGTGATCGAGCCCGATGAGTTCGCCAAGCTCAGCGAGGAGGAGCGAGCCACGGTCAAATCGGCGATCGACAGGATCCAGCAGGAGCTTGAGCGGATCATGCTGGAGGTGCCGCAGTGGCGGCGGGAAGTGGCCGCCCAGCTCGCGGATCTGCGTCGGCTGGTGACCAAGGCGGCGGCAGGGGCCATTTTCGAGGAGCTACGCAGCGGCTATGCCGACGTGCCGGCCGCAATCGAGTATCTCGATGCGGTCGAAACGGATGCGATCGAGCACGCCGAAGCGTTCCGCCCTCAGAAGGAGTCTCCGGCGGCGCTCCTGCTGGGCGGCGACACGCAGGAGTCGGCTAGGGCCGCGACCGAACGGCGCTACGCGGTGAACGCCCTCGGTGACGGAGACGGGACCGAGGGTGCGCCGGTGCTCTTCGAGGACAGCCCCTCCTACCAGAACCTGGTTGGCCGTATCGAGCACACGATGCAGATGGGCACGCTCGTAACCGACTTCACGCACATCAAGTCGGGGGCACTGATGCGGGCGAATGGCGGCTATCTCGTGCTCGATGCCCGCAAGGTGCTGTTGCAGCCCTACGCGTGGGAGGGGCTCAAGCGGGCACTCACTGCACGCGAGATCCGAGTCGAGTCGCTCGGCCAGGTGCTCAGCCTCGTCAGTACAGTGTCGCTCGAGCCGGAGCCGATTCCGCTCGATGTCAAGGTCGTGCTGGTCGGCGACCGGACCCTGTCTTACCTGCTGCACGCCTATGACCCAGAATTTCCCGACCTGTTCAAGGTCGTGGCCGACTTCTCGGAGGACCTGGAGCGGAGCTCGGAGCACGAGGTGCTCTACGCCCGGCTGCTGGCGACCATGGTGCAGCGAGATGCGTTGCGTCCCTTGACTGCCGGCGCGGTCGCTCGGGTCATCGAGGAGGCAGCCAGGATGGCGGGTGACGCCGAACGGCTCTCGATGCAAGCGCGCGACCTGTTGGATCTGTTGCGCGAGACGGATTACTGGGCGGCCGAGCGGGGGAGTGCGGTGGCCGAGGCCTCCGATGTGCAAGAGGCGCTCGATGCTCGAGTGGGCCGCCACGATCTGCTGCGCGAACGGATGAACGAAGCGATCCAGCGTGAGACAGTGCTGATTGCGACCGACAAAGCGGTGGCGGGTCAGGTGAACGGCTTGTCGGTGATTCAGCTGGGCGGGTTCGCGTTCGGTCGTCCGAGTCGAATCACGGCGCGTGTCCGGCTTGGCGGAGGTCGGGTCATCGACATCGAGCGCGAAGTCGAGCTAGGCGGTCCGTTGCATTCCAAGGGCGTGCTGATCCTTTCCGGGTTTCTCTCCGGACGCTACGCGCCGACCACGCCGCTTTCGCTTGGGGCCAGCCTGGTGTTTGAGCAGAGCTATGGCGGAATAGACGGCGACAGCGCCTCGTCCGCCGAGCTCTATGCGTTGCTGTCCGCCCTGGCCGACGCGCCGATCCGGCAGGGGTTGGCGGTGACTGGGTCGGTGAACCAGCATGGCGAGGTGCAGGCGATCGGCGGGGTCAATGAGAAGGTCGAGGGCTTTTTCGACGTCTGCGTCGACCGCGGGCTGACCGGCGAGCACGGCGTGCTGGTCGAGGACATCAACCTCGTGCGACTGGCCGAGCTCCCCGACAGCGCCGAGCTCGGCGTGCTGTCTGGGTCGCGGCGCAAGCTCGATGTGGACCGCCTGGAGCGCTCGCTGGCGGCGCTGGCCCACCGAGCGAGGCAGGAGCTGAGCCGGGTTGCGGCCCAGGCGAGTGTTGCTTGGTCGTTCGAGGTCGTGCGTGGCCCGGTTCTGGCAGAGGTCCTGCGCGTCGCCGAGGGGGCGGGTCTGGTAGCCCTGGGACGCTCCGGTACCGGGCTCGGTCGGGACCGGCCGGGCTCCACTGCTCGAGGCCTCCTCGCGGCGGGGCAGCAGTCGGTCTGGTTGCAGCACCCTGCGGGCTCGAACGGTCAGGTCGTGCTGGTGTGCGGGAGCGACGCGGCGCCCGAGGCCACGGTCGACGCCGTGGCTCGGTTGAAGCGGGCAGCTCGTAATGGCGTGGCGGTGGTGGTGACCGCGACGACGGTCGAGCGTGCGACCGAGGTCGAGCAGGTCGTGCTCGCNGCTCTGGCGGCCCACCACGTCAGGCCAACGATGTCCCGGCTGCTCGTTGGCGCGACTCCCGATCAGGTCGTCGCCACGGTCAAGATGCTGCGTCCCGGTGTGCTCGTGCTTTCTGCGGAGGACCCCAACGTCTTCCGACTTCTCGACGACGTGTCCTGTTCGCTGTTGGTCGCGCGAGAGCGCTAACGGCGGTTCTGCCCATCAGAAGCTCACGCGCACGCCGGCAAACGCGCTCCGGGGCGCGCCCGGTCCGACGAACCGCGGGTCGCTCGCGCCGGGTGCTTCGTCGAGCTCGATCTCGATTTCGGCGAGCGCTCCGAACGTCTCGTACTCGGTGTCGAGCAGGTTGTCTACGCGCAGAAACAGCTCGACCTGGTCGTTCAACTGATACGACGTCCGCAGGTTGACGAGCCCGTAGCCCTCGAGCTCGGCCTGGTCGTTGCCTTCGTCACCGACGAACACCCGGCTCGACGTCACGACGGTCTCCACCGCGACATTCCAGGCACGGCTGATCGGAACGCCGACACCCGCCTTCAGGCTGTGCCTCGGGATGCCCGGCAGCCGGTCGCCGGGCGCGACCCCGATGGTGCCGTCTTCGGTGGCGGCGTCGTTGATCTCTCGATTGCTGGGCAGCTCGAGCGGCGACTCGAAGGTGGCCTCAACCAGTCCGTAGCTGGCGAACCAGCCCACCCGGTCGACGCTGCCGCTGAGCTCGACGTCGAACCCGACACGCTGGGTATCGCTGCCATTCTGGAAGAACCCGGTGCCGCGCAGCTCGGGAGAGGCGACGAACAGGATGTCATCTGCGATGCCTGTTCGGTAGACCGTCGCCGACCACGAGACGCTCGGCTCACCCGCCGTCGACACGCGCCCGCGTGCGCCGCCTTCCACCGATCGGGCCACCGCCTGTTCGAGTGGCGGGTCGGAGATGAAGGCGTTGGGGATCCGGCAGGGCTCATCCGGATCGGCGCAGCTCAGCTCGGCCGCCGTCGGCGCCCGGTTCGACTCGGCATACCGGCCGAACACGGAGATCGCCGCGTGTGCCTGCACCACGAGTCCGACCGCCGGATTGAAGCGCGAGAAACCGTGGTTGCCGTTGAGCGAGGTCCCGAGCTGGTCGTGGATCTCGATGCGCGCGTCGTTGTACCGACCGGACACGGTGAGATGGACGCGTTCGGTCAGCGACAAGGTGTCGCTGAAATACAGCCCAAACGCGCGGTTCTCGGTTGTAATTCCGGTATTGAAGATGTCGTCTGGGGCCTGTCCGAAGACTCCCGCGAACAGACCCGACCCTGTGACGGAGCGGTCGTCGGCGAGGCCNCCGACCTCGCTGTTGAAGCTGAAATCGACGTCGGCCAGGTCGGCGGCGGCCCCCATCACCAACACGTTGTCGTGGTTGCCAATCGGCGTCGTCGCCGTCACCTGACCGGTCGCGCCGTATCCGCGGGAGTCGGTCGTGGTGCGATTGAACGCTCCGTCGCCGGCGACGTCGTCGGCGGTGATGAAGCGGCCGGTCACAACATCGACGAGCGGGTCGCCGACCGCTTCCGCACCGTCCTGGTCTTGGTCATCGTCGTCTGCAGCGCCGAGCGTGTCGCTGCCGATGAATCTGATCGCGTCGTCGTCATCGTCACCGTCGTCGGTCATGCCGGCGCACAGCGTCGTGACCGGGGCGCCAGGGGGCAGCAGGTCGTCGTCGCAAATACTGAACTCCGCCTCGTCGCCGTTCAGGGTGCGGCGATCGAGATCTCGGTTGTAGGCCGTGACCTGGAGGGACCAGGTTGGTGAGGCCACCAGATTGAATCGTCCCTGTGTGAGCGCGAGCCGGTTCTCGGTCGTGTCGGGGAAGGTGAATACCGTCGATCGGTCGACAGCCAGCAGCTCGACCGGCAGCGGGCCGTTGCCGTTCAGACGTGTGTCGGCGAAGGTGACGGTGAGGCCGACATCGGCACGGTTGTCGCGATAGCCGAGGTCGGCGACGGCCTGCGTCACGGCCGAGTCCGACGCGGTGCGCCAGCCCGACTCGTCGAAGCGGGTCGCACCGAGATAGATCGCCCACGGCCCCCGGCTGGCCCCCAGCTCGGCGGTGCCGGTGAACCGCTCGAACGAGCCCGCCGAGAGTTCGCCCCTGAATCCACGGTTGTCGAACCCGTTCTTGAGACGCAAGGCCAGTGCCCCGCCCAGGGCGTTCAACCCAAATGTTGGCTCGGCGCCGGCGCTGAGTTGAAGATGGTCGAGCGCGAACTGCGGAACCAGGTCGAACTGCACGGTATCGCCGAACGGCTCATTGATGCGGACCCCGTTCTGATAGACCGCGATGCCCTGTGGCAGACCTAGCAACGGCGACGCGGTGAAGCCACGAAACCGCAGGGTCGGCTGAAACAGGTTGGTCGTCGTGTCTTCGAGGCTGACAGAGCCGAGCCGCTCGTTGAGCCCACTGCTGAGCGATGCCGCGCCGCGGGCGCCAAGCTCGTCTGCGGTCAGCACTGACACGCTGGCCGCGACGATTTCACGATTGACCGGGGCACCGAGCAGCGGCGAGACGGCGACGACATCGACCTGTTGTGCGAACGGCGCCAGCCCCAGCGTGATACCGAGCGTGTGGCGTTCACCGACCCCGAGTGTGACGTCGCGCTGCGCTGACTGGAATCCCGACAGCGTGAACGTCACGGCGTAGCGCCCAGGTGCGAGGGAGACGAACCGATAGTCGCCCGTCTGGGTGGTGACGACCACGACCGGTGTGGGCAGCGACGGCGCACTCAGTGCGACGGTGACGCCGACCAGGGCCCTATCCTGCTGGTCGACGACCCGACCCTCGATTACCCCATCCTGTGCGTAGACGGCGTTGTTCGAACCGAGCAGGACGAGAATCAGGCAAAGGCACGCGCTGCGTGACAGCGGCGGTCCAGTGGTCCAACACCCATCCCCTCCTGCGCGTCCCGCTCTACCCAGACGAGTTCCTGCCGCCGTGGTCCGCATTCCCGTCTGTCCATTCCGAAACCGACGGCGTGTGGCCACGCCGTCGAGCGTGATTGAGTACAAGCCAGTATGATACCGAATCTATGGTGGCGGGGTGGTTTGCGACAGGTGCGGTGCTGTGTGGGCTGGGGGTCTTGCTGGGCGCGTTCGGCGCCCACGGTCTTCGTGACCGGGTGGCGGCTGACATGCTGGTGGTATACGAGACCGGTGTCCGCTATCACCTGACCCACGCACTCGGGGTGCTGGCGGTTGCATGGGCGGCGTCTCGCTGGCCGAACGCCTGGACCGGCTCGGCCGGGGGGCTGTTTGTGGCCGGGGTCGTGCTCTTCTCGGGGAGTCTGTATCTGATGGCGGTGACCGGCGTCCGGTGGCTTGGCGCCATCACGCCGATCGGCGGAGTCTGTTTCGTCGTTGGCTGGGTGGCGCTCGCGGTGGGGGCGTTGCGCGCCGGGTCGTAGGCGTGTCCCGCCAGCCACGACGGGCCTGAAGGCCCTTGCTACCAACGTGTTGCTGTCCCTTGCCCGGTAGCAAGGCCCTTCAGGGCCGCTGTCGGGCCGGCGGGACGGGCCTAAAGGCCCTTGCTACCCAGGTGCCGGCATGTCCCTCTGGTAGCAAGGCCCTTCAGGGCCGTCTTGCTCAGTCCCCCAAGTGCTCCCGGAAGAATGCCAGCGTGCGCGGCCAGGCCTCCTCGGTGGCGGCCATGTTGGCGCCGTCCTGTCCGAGTTGGGCACGGAGGAACCCGTGTCCAGCGCCCTCGTAGATATTCGGCTCGAACGGTTTGTCGCCGGCCGCCATTGCACCCTCGGCCGTCGGGATGGTGGCATTCACGCGCTCGTCGTTCCCACCGTAGAGTCCAAGCACCGGCGCGTTGATCTGCGCGTATTCGCTCGCCTCGGCCGGTGAGGTGCCGTAATAGACCACAGCCGCGTCGAGCGCCGGCTGGCTGACGGCATAAGCGAAGCTGGCGGTGCCGCCCCAACAGAAACCGACAGACCCGATGCGTCCGTTCCCGGCGGGGATGTCCAGCGCATAGGCCCTGACGGCATCGAGCCGCCGTCCACGCTCGTCCGGCTCGAGCGTGCGGATGGTGGCGACGACATTGTCGCGCTCCCCGAGTGAGTTTGTGCCGCCGCCGCCGGGTCCCATGCCCGACAGCAGGTCAGGGGCGACCGCGATGAAGCCCTCGGCCGCGAACTGGTCGGCGACGCCGCGAACCCAGTCGGTCAGCCCGTAGATTTCGTGGATGACCAACACGATCGGCGCGGGGCCGGAGACCTCGGGATAGACCACCCAGGTGCCGATCGGCACGTCGCTGCCGGGTTGCGTGACATCGACCCACTCGCCGTGTCGCGGTGACGTGTTGAGCCGATCGGGCGCCGTGTCCTCGGTTGGCGGCAACACCGCCGCGGCCGGCGTCAGTGCGGGTGCCGCCGCCGGGGCCGACTCGGCCGTCGGTGTCCCTGCCTCCTCAGGCGCGGACCCGCAGGCGACGCCAAGCGCGCAGATGGCCGCCACCGACCCGGTCGACAGCCTTTGTCGGATGTCCAGCATCGTGTCCCTTCCTCTCTGCGTCAGTGTCAGGCGATTCTACAACGGAGCGCGTGTGGAGATCGTGGCGGGGCATGGTTTCGACCTTGGCCGTGACACTAGAAGATTGTCAATTCCGGCGCTCCTGCCGGCAGCATGCCGACCCGCGATGCCTGGCGACTCAGCTTGCGCAGGGCGGCTTGGCCAGCTTCGCCCAGGTCGGTTGTCCATTGGTTCACATAGAGATCGACGTGCTTGAATAGGACCTCGTCGGTCAGCTCCTGCGCGTATCTGCGCATGGTCGGGATGGTGTCGTCCCGGTGGGCGAGGCCGTAGGCGAGTGAGTCGCTGATGACGTCGGTCACCGTCTTGACCCGTTCTGCACCAAGCCGAAGTCGAGCCAGGATGCCGCCGAGTGGGAGTGGGGCTGCGGTCTCCCGCTCCCAGACCGCTCCCAAATCCTCCACCAGCGCAAGCCCGTGCTCCTGCCAGGTAAATCGACCCTCGTGGATGCACACCCCGAAGTCGGCGGTACCGGCCTCGAGCGCCGGCATGATCTCGGAAAAGACCACCTGTTCGAGCGCTCCTTCGCCGGGGTGGAACAACCTGTAGAGCAGAGTGGCGGTGGTGTGCTCACCCGGACAGAGCACCCGTGCCAAGCGTGATTCACCGGCGTCGCCGACCGGGTCGCCCGGGTGCGTATCAGGTCGCGCCGCCAGCAGCAGCGGCCCAACTCCGAACCCGAGCGCCGACCCCACCGGGACGACCCCCAGATCGGCGGCGAGCGACAGCGCCGCGTGGAAGCTGGCCTTCGCCACGTCGAAATGGCCGGCGAACAACCGTCGATTCAGCTCTTCGACGTCATGTAGCTCGACGCGGAAGTCCACGCCCCGCAGGTCGACTCGACGCTCCAGGATGCCGTGAAACGCAAACGTGTCATTCGGACAGGTCGAGATGCCTAGATGGATCGACGTCACGGCGTCATATTCCAAGCGGCGCGACCGACCAGGTCGCCGACGATTGGCCAGGCCGCCTTCAAGGCCGTCGGGATCTTCCACCTGTCGACGCGCCGATCGCCCACCTCGTTCGAGATGCCCCGCACGACCGCCACCGGCACCCCGGCCAGTCGGCACGCCAGGGCGACGCCGAAGCCCTCCATGTCTTCCGCCACCGCGCCTGGCCACTGTTCGGTCCGCTCTCGTGCGTCGTCGCTCGTGGCGGACGCCGTGCAGGCGGAGAGCAGCGTGCCGGCGACTGGCGGTACGGGGGCGGCCAGCGCAATCTCGTCGCCGATCGCCGCGTCGTCCTCACCTTCGCCCGGCCACTGCTGAAACCCCAGTCGACCAGCAGGGACGAAGGCAGCGCCCGTGCCGATGCCGATGCCATGCATCGCGACTCGGGCGAAAACGGCCGCGGTTCCTACCGCAAGCGCGGATGGGTCGAACGTTCCGGCGATCCCGACGAGGACGACACGCTCGGGCTCGTGCTGTGCCATCAGGCTGCTCGTGCGAGCGGCCGCGGCGACCGGACCGAACCCGCACAGCTCGCACGGCGCCTCGATGCAAAATCCTCGATTCCGGGCCAGAAGCTGTCGCTCGACCTCGGTCGGGACAAGCACGAGCGTGCGTGGCGCGTTGCTCACCATGGACTGCTACCCCTTGGATTCGCGCCTGGCCACGCCAGTCTCGTGCGCCGCCTTGGCCACGGCCTGCGCAACCGCGGTGACGACCTCCTTGTTGAAGACGCTCGGGATAATGTAGTCCTCGTGCAGCTCGTTGAGTGGAATGACCCCGGCGATCGCGTAGGCGGCTGCGCGCTTCATCTCGTCGTTGATGGTCGTGGCACGGGAATCGAGGGCACCGCGGAATACGCCTGGGAACGCGAGGACGTTGTTGATCTGATTCGGGTAGTCCGAGCGCCCTGTCGCCATGATCCGGACGTGAGGCGCCGCCTCTTCCGGCATGATCTCCGGTATCGGGTTCGCCATGGCGAACACCACCGCGTCCCGGTTCATCTTCTTCACCATCGGAACTGTCAGCATGCCCGGCGCCGACAGCCCGACGAAGACGTCGGCGCCTTCGATGACCTCCGTCAGCAGACCGCGTTCGCCATTCGGGTTCGTGTGGTCGGCATACCACTGCTTCATGAAGTTCATGTTCTCGGTGCGGCCCTTGTAGATCGCCCCGCTGCGGTCGCAGCCGATGAGGTTGCCGACACCGTAGTCGATGAAGATCTTGCTGACGGCGACGCCGGACGCACCGACGCCGCTGAAAACGACCTTCAGATCGCCCGGGTCCTTGCCGACCAGCCGCAACGCATTGATCAACGGTGCGAGGGTGACGATGGCGGTGCCGTGCTGGTCGTCGTGGAAGACCGGGATGTCGAGCAATTCCCGCAGGCGTCGTTCGATCTCGAAACAGCGGGGGGCCGCGATGTCTTCGAGGTTGATACCGCCAAACGGCGTGGCGAGGTGGCTCACCGTCTCGACGATCGCGTCGGTGTCGGTGGTGTCGAGCGCCAGCGGGAAGGCGTCGACGCCGGCAAACTCCTTGAAGAGCGCACACTTGCCTTCCATGACCGGCATGGCGGCGGCGGGCCCGATGTCGCCAAGTCCCAGGACTGCCGTCCCGTCGGTCACGACCGCCACCGTGTTCTTCTTGATGGTCAGCGAGTAGGCATCATCCGGTCGTGCATGAATCGCCATGCAGACCCGCGCGACACCGGGGGTATAGACCATCGACAGGTCGTCCCGTGTCCGGATGGGCGCCCGGCTCACGACCTCGATCTTGCCACCCAGGTGCAGCAGAAACGTCCGGTCCGAGGAGTGAAGCAGGGTGAAGTCGTCGAGGGCGCGGATGCCGTCGATCAGCGTGCTGGCGTGCTCATCGTCGCGGCAGTTGATTGTCAGGTCGCGCACCATGATGCCGTCGCCGACAGACACGAGGTCCACGGCGCCGATATCGCCGCCGAGCCGCCCGACCTCCGAGGCCAGTCGACCCAGCATGCCGCTGTCATTCTTGAACTGCACGCGGACGGTCAGGCTGTTGCTGACGTTCGGGGTGTCTCCCATGATGTCTCTGGCCCCTCCCTCGCACGCCGAGTGATGTTCCCAGTGTAACGCGGGATCTGGCGGGTGAACGGTCAGGCTTGCGTATGTGTGAGGCGGCCGATAGTTGCCGTCCCGATGAGCGGGTCTATGCTCGGAGGTCGTAACAGAGAAGCCGCGGGCTGGCGCCGGTGAGGATGTCGCGGGTGTTCTGCATGACGTAGAGCAGGCCGCGGCTGAGCACCGGCAGCGTCCAGGACTCTTGCGCTGCGGTCAGCCACGTCCGGGACACCTCGCGGTAGCCGTCCGGGGTCAGATCCAGCCACAAGAGATGACCGAGCTCGCCGAGGGCAAGGAACTCGCCGTCGGCCGCAAGCAACGACCCCCGGGCGGTACCTACGATTGCCTGTCGCTGTCGGCCACCCTGCTCGAAAGTTTCCGTCCACTGAGGGGCCTCGCGCCAGACCACGGTGCCGTCGGCGGCGTCGATGCAGGCCAACGACGCGTCGCCCTGGTTCCGTCCGTCGAACCCGTAGAGATACCCGTCCCTGTGGATCGGTGTGTTGAAATGCAGCGCGAAGTCCTGCGTGGTCCAGACCACCTCGTGGGTGAAATCGGGTAATGCGCGCACCAGGGCGCCGCCCGTGCGATAACTGGCCGAGATGAACACTGTATCGTCGAAGACCACCGGACAGGAGGCGTTGACCGACTCGTAGGTGCGGCTGCGGAAGGGAAACGCGAAGTCGACCTCGCCATTGTCAGGGTCGATCGAGAGCAGGCCTCCGNTCGGGGGCGTCGATTCGCCACCGGCAAACACCAATACCCGCCGCTCGCCGTGCAGGGTCGCCGGTACGGGCGAGGCGTAGCTCGGGCCCCACTCGCCGGCCCGCCACACCTCGCGTCCGGTTGCCTGGTCGAATGCCACCACGGTCGGGCCACCCGGGGCGCCTACCATCACGATCAGTAGCCCATTCTCGGCGAGCGGCGTCGACGCAGTGCCGAAGAAATCCTGGCGCACGTCATACTCGGCCCGCAGGTCTCGGCTCCAGATACCCTCGCCGGTGGCCAGCTCGAAGCAGTGCAGTTTGCCCTCGGCGCCCAACGTGAAGACACGTTCCTGGTCGATGACCGGGCTCGACCGCGGACCGTTGTTGTAGCCGTACCGATCGCGGTAGGCGGTGGCGTAACGGAACTGCCAGCGGGGCTCTCCGGTCTCGGCGTGCAGGCATTCGACCACTTCCCGGTCGTCTATGCGGTGGAAGAACATCAAACGGTCGCCGACAATTGCCGGGGAGGTGTAGCCGGTGCCCTTCTCGAATTCCCAGACCAGTGGGGGAGGCAGGTCGCGGCTAAGGTGCGTTTCGCTCGAAACGGCGTTGTGGGTGGGGCCCAGGAATGAGGGCCAGCCATGGGTCACCGCGTCCGGTGACAGCGGCTTCGGTGTCTGGTGCCGAACGGTCTGTCCGCGGGCGACCCCAACGGCGAGTGCGTGCGCCGCAAGCGTCTGGAGCATCGTCCGGCGCGAGATGGTCCGCATGCTCTGCCAATCCTACCGTGCGAGAGTGGGGGCTTCGATGGGGTGGAGACGGACGATGGCGCCTGCGACACGAAAAGACAAAGCTCCGCCCAACCTGGCGTGCCGGGATCCCGGTCACCATGTCGGAGCGGAGCTACCTTGCTATGCGGGACAGCTCTTGTCCCAACCGTGTGTTGGACGCGCGTCAGCTACCAAGCTTGACGACGTTTTCCGCGGCCGGGCCCTTCAGCCCCTGTACCACGTCGAACTCAACCCGCTCGCCCTCGGTGAGGCTCTTGAAGCCCTCGCCCTGGAGGGCAGAGTAGTGCACAAAGACGTCCTTTTCCCCGTCGTCGCGAGTTAGGAACCCGAACCCTTTGCTATCGTTGAACCACTTGACTGTTCCCGTGTTTGCCATCTTCTTCCTGCATGTTGATCGTCGGAGCTCGGTCCTACCGGGTACTGCCGACTACGTGGGTGCGCGGTCCATGCCACGCGATTGACGTCGCCAGTGGCGACGCCGGTATACAGCTGTAAGCATATGCGGAAGACCCGAGCGGGAGTCAAGCTGATTCGGCCCCCGGCGGATGTTCGCTCATCAGATGCGCGGCGGCTGCACAAGCTGACCTCATGCCGCGTCGTCGACGCTATCCCGTTGAACCGTCGTCGTCTCAACGATAGGATGGGGACCATTCGCGGCCGGCGACGACCACATGTCGTCAATTTCCGAAGGGATTGCACGTGTCGACAGAGCCCCCCAAGAGTGCCATCGAGCTGGTGATGGAGCGGCTGAAGCAGCAGGATGCCACGGCCGACGCCGAGAGCGCCGCTTCGACCCCACTAACGGATGAGCAGAAGGAAGCGATTGCGGCCGCCAGACGCGATCACGAGGCAAAGGTGGCGGAGGCGGAGATCCTTTTTCGGTCGAAGCTGGCGGCTACTCTCGATCCGGAAGTGCGCCAGGAGCTCGAGGCCAACTATCGCCGGGACCTCGGGCAGTTCGCTTCGTCGCGCGACAAGAAGATCGAGGCTATCCGCAAAGGCGGCCAGGCGTCGTGACCCGCCTGCACGTGGTCCTGACGCTGCTGAACTTCGTCCTGCTGGTTCCGGGGGTGACGCTGCCAATCTACAGCGTCACCATCACGACTCAGGTCNAAGCCTCAATCATCCCCGAGCCGATCGAAGTGACGGTCTACGAGCAGACCCGTTCCATTCTCGGCACGGTGCGAGAGCTGTGGCGCTCGGACGACCATCTCGTGTCGTTCCTGATTCTGCTGTTCAGCATCATCGTCCCGGTGACGAAGGGCTCGATGCTGCTGGCGTCGATCTACGTGACGAAGCAGGCGGTCAAGACGTGGCTGGTGCGGCTGGTCGACCTGATTGGCAAGTGGTCGATGGCGGACGTTTTCGTGGTCGCGGTGTTCCTGGCGTTTCTGGCCACCCGGGATCAGGCGCAGGCCAATACCTTCAGCGTGCCGGTGTTGCTGCAACAGGTCGAGGTCGGCATGCAGACGCATCTGACTTCGACTCTCGGTCCGGCGTTTTACTACTTCCTGGCGTACTGCCTGTTCTCGGTCCTCTGGACGCAAGTCCTGAAGCATCGCGGATCTGCTTGAACTGACAGATCTGTTGGAAACAACGCGGATCCGGTTACGTGGCCGCACCAGTTTCCGGGGGAGATGCTACACTCGGGGCGAAAAGCGCCGCCACTCACGTGGCGCGGTCATCGGTGTCAGAGAGGAGCTACCTGCCATGTCGTTTCGCACCTTCGTCGGCCTCGCGTCGGCCTGTGTCCTGATGGTCCTGCACACCCCCGTCGCGTCGGCGCAGGGCAACCCGGTCGTCGTGATCGAGACCAGCATGGGCGCCATCACCGTGGAGCTATTCCAGGACCGGGCTCCGATCAGTGTCGAAAATTTTCTCGGCTACGTCGACGCGGAGCATTACGACGGCTCCGTGTTCCACCGGGTCATCCAGACCTTCATGATCCAAGGTGGGCACTTCACGCCTGAGATGCAGAGCAAGCCGACGCGGCCGCCTATCACGAACGAGGCGGAAAACGGTGTAAACAATGACAAGTACACGCTGGCGATGGCGCGCACGGGCGAAATCAACAGCGCAACGGACCAATTCTTCATCAACACGGTCGACAACAATTTTCTGAACAACGGCGTGAGGGATTTCGGCTATGCCGTCTTCGGGCGTGTGACCGACGGCACCGACGTCGTAGATCGGATTGCGGCCACGCCGGTCACCGACACCGTGCCGAATGAGCCGGTCGTGATCCAGTCGATTCGCAAGCAGTAGCCGGGGCTACCGGTAGTCGGCCGCCGCCTCTCGACGTGACGCAGGGCTGCCGGTCGGAGTCGCTGGCTGTCCTTCGCCTTGCCCTCGTCGCTGTTCATGACGGACCGGTCGCCGATGTTGATCGGGGCTCCGATCGTCAAAGGCGGGCCGTCAAGTGCATCCGGACTCCGGCTCCGCTCCTTCCACCGCCATCGCCATGTCATTCGGCCCGGCCGACGGAGGCAATCTGTTCGCCGGCTGGGAACGGCGGACCCGAGTGTGGGCGCTCGTCTTCGCGGGGGTGACACTGCTCGTCTCCGCGCTCATCGCACTCGTGGTCATCCGGACAGGGCGGCCCGTGGTGACAACATACGTGCTCGCGTTGGCCCCGGCCTGTGGAGTGTACGTCTGGCAGACTGGGGCAATTCGGCGCCGGCATGCGATTGTGAGTGAGCCGTTTCCGCCCGAGTGGGAGACGGTGCTCCAGCGCGACGTTGTCTACTTCCGTGCTCTCGAGCCGGCAGCGCAGCGGCGGTTCCGCCGCGAGGTCCAGGTGTTCCTGGGCGAGAAGCGCGTCACCGGCATCAAGGTCCAACTCGACACGACCACCCGTGTACTGGCCGCCGCGAGCGCCATCATCCCGATCTTCGGGTTCCCCGACTGGGAGTGGAGCCAGATCAACGAGGTGTTGGTGTATCCAACCCGGTTCGACGGCGAGTTCGACTTCGGCGACCGACAAGACCACAACATCCTGGGCATGGTCGGCACCGGCAGCTTGAACCGGTTGATGATTCTCTCCAAGCCCGACCTGATCAGCGGCTTCCGTAACGCGACCGACAAACGCAATGTCGGGGTCCACGAGTTTGCGCATCTCGTGGACAAGACCGACGGGGTCATTGACGGGGTCCCCCGGGTGGGGCTCGACCAGCGGGCGATCGGACCGTGGATCGATCTGATGCGACGCAAGATGTCCGAGATCGAGGCGGGGCGGTCCGACATCAACCGCTACGCTTTGACAAATGAGGCAGAGTTCTTCGCCGTGACCGCCGAGTACTTCTTCGAGCGACCTGGGCTGATGGCCGCCAAACACCCGGAGCTCTATGCGACGCTGGAGCAGGTTTTCAATCAGGACCTACGAGCCCGTGTGGGGGCGTTGCGGCGGGAGCTGAAGCGCGGCCGGGTCCGCTTCGGTCGGAATTCCCCCTGTCCGTGTGGCAGCGGTCGCAAGTTCAAGAAGTGCTGTCTGCAGTGACCGTTATTGCGCTCGACCAGGTCTCGATCGCCTTCGGGCATCTTCCGTTGCTCGTGGACGCGACCCTGCGGCTCGAGCGCGGAGAGCGGGTCTGCGTGATCGGTCGGAACGGCACCGGCAAGTCGACCCTTCTCCAGATCCTCGCCGGTGCCCAGTCCCCNGACCAGGGTGTGGTCCGGCGTGAGCCCGGGGCGCGTACGGCGCTGCTCGTGCAGGACGTCCCGTTGTCATCCGACCGCCCGGTGTTCGACGTCGTTGCCGAGGGCCTGGGCGAGCTGAGCGAGCTTGTCGCCGCCTATCACCACATGGCCGTCGAGGTCGCCGCACACCCTGAGCCGGCGCTGCTCGACAAGCTGGGACGGCTGCAGCAACAGCTCGAGGAACGCGACGGCTGGCGTCTCGAACAGCGGGTCGAGCTGGTCGTCGAGCGACTACAGCTTCCATCCGACGCGGTGGTCGACACGCTCTCCGGCGGATGGCGGCGACGGGTGCTGCTGGCCCGCTCGCTGGTAGCGCAGCCAGATGTATTGTTGCTGGATGAGCCGACAAACCATCTCGACATCGACGCCATTGCCTGGCTGGAAACACTCGTGACCGAGTATCCCGGTGCGGTCGTGGTCGTCACCCATGACCGGGTCTTTCTGCAGCAGGTTGCGACGCGCATCATCGAGCTCGACCGCGGCCGGCTCACCTCGTGGCCGGGCGATTACGCCAACTACCAGCGACGGCAGGCGGAGCGGTTGGCCGATGAGGCGGTGCACCAGGCAAAGCAGGACAAGAAGCTGGCGACCGAGGAAGCCTGGCTGCGCCAGGGCATCAAGGCGCGACGCACCAGAAACGAAGGGCGTGTGCGCGCGCTCATGGCGTTGCGCGCCGAGCGGGCCAACCGGCGAACCCGGATCGGCGCCGTGCGACTACAGGGAGAACGTGCCGATCTCTCAGGGCGGGTGGTCTTCGAAGCCGAGACGGTCTCTCGGTCGTTCGACGGCACTGTGGTCATTCGTGACTTTTCGAGCCGCGTTCTTCGGGGTGACCGGGTCGGTGTGATCGGACCCAACGGTGCCGGCAAGACGACGCTGCTGCGTCTGTTGCTCGGCGAGCTGGCACCCGACCGGGGCGCGATTCACCGAGGCACGAATGTGCAGCTTGCCTACTACGACCAGCAGCGCGAACAGCTCGACCCCGAGCGGACGGTGTTCGACACGGTGGGCGAGGGCAACGACACGGTGACCGTCAACGGCGGGTCCCGCCACGTGCACGGCTATCTGCGCGACTTTCTGTTCTCTCGCGACCGGGCGCACTCGCCGGTCAAGGCGCTGTCAGGCGGCGAGCGGAACCGCCTGCTGCTGGCGCGGCTGTTCACGAGGCCGGCCAACGTGCTGGTGCTCGACGAGCCGACCAACGACCTCGACCTCGAAACGCTCGAGTTGCTGGAGGCGCAGCTCGTGGCCTGGTCGGGGACGCTGTTGTTGGTCAGCCACGACCGAGCGTTTCTCGACAACGTCATCACCAGCACGCTCGTCTTCGAGGGAGACGGACGGGTCACGGAGTATGTGGGCGGCTATCAGGACTGGCTGCGGCAGCGTCCCGCCGCACCGGATCCGGATCGCTCGGGGCGTGGGCAGCCGCCCCGACAGACTGACGGGGTCCACGAGACTGCGGGTGCGGCGACACGGGACCAAGCGGTCAAACGGCTGTCCTACAACGAACAGCGTGAGCTGGTGGCGCTTCCCGGGCGAATCGACACGCTGGAGGACGATGCGCGTCGCCTCAACCAGACGGTGGCGGGACCGGACTTCTACCGGGAACCGGCCGATACGATCAAGACGACGATGGGACGGCTCGAACAGGTGCAGTCCGAGTTGGAGGGCGCGTACGCCCGTTGGGAGGAATTGGAGGCGCGCCGCGGTGGATTCCGCGGCTGACGGNGGAAAGACCTGGGTAGCAAGGGCCTTCAGGCCCGTTGAGCGACCGGTCTTGGCGGTCGTCGATCAGGAATGTGACCTATGCGAAACCAGTGGTACGGCGACAACCGCGACGTCGTGAAATGGAGCACGGTCGTGCATCTGGCGAGACGGGAGGGGATTTCCGCCCTGCTGCACGTCGCCATGTTACGTCCCGATCAGCTTCAGCCGACGCTNGCGACCTCACGCGGAAAGGTGGACCCGCCCGTCGAGGTCATTCGCCATTTTCGCGACCTGGAGGACATCCGGCGGCTCGGGGCCACGAGCGGTCTGACGATCGAGGTCCTCATGGAGCCGTTTCGCCACCGCGCCGCCTATTTCGGGCGGTTGTGCCGTCGCCTCAGAACGTCGCGTGATGAGCTGATGCTGGTGCTGCTCGACCCCGATATCGGGCTCGCACNGGAGACGCCCGGTCCCGAACACGTGACGTCGGCAGAGGTCGCCGCAGTGTTCGACGCGCTCCAGCCGGGAGACGTCCTGGTGTGCTATCAGCACGCCAGGCGACACAAGGACTGGCGGGGTCAGGCGCGGCGCGCCTTCGCCAATGCGCCGGGCCTGCCGTCGTTCGAGGTCGAGGTGCTGCAATCAGAGCTGGCGAAGGATGTCTTGATGCTGGCGGTGAAGAAGACGGCGGCGGTCGAGGTCCTGAACCAGGACGAGCCTGAGCCCTAGCTGTTCGCACGCAGCTGTCGGAACGCGTCGAGCGCGGTCTCGATGTGCGCGTCGGTGTGGGCCGCAGACATCTGGACTCGTAGACGGGCGGTGCCTTCCGGCACGACAGGGAAGCCGAAGCCGGTGACGAAGACGCCGAGCTCGAGCAGCCGCGTCGAGAGCCGGATCGCCTCGGCGGTCTCGCCGACGATGATCGGTAGGATGGCCGTGGGCGAGGGCAGTATCTCGTAGCCGAGCCCGGCCAGGCCTTCGCGCATCGTCCGGACGTTGGCGTGCAGACGCGCCACGCGATCTGGCTCTCGCTCGAGGACCTCCAGTGCCTTGGCGGCACTCGAAGCCACGGTGGGCGGCAGCGCGTTCGAGAACAGCTGTGGGCGGCTGCGCTGAATCAGGTAGTCGATGATCTCTCGCGGTCCGGCCACATAACCACCGGCCGCGCCGCCCAGCGCCTTGCCAAGCGTGCCGGTCAGTATGTCCACGCCATCGGGCCCGCGCGCCGGAAGCCCGAAGTGCTCCGGTGTGCCGCGACCGTGCGCCCCCAGCACGCCGACCCCGTGCGAGTCGTCCACCACCAGGGCGGCGCCGAACCGGCGGCAGAGCGCGGTCATCTCGGGGAGCTTCGCGACGTCCCCTTCCATGCTGAACACGCCGTCGGTCACCACAAGCGTCACCGCGGCATCATGCACCTCGCCCAGGGTGGTCTCGAGCGCCGCCATGTCGCTGTGCGGGAACACCGTCCGCGTGGCTTGGCGCGAGAGGCGACCGGCGTCGATGATGCTGGCGTGGTTCAAGGCGTCCGACACGAGTGCATCGCCCTTCTGCGCCAGTGCCGGCGACAGGCCTTCGTTGGCGTTCCAGCAACTGACGAAGGTGAGCGACGCCTCGGTACCAAGGAAACGGGCAATGCGTTGTTCGAGCGCGCGANGACACTCGAACGTGCCGCAGATGAACCGGACACTCGCCGTGCCGGCGCCGTAGCGCTCCAACCCGTCGATGCCCGCCTGCACCACCTCCGGGTGGTTGGCCAGACCGAGGTAGTTGTTCGAGCAGAAGACCACGACCTCGCCAAGACCGTCGATCGTCGTCACCGGTCCCATCGGCGCGGTCAGATGCCGCAGTTCCTTGTAGGTGCCGGCGTCACGCAGCTCCGCCAGTGTCTCGCGCAGTCGTGTCGAGAGGTCACTCGTCGTCATCAGAGTCGTCCCGCGTCCTGGCGCGCGCGCAGCGTCGCCATCATGTCGGCCGTCATCTCTGCCAGTCCGTATCGGGGCGTCCATCCCCATTCTTGTCTGGCGGCAGCATCGTCGAGCGTGCGCGGCCAGGAATCGGCAATCGCCTGNCGCGCGTCCGGCTCATAGGTGCAGACAAAGCCGGGCACATGCGTGCCGATTTCGGCGGCCAGCTCGCCGGCCGAGAAGCTCATGGCGGCCAGATTGAACGCGTTGTGGTGCCGGAGGGCCGACGTGTCGGCGTCCATCAGATCGAGCGCCGCCTGGATGCAGTCCGGCATGTAGATCATCGGCAGCACCGTGTCCTCGCGAACGAAGCAGGTATAGCGCCCGGACCGGAGCGCCTCGTAGAAGATGGCGACGGCATAGTCGGTGGTGCCGCCGCCTGGGGGCGTCCCGCTACTGATGACTCCGGGGTAGCGCACACCGCGCACGTCGAGCCTGTAGCGGCGCACGTAATAGTCGCAGAGGAGCTCGCCGGCTACCTTGGCGACCCCGTAGATGGTCGTCGGCCGCATCAGGGTGTCCTGCGGAGTCTGATCGCGTGGGGTATCGGGACCGAACACGGCGATGGAGCTGGGCCAGAAGACCTGTCGCACCCCGTGAGTCCGGGCCGCTTCGAGCACGTTGGCGAGACCGCCCATGTTGACGCTCCAGGCCCGTTGCGGGTCTGTCTCACCCACGGCCGAGAGCATGGCCGCCAGGTGGTAGATGGTGTCGACCTGGTGTCGTTCGAGCACGGCTTTGATTGCCGGGCGGTCGGTCACGTCGAGTAGCTCATAGGGGCCGGACGCGCCGTCGGCCGAGTCCGCCGGGGGCAGACGACGGCTGCTGGCGACGACCCGCTCGGACCCGAATCTGGCGCGCAACGCGCGAGTCAGCTCAGTGCCGATCTGTCCGTTCGCGCCGGTGACCAGGATTGTCGTCACGCGTCAGCAGCTCGTTCAACAGGTTAGCCAGTACCGTGGCGATGACGCCGACACGGCCACCGCGCACTGGGTACAGGTGCCGAGGCCGCCTGGCCGTGGGTCAGTGCGTCGGTCCAAATGGCGCCGTTCGGACAGTGTGACCCGGTCGCGTCACCTCTAGCCGCAGCGGCGTGCCATCACCCTCGGTCGACATATAGGACACCAGATACTGGGTGCCCAGTTCACGCCCGATGGCGGTCATGGCATCGCTGAGTCCGGTCGGGGCCGGTAGCACCCCGAAGTGCCCACCGGTGCNCTCGGCAAGCGCCTCGAGGTTGGCCAGCGAGATCTCGGTGACCGACACGCCGTAGAACAGGATGCCGTGCTCGGCCAAGAGCCGCCCGACGCGATCGCGATCGCCTCTGAGGTCGGCCGCCTGGCGTTTTCCGCGCACCTGCGACGATTGGAGCTCTGACGGCACCATCATGCTTCCCTGGCCCAGCATGACGATGACTGGACGCGGCACCGCGCGCGCGTGCAGATCTTCGACCGCCTCGACGATCGCCTCATCGAGCTCCGCCTCCACACTCTGCATGTCGACGATACTGTCGTCATCGAGGCTCCCGATGAAGCTGGCCAGCGCGGCCGATGTCTGTCGCTGCGAGGCCGCCAGACCTTCGAAAATGGCGACGACCTGCGCGGTCCGCTCCGTCGCCTCCACCGAGACGATTTCGCGCTCCGTCCCTCCGAGGCGGAGGATGAAATCCTCGCGGGTCAGTCCGGCAACCGGTGCGCCGGAGTCATCAACGACCGTGACGACGAGCTGCAGAGAGTTCTGCGCCGCCACGACCGACGGGGCACTCGTCGCCTCGATGGTCAGCCCCGCTGCGAGCAGCAGACGCCCGCCGACGCATCGAGGTCTCGACGTCATCGCGTGATGTACTTCTTGACGTCGCGGGGACCGACCTCCGCGCCGTAAATGTTGCCGTCGGGGTCGACCGCGACACCTTCGGCCGCGCTCGTGGCGCCACGTTCGGCCGGGTCCGGGATGAATGCCGTGACCGTGCCGTCGAGAGCGTTCCCGATCCGAATGCCGCGTCTGACGTTCGGGTTATGCCCGTAGCCACCCTCGTTGTCTCGCGACTCTGAGTCGGCCACGTAGAGCATGTCGTTCTGGCCGATGAAGAGCCCACTGGGGCGTCCGAACTGCGACCAGGATTCGAGGAGCGTCCCGTCCTGTTCGAAGATCTGGATCCGGTTGTTCGTTCGGTCGCCGACGAATAGGCGCCCCTGCGTGTCCATGGCGAGCGCGTGCGGGCCTTCGAGCTCGTCCGGTCCAGACCCATGCCGGCCCCACGACCGGATGAAGGAGCCGTCGGCGGTGAAGACCACGATCCGGGCGTTGGTTTGCGGGCCGTGCCCATCGGCGACGAAGATGTCGCCGCTTGGCGCCACCAGCACGTCGGACGGCTGATTGAAGGTGTACTGTCCGTTGCCGGCCGTCCCGGCGCGGCCGAGCGTCAGGAGTATCTCGCCACGCGGGCTGAACTTGAACACCTGCTGTCCCTTGCCGTTGGGCAGGTCGACCCCGTGGTCGGTGACCCAGATGTTGCCGTCTGGATCGACGTGGAACCCGTGCGGAAAGTTGAACAGACCGGCGCCGAAGCTCCCGAGCAACCGGCCGGATGGGTCGAAATGCAGTACCGGGTCGAGGTCCGAGTCGACGCAGGAGTTGGCGCCGCATCGGTCGTATGCCCAGATGGTGCCGTCGGGCGCGACGTCCACCCCGGCGGTCGAGCCCCAGCGCCGTCCGTCCTGGAACTTTGCCCAGTTCAGCACCGTGATGTGGCCGCTCGGCAGGGTGTTCGGTGGCGGCGTGTCGTTCTGGGCGGCCGCCGTGCCGGCCCAGAGCACCCCGACGGCGACAACCGCCGCCGTGCCGGAACGTGGCAAACATGTACGTGTCATCGAGTCTCCGGAACAGTGTCTCCGGGATTATAACGGCGCGGTCACGGCACCAATAGCGAGGCGAGCAGCTCGGCTGGATGACGCGCGCTGACGCCGGCGAGGTCTCGCACCTGATGGCGACAGGAGACCCCGGAGGCGACAAGAACCTCGTCTGATTCGAGAGCGCGCGCGGCCGGCAGCAGTCGTCGCTCACCGATCTGCCGCGAGATGTCGAAGTGCTCCTTCGTATAGCCGAAGGAGCCAGCCATGCCGCAGCACCCGGCGTCGAGATCGACGACCTTGGCGCCCGGAATCCGCTCGAGCAGGGCACGTGCCGGTGGCACGAGCCCCAGCGACTTCTGATGACAGTGCCCATGCAGCAGCAGCCGCGTCGGGCCGGCGCGGAACGTCAGCGCCGGCGGCTCCTTTTCCAACGTGCCCTCGAGCCACTCCTCGAAAAGTAGACAGGCGTCGGCCACCTCATGAGCCTGACGTTGTGCTTCACCCCGCAAGAGGGCTGGCAGGTCGTCCCGCAGCGACGAGAGACAGCTGGGCTCGAGCACGACGATCTGTTTGCCGGCGACGGCGAGCGGGTGCAGCTGTCGCACGGTGTCGGCGCCCCGACGACGGGCTTCGGGGAGTAGGCCCTGGGAGATGAGCGGTCTCCCGCAGCAGGCGTCTGGTCCGAGCTCGACCCCGACGCCGGCACCGTCACAGAGCGTCGCCGCCGCCATCCCGATCTCCGGGTGGTAGTGGTTCGTGAAGGTGTCCCTGAACAGTACGACGTCGGACGGTCCGCTGGTGGTCGCTCGATCGCGCCAGGCCGTCGCCAGCGTGCGCGTTGCCCAGCGCGGCATCGTGCGCCGGCGATCCAGACCGAGCAGACGCTCATTCAGCGCTCGCACCCATCCGCGCTCGAGCCAGGGATTGATCAGCCGCGCAACAGGGCTCGCCCATGACGACAGATCGTGGATGCCGCCCAGGACACGTGCCCGGAGCGGGGTGCCGTGTCGAGCGTGGTAGTCGGCAAGAAACTCGCTCTTGAACCGCGCCATGTCCACACCGACCGGGCACTCCGCCTTGCAGGCACGGCATTCCAGACACAGGTCCAACGTGTCGTACACGCCCTGGTCGCCGAGACCAGTTTCTCCGAGCCGGCCGGTCATGGCCGAGCGGAGCGCGTTGGCCCGGCCGCGTGTCGAGTGCGCCTCATCACGAGTCGCCATGTAGGACGGGCACATCGTGCCGTCGAGGGTCTTGCGGCAGGCGCCCACACCGCTGCACATTTCCACGGCTCGCCCCAGACCGCCGTGCTCGTGGTAGTCGAAAAAGGTAGTCGGCTCCGGCGTGCGGTAGGCGGCGCCGTACCGAAGATTGTCAGTGAGCGGCGGCGAATCGACGATCTTGCCCGGATTGAAGAGGCCGGCGGGGTCGAAGGTGCGCTTGATGGTGCGAAACGCCTCGTAGAGCTGGGACCCGAACATGCGTTCGATGAACGGTCCGCGCACGAGACCGTCGCCGTGCTCACCAGACAGCGCGCCACCGAACTCGAGCACGAGCTCGGCGATGTCGTTGGCGATCGCCTCGAACTGCTGCACCCCGGCGTCGGTCTTCAGGTTGACCACCGGGCGCACGTGCAGACACCCGACCGAGGCGTGGGCGTAGACGCCGGTCGTGCTGCCGTGCCGCCGCACGATCTCCAGAAACCGCTCGATGTAGTCACGCAGCCGCTCCGGCGCCACCGCGGTGTCTTCGACGAACGAGATGCTCTTGGCGTCTCCTTTCATCGCCATCGACAACCCGAGCGACGACTGACGGAGATGCCAGATGCGAGCCTGCGCCGCCGGTTCGAGGGCGCGGGTGGCTCGCGTCTCGATCCCGCGGGCCACGAGGTCCCGCTCGATCGCCTCCATCCGGTCCGGCAGCTCGGCGGCGTCGTCGGCGTAGAGCTCCACGCAGAGCACGGCGCCCGGTGTGTCGCCCGACAACACCGCCCGCCGCACCTCGTCGAGCGCCGGGCTCTCCCGCGCATGATCCAGGATGAACCGGTCCATCACCTCGATCGCCGACGGGCGGTGCTCGAGGATGGCTGGCGTGGCGCCGAGCGCGTCGAGCAGGTCGTCGAATTCCAGGGTGATGACCCCCTTGGCGTTGGGCAGCGGCACGAGGTTCACCCGGGCCTCGACCAGCAGCCCGAGCGTGCCCTCTGAGCCGACGAAGAGGTTGGCCAGGTTGAATGGGCGCGCGGGGTCGATGAACGCATCCAAGTTGTAGCCGCCGACCCGTCTGAGGATCTTGGGATAGCGGCGGTCGACCTCGGCGGCGTGCTCGGCTCCCAGCCGGCGCAGCATCCGATAGCAGCGGCCCTCGAGCGTGTCGGTGTCGCACACCATGTCGAGCTCGTCTGGNGCCAACGGTCGCAGGTGGACGATGTTGCCGTCGCTCAAGGCGACATGGAGATCGAGCACGTGGTCGATCGTCTTGCCGTAGAGCACCGACCGCGCCCCGCTGGAGTTGTTACTGATCATGCCGCCCACGGTGGCCCGGCTGGCAGTGGAGATGTCGGGGGCGAACCGGAGTCGGTGGGGCAGGAGCTGCGCATTCAGCTCGTCGAGCACGATGCCCGGCTCGACCCGCGCCCACCGCTCCTCGACGTTCACCTCGAGCACCCGGTTGAAGTACTTGGCGGTGTCGAGCTGCAGTCCCGCCCCGATCGCCTGGCCGGCCTGCGAGGTGCCGCCGCCACGCGCGGTCACCGACACACCGTGCCGGTTGGCGATGTTGAGGGCGCGGACGACGTCGTCGCGAGAGCGGACGATCACGACCCCGGTTGGCTCGATCTGATAGACGCTGGCGTCGGTGGAGTAGAGGGCGCGAGTGACAGCATCGAAGCGCACCTCGCCTTCGATCGCGGTCTCCAGGTCGCGTCGCAGCTGGTCGCTCACTGGGCGAGTATAATCCCGGCGCGGNACCGTAGCGGCGCCGTGCACATCGGTAGCAAGGGCCTTCAGGCCCGCGAGCAGCTCGAGGGAAGTCCGCCATGCCCTATCGCGCCGGCCGCCACTTCCTGCAGATTCCCGGACCGACGAATGTGCCCGACCGGGTGCTGCGCGCCATGGCCCAGCCCACCATCGATCATCGCGGGCCGGAGTTTCAGGCGCTTGGGCACGAGCTGCTCGACGGCATCGGCGAGGTCTTCGGGACCGTCCGTCCGGTGGTCATCTACCCGGCCTCGGGCACAGGCGCGTGGGAGGCGGCACTCGTCAACACCCTTTCGGCCGGCGACCGGGTGCTGATGGCCGAGACCGGGCACTTCGCGACCCTCTGGAAGCAGATAGCCGTGAAGCTTGGGCTCGAAGTCGATCTGATCCCGGGAGACTGGCGTCACGGCGTGGACCCGGCGGCCGTGGAGACACGCCTGGTCGAGGATGGCGCACATGCCATCAAGGCGGTCTGCGTGGTCCACAACGAGACCTCGACCGGTGTAGCCAGCCGGATCCCGCTCGTGCGTCACGCGATCGACCACGCCCGACACCCGGCGCTGTTCATGGTCGACACGGTTTCGTCACTTGCCTCGATCGACTACCGACATGACGAGTGGTCGGTCGACGTCACGGTCGGCGCCTCCCAGAAGGGGCTGATGCTGCCGCCGGGACTCAGCTTCAACGCGGTGAGTGAGAAGGCGCTCGCGGCCCATGCCCACGCGACGCTGCCACGGGCTTTCTGGGACTGGAGCGCAGTGCTTGCGGCCAACGAGAAGGGCTTCTTTCCCTACACACCGGCCACGAATCTGCTGTACGGCCTGCGTGAGGCACTGGCGATGCTGAGGGCTGAGGGCTTGCCGAATGTGATCGCGCGGCATGCGCGGCACGCCGAGGCCACACGACGGGCGGTGCGAGCGTGGGGGCTCGAGGTGCTTTGCGTGAATCCGGACGAATACAGCGGGTCGATTACGGCTGTGATGACACCGTCCGGGCATGACGCCGACCACCTGCGGTCGGTCGTGCTGGACCGGTTCGATCTCTCGCTCGGGGTCGGGCTGGCGAAGCTGACCGGAACCGTGTTTCGAATCGGCCATCTCGGCGACCTCAATGATCTGAGTCTGCTGGGGACCTTGGCCGGAGTGGAAATGGGACTGGCGCTGGTCGACCTTCCGCATGAGGCTCGGGGTGTGGACGCGGCGATGCGCTATCTCGAAGGGTGCGCGGGGAGCGCCTAGTCTAGGCCATGAAGTGATGCGCATTGCGGTCGTAGGTGTTGGCGGCGTGGGCGGGTACTTCGGCGCTCGCCTGGCGCAGGGTGGCCACGACGTGGCCTTCCTCGCGAGGGGCGCTAACCTCGACGCGCTGCGTCGCGACGGCCTGCGGCTCGAGAGCCCGAAGGGTGATGTCGAGCTGTCGGTCACTGCCACCGACGATGCGACTTCGGTCGGGCCGGTCGATGCGGTGCTGGTCGCGGTAAAGACCTGGCAGCTCTCCGACGCGTTCGACGTGATTCGACCGATGCTGGGCCCGGAAACCGCGGTGCTCCCGCTGCTCAACGGTGTCGAAGCGCCCGGGGCGCTGGCGGCCGCGCTCGGTGCCGGACACACACTGGGTGGCCTGTGTCGGATCGTCGCCCAGCTTGACGGCCCGGGTCGCATCAAGCACATCGGCGTCGAGCCGTTTGTGTGCTTCGGCGAGCTCGACAACGCGCCGACCGACAGGGTCGAAACGCTCCGCGAGGCGTTTGGCCGTGCGCCCGGTCTGGACGTCGGCGTAACGGCGGATGTCGTGGCGGCCATGTGGCAGAAGTTTCTCTTCATCGCCCCGACCAGTGGCGTCGGCGCGGCGGCACACGTGCCGTTCGGTGTGATGCGAGAAACGCGGCAGACTCGTGACCTGATCGAGCGCGCCATGCGCGAGACCCTGCAGGTGGGCAAGGCGAGCGGTGTCAACTTGAGCGACGAGCTGATACCGGCGGCGCTGGATCTGCTGGACGCGGCGCCAGCCGGCGGTACCACGTCGATGCAACGCGATATCGAGCAGGGGCGGCCATCGGAGCTCGATGCGCAGACCGGCGCCGTCGTGCGAATCGGAGAGCGGCTCGGAATTGCCACCCCTGTGAACGACGTTCTCTACCGTGTGCTGCTGCCGCGAGAGCAGCGGGCCCGCGGAGCGCTCGAGTTCTGAACCGCGAGGTTACCGAGAAGCAGTCCGTTTGGGCTGCTGTCGCGTTCGTCTCGCCAGCCACTCCCCGATCAGATCAGCAAGCACCGGTGTCCCGATTTCCTGGAGCCGGTAGCGCACCCGCGCGGTGGGTGTGTCGAACGTCAGCAAGCGCGTCAGGTCGGCCGGCGTCCCGATGACGACGGCGTCGCACGGCACGCGTTGGCCCGCTGGTCGGCGACGGTGACCTGCGGGTGCGCCGGGATGAGCGCGTGGCCGCCAACCGCGATGAGCGCGCGAGGAGTCAGGGACCGACTATCCACTTCTGCAGGATCGGCGTGCTGGTCAGCCCGGCCCACACGTTGCCCAGGTCGTCCACCGACAGACCCTCGGGGTCGGTTCCGTCGATGAACCCGAGGAGCGACCCGTCCTTTGCGCTGCCAAACCGGACCCCGTTCGTCCAGCCGGGGTTTCGCAGCTCGCCCGCAATGACCTTGTTCGACTCCGAATCGGCAACGAACAGCCGGTCGTCGGAGAGAATCGCCACGCCGCTCGGGCGGCCGAAATGCCGCCACTCGTCTACGAATTGCATGTTCGCGTCGAAGATCTGCACGCGGTTGTTCGACCGGTCGGCGACAAAGAGCCGCCCCTGCGAGTCGAACGCCAGCGCGTGCGGACCATCGAACTCGCCCGGTCCGGATCCCTGCTGTCCCCATGCGTCGACTAGCACGCCATCAGTCGTAAACCGCATAATCCGGTCGCCGTCCTGCTGGCTCGTCGTGGGGCGGGGAAAGTGTCCGTCGGCAATGATGATGTCGCCATTGGGGGCCACGGCGCAGGCGGTCGGTGCGATGAAGGTGTCCCGCCCGGCGCGCGAAATGCCGGCCTCACCCAGCGTCAACAGCAGTTCGCCGTCGGGGCTGAACTTGAAGAACTGATACCCGCGACCGGTTGTGCGCGGATCGTCGCGAAACGGGCCGCTGTCGCCGGCCCAGAAGTTTCCGTCGCGATCGCGGCAAAACCCGTGCGCCATCACGAACATGCCGTCGCCGAAGCTCTCGACGACAGTTCCGGTAGCGTCGAAATGCATGATGGGCGGCTCGGATCGGTGATGGATCCAGGTGCCGCCTTCGCCGTCTGGGATGATGCCGATGACCGCGCCCCACACGACGCCGTCCGGGAGCGTGGCCCAGCTGTCGAGCATGCGATACGGGTTGTGCATCGTGTTCGACCCGGTCTGCGCCAGTGGCGCAGCCGTCACGAGGGTGGCGGCCAGCAGGGCCACCGAGGCTGTGTAGCGTCGGCGGGGCGTGCGCGACATATGAGGCTCCTTTGAACGATGCCCAGACAGTCTGCGATGCGGCGTCGCTAGGATCCTAGCGCAGTTCGCCGCCCATGAGATGATGTGGTGCCTCGTTACCAGCTGCCCGCGCGGTGTCTGGCCAGGGACCGACCACTACGCATGATGACGGATGAGGACGCGGTCCACCTCAGTGTCGTGATTCCCGCCTTCGAGGAGGCCAAGCGAATCGGCCAGACCCTAATACAGGTGCGTGCCTATCTTGACGACCAGCCGTTTGCGAGCGAGGTGGTGGTGGTGGTGGACGGCGGCCGGGACGGGACCCTCGAGCTAGTGCGCGCGGTGACGACCGACTGGCCGACGTGCCGCGTGCTCGATAACACCACGAACCGGGGCAAGGGCCATGCAGTGCGCCGGGGTATGTTGTCGGCCCGTGGCCGATATCTGCTGTTCTCGGACGCCGATCTCTCGACGCCGATCGCCGAGGTCGAGCGGTTGATGGCGCCACTCGAGGCGGGTGGCGATATCGCAATCGGGTCCCGAGCGCTCGCCGACTCGGATGTGCGCGTCCGGCAAGCCTGGTGGCGCCAGGCAATGGGGCGGATATTCAATCACATCGTCCGGCGTGTGGCGGTGCCCGATATCCGGGACACGCAGTGTGGGTTCAAGTGCTTTCGGCGGGAAGCGGGGCGGAGGCTGTTCGCGCGTCAACGTACGACCCGGTTTTCGTTTGATGTGGAGCTGCTCTGGATCGCTCGGAAACTCGGCTATCAAGTGGTCGAGGTTCCCGTGACGTGGGTCAACGACCCCTCGAGCCGGGTGCACCCGCTGCGCGACTCCCTGAGCATGCTCGTCGATCTGGCGCGGCTGCGATATCACGACCTGCGTGGGGCCTATGGCGCCGACGACGACGGTGCGACCTGATAGGATTTTCCGATATTCGGGACATTGGAGGACTGTGACGATGAAGATGATGACACTGGCGCCGTTGTCGGCGCTGTTCGTGCTCGCCATGGCACCGATGGCGCTGGCGCAATTGACGGCCGCCAGCGAGGGGCTGATTGTCTACGGCCATCACCATCTGACGGTGACCAGCATCGAGGAGAGCAAGAAGTTCTGGGTCGACACGCTGGGCGGCGAGGCGGTGACAGCCGGCAACCTGCAGTTCGTCAAGTTCCCCAACGTGCTGGTCTTCATGCGGGAAGCGCCCCCGACCGGCGGGACCAAGGGCACGACCGTCAACCACCTCGGGTTCTCGGTGCCCAGCACACGCGCGATGGTGGAGAAGGTGCGCGCGGCCGGCTATTCGATCGTGACCCGCGACGAGCTGCCGCCGGCGCTGGCGGTAGACAACGGGCTGGCCCACATCGTCGACCAGGACACCTACATCGGCTTCGCGATGACACCAGATGGCGTGAAGGTGGAGTTCGTCGAGGACCGGAGGCAGGCGGAGTCGATCGCCCTGCATCACATACATTTCGCTGGACCGGTGGACGAGATGAAGGCGTGGTACGTGAAGACCTTCAATGCGACACCGGGAATGCGCGGGTCGTTCCAGGCGGCGGACCTGCCGGGGGTGAACCTTACCTATTCGCCGTCGCCCGAGACGCCGGCCGGCACGCAGGGGCGGTCGCTCGACCACATCGGATTCGAGGTGGAGAACCTCGAGGCGTTCTGCCGGCAGCTCGAGGCACAAGGGGTCACCTTCGACCGGCCCTACGGTGAGGTGGAGGACCTCGAGCTAGGGTACGCGTTCTTCACCGACCCGTTCGGCACCTACATAGAGCTGACCGAGGGGTTGGATAAGTACTGACGGGCTTCTGTTAGACGGGGCTTCGCCCCGAACCCCACGTGTCCGCTTGTGGGGCCCCGTCGCCCCACGCCGCGGCCACGGGGCGCGCATTGTCGCGCGCCTTGGCTATTTCTCGTTGACGCGGGCGGCGGTCAGGATGTTGAGCAGGCCGAGATTGCCTTCGTGGCAGGCGTATTCATACATCGGCCCGTCGATGCGCTCGATGGGAAAGGTGGCGGTCCAGGGTGCCGTCCAGGTGGTCGGGTCGCTGACCGTGAACGTATAGTCGAGGGTGTCAGGGCCGGTGCGCCGAAAGCGTTCCTCCAGCTGCAGGTTCTCGCTGGCGCCGCGAAAGTCCGCTGAGGCGGAGAAGTTAGACGTTTCGACCACCAGCGTGTCGCCGTCCCAGTAGCCGCGCGAGTGGCCGCGCCACTGACGCACGCCGTCAGGGAGCGGCGTACGCTCGCCGACCGGCACGATGCGCGCGTCGTGGATCATCTCGTTGAGAATGACCACGTGGTGGGGCGTCTGCAGCACGTGGATGTTGTTGTTGTATCCGGCCGGGAGCATGCCGTTCGGCAGACCGCGGGTGATGCAGCGCTCCCACAGGTTGCGGGCTTCGACCGATTCGGCCGACCCGCGTCCGCCGCTGGCGTTCCTCCGCTCGGCGGCGCGGCGTTCTCCCTCGTCCGACAGCGGCGGTATCTTCCCGTCGGGCGGGTCCACGATGAGCGAGCTGCGCCTGCTGCCGACTACCGTCGTACCGTAGTCGAGCCAGTAGGGCGCATGAACCGATGGGGCGGTACGTGGGTCGCCGGGCGGCCGGCCGTCGGTTCGGTCCCGGCGTTGTTGCTCGAGACTGGAGATTTCCTCGTCGCTCAGGAACTCGCGGCCATCGAATTGGTCGGGTCGCTCGAGCGGCGTCAGGGTGCGGTAGTCCCAGATGCCCTGCAGGTCAGGGGCGCCCCACTCGGTGCGGGGTGGTGTCCAGGTTGCTGCCGCGGTCGGACCCTCCTGAGCGATGGCCGGTGCCTGTGCCACACCCGCAAGCAGCAGGGCCACGCACAGTGCGCCGACGTGTCCGGTCTTCATGCCACTCTCCAGTGAACGGGAGCTGCCCGCAGACGCTACCCGGTTAAAGATAGCATCGCCCTAGGCGTCAGTCACACGATTTCCGGGCTAAGCTGTAGCACTGTGAGGAGGCCCATGCGTGGCGTGACGCTCGGCGTGGTCGCGGTGTCGCTGCTGGTGCGACCGGGGCTGGTCGCCGCACAGAACGGCCAGTGGCCGCTGTTTCGCGGCCCAGAGGCCGGGGCGGTGGACGACGACGCGAGGTTGCCAGAGACCTGGAGCGACACCGAGAACGTCGTCTGGCAGGCGGACATTCCGGGTCTCGGGTGGAGCTCACCGGTTGTCTGGGACGACCACATCTTTCTGACCACCGCGGTCAGCGCAGGCGAGGAGCGTCCCCCCGTGCGCGGCCTGTATGACCCGGGCGCCGACAGCGGGGCCACGCGGTCTACGGCAACGCACCGGTGGCTGGTCTACGATCTCGACTTCCAGACCGGAGCCGTGCGCTGGGAGCGGGAGCTGTTCGCCACCGTGCCCGGCATCGAGCGGCATCTCAAGAACAGCTTCGCGTCGGAAACACCGGTGACTGACGGCGAGCGGCTCTACGTCTACTTCGGAACCATCGGGTTGGTCGCCGCACTGGACCTGGACGGCGAGGAGGTCTGGCGGCGTGAGCTCGGTGTCTACAACGGCCGTCAGCGCTTCGGGACCGCCGCGTCGCCTGCGCTCCACGAAGGGCGGTTGTTCGTGGTCAACGACAACACAACGCAGTCGTTCCTCGTGGCGCTCGATGCCGAGACCGGGGACGAGATCTGGCGGGTTGCACGCGACGAAGTCGAGAACTGGGCTACGCCGTTCATCTGGCAGAACGACCTGAGAATCGAAATCGTGACCGCCGGGCTTCGTCGGGTGCGTTCCTACGACCTCGACGGGCAGTTACTGTGGGAGCTTGCCGGGATGACGGTCAACGTCGTGCCGACGCCGTTTGCGCGCGACGGGCTGGTCTACATCAGCTCCGGTTACCCCGGCGGGATGCCACGGCCCGTCTATGCGATTCGCCCGGGCGCGTCGGGCGACATTTCCTTGAACGAGGGAGAGAGCGGAAACGACTTCATTGTCTGGTATCAGCCGATGCTCGGCACCTACAACACCTCGGCGCTGGTTTACGGCGATTATTACTACACGCTGCTGGACCGAGGTTTTCTGCTGAACCACGATGCCAGGACGGGCCGTGAGATTTACGGCCGGACCCGCGTCAAGCCGGGCGCGGGGTTCACCGCCTCGCCGTGGGCTTACAACGACCGAGTCTTCCTGCTTGGCGAAGATGGCGATACGTTCGTCGTCCGGGCCGGACCCGAATTCGAGCTGCTACACACAAACTCCTTGAACGAGATGGCGCTGGCCACACCCGCCGTGGTGCGGGGCAGTCTGATTTTGCGCACACAGTCGAAGCTATATCGCTTCAGCAACGAGACCGGACGGTGACGTCAGCAGCGTTGCACGATGCCATGTCCGTCACAGCGTGTCCCTGACAGCAGACCCCGCCGTGTCGTCGCTCGTCGCCACCGACGCCGAGCTGGTGTCCGCGTGCGCGCGCTGGTCGGCCGCCGGCATTGTGGGGATCGACACCGAGTTCTTTCGCGAGCGCACCTACTGTCCGCGCCCGGCGCTGGTGCAGGTGGCCGACACAGACGGCGTCACCTTGGTCGATCCACTCGGCATCTCCGAGTTTGCGCCGCTTAGAGTCCTGCTTTGTGACCCGGCAGTGCGGAAGCTGATGCACGCTCATGGTGAAGACCTGGATGTCTTCGAGGTGCTGACCGGCGCTGTGCCGGTGAACGTCTTCGACACCCAGCGAGCTGGGGCGTTCGCGGGGCACGGGTTTTCGTTGGGCTATCGCAGCCTGGTGGAAGCGCTGCTGGGGGTGGTGCTGGACAAGGGGGAGACGCGGTCCGACTGGCTCCGGCGCCCACTGTCGCCGGCGCAGCTACGCTATGCCGCGCTGGATGTGGCCTATCTGCCGCCGCTGTACGAGCGGTTGTCGCGCGACCTGGCGACGCTTGGCCGCACCGACTGGTTCGCCGAAGAGCGCGAGCACCAGCGTCGAGCACGTGCGCTGGACAAACGGCCGGAAGCGGCCTACGTGCGCGTAAAGGGGCGAGGCGCTCTCTCGCCGCCGCACCATGCGACGCTGCGCGCGCTCTGCGCGTGGCGCGAAACCGAGGCAATGGCGCTCGATGTGCCCCGCCGACATCTGGTGACCGATGAGGTGCTGCTGACGCTGGCACGGCTGCCCGTACC
>PBRZ01000126.1 GCA_002726085.1 Acidobacteriota bacterium
AAGCTCGGGTTCATCGGGTCCAGCGACACCCACGTGGCCGCCGGGATCTTCAGCGAGGAGGACTACACCGGGCCGTCCGGGCTGATGCAGGCCACCGGCGAGCGTCGCGGCTCGTTGCCGGTCGAGCCTGGTCCCGCGACGGTGGACGATGGCACCGGGCGCGCCTTCTCCAACACGCCGGCGATCACCAATGGCGGGTCGGGGCTCGCCGGGGTGTGGGCCGAGGAGAACACCCGCGAGCACCTGTTTGACGCCATGCGCCGGAAGGAGACGTTCGCGACCTCCGGCACCCGGATCCGGGTCCGCTTCTTCGCCGGGCCGGGGATCGGCGCCCTTGACGTGGGCGACCCGAACCTGGTGGTGCGGGCCTACGAACAGGGTGTGCCGATGGGCGGCGACCTGGTCGGAAGCGGCGACGGCCCGCCGAGCTTCCTGGTCTGGGCGATGCGGGACCCCCTGGCGGCACCGCTCCAGAGGGTGCAGGTCGTCAAGGGCTGGGTCACCGGGGACCTGACCGACGAGATGGTCTACGACGTCGCCTGCGCGGACGGGCTGGCCGTGGATCCCGAGACCCATCGGTGTCCCGACACCGGCGCGACCGTCGACCTCGACACCTGCGCCATCAGTACCGACCTCGGTGCGGCCGAGCTCCGCACCATCTGGGTTGACCCCGACTTCGATGCAGAGCGACGCGCCTTCTACTACCTGCGCGTCCTGGAGAACCCCACCTGCCGCTGGTCGACCTGGGATGCGATATCGGCCGGTGGCGAGCTACGACAGGATGTGCCTGCCACCATCCAGGAGCGGGCCTGGTCGTCGCCAATCTGGTACACCCCGTAGTTTCCCCACGGTCCGGTCTGGGCCGCCTGGGCATAGCCGCGTCGAGTGATGGGCACGGGGGGAAGCTTACGGACATAGATGACCGGCAGCGCAGTGCCGAGTGGTGTCGGGAATACGCCTGACAAAGGCACGCCGCCCTAGCAGTCCGTGGTAAAACCCCGCGTCGCACCGAGAGCGGCGATGCAGCCGACCCACAAGGCGCGACAAGGGAGAATACCGGCCTGTATTCGACCGCGGAGCAACGCCGTGGGGCGGGATGCAGCGCCGTTCGAATGCAGCGGGGCTTTTGCCACGGGCTGCTAGGGTCCGCCTTTGCCTCGAAGGGGGCCGATCGGGGTCGAAGAATGCAGAGCATTCTTGGCTCGGCGGGTGCTTGCGCCGGTCACTGTTGATCGGTCCCTTCACCTCCGAGATCGTGTGGCGAAACCAGGGGTTTCGCCCCCCGGAACACTTGAGCGATGAACGCGATCGACGGGATGGCCTGCGCCAAGCCCGGGTGTGACAACCGTGGAAAATTGGACCTCAACATCGTGGGCCACGGCTCGTTAGCGACGAAGTGGGGCCGACGGTGGCGGTACCGCTGCAAAGTCTGCGGGGGAACGGTCAGCACGAACACGGGGACGGCGTATAGCGGCCTTCACTGCGCTCATAGGGAATTCGACCAGGTTGCGAGCCTGCGCGTCGAGGGCGTGAGCATTTCTGCGAGGTTATGTTTCGTACTGTGTGCAAAACCGCTTGAGAAAAGCGAGCGGTCATGGCAAGAGGTTGATTGTCTAGACCGACCTACTCACAAAGGAGTGCAGCCATGACCACTCGAGCGAAGCGTACCGCGAAGTCCTGCCGGATCGAAACCCTGATTGGCGACGATCGAGCGTTCCTCAAGGAGCTGATGAAAGAGTCCCTCCAGGAGGTGCTGGAGGCGGAGATGACCGAGGCGGTGGGCGCCGGACCGGGCGAGCGCACGGGGGACCGGGTGGGGTATCGGTCGGGCTATGACAGCCGCGGCGTGGTGACCCGGATCGGGAAGCTGGAGTTGCGGGTGCCGCGGGACCGCGAGGGCCGCTTTTCGACGGAGCTGTTCGACCGGTACCAGCGCTCGGAGAAGGCGTTGGTGAGTGCGCTGGCGGAGATGTACGTCCAGGGGGTCTCGACTCGCAAGGTCAAGGCGATTACCGAGGAGCTGTGCGGGCACACGTGTTCGGCGAGCACGGTCAGCCGGATCAACAAGGGCTTGGATGCGCTCTTGCGGCGCTTTGTCCAGCGTCGGCTCGAGAAAGCGTATCCGTATGTGATCCTGGACGCGCGGTACGAGAAGGTGCGGCTCGACGGGGTGATCCAGGCACAGGCGGTGTTCATTGCGCTCGGGATTAATGCGGAGGGCCGGCGCCAGGTGCTCGGGGTGGAGCTGTCCAACCGGGAGTCGCAATCGAGCTGGACGACGTTTGTGAAGGGCCTGAAGACGCGCGGACTGCAGGGCGTGGAGTTCGTCGTGTCGGATGATCACGCCGGCATCAAACGGGCGGTGCGGGAGCTCCTCCCCGAGGCGGTGTGGCAGCGCTGCTACGTGCATTTTCTGCGCAATGCGCTGGACTACCTGCCCCGGAAGGCCGACGACGATTGTCGCCAGGAGTTGCGCTGGCTCTACGATCGCCGCAGTCTCAAAGAGGCCCAGCAGGACCTCCAGGCGTGGCTCACCCGCTGGGCGCAGCGCTACCCCAAGCTCACCGACTGGGTCGAAGCGCACATCGGCGAGACGCTGAACTTCTACAGCTTGCCCCGCCAGCACCACAAGCATCTCAAAAGGACCAACATGCTCGAGCGGCTCAACGAGGAGATCAAACGGCGCACCCGGGTGGTGCGGATCGTTCCCAACGCCGCCAGTTGCTTACGGCTGGTGCGCGCCCTGTGCGCAGAGACGCACGAGGGGTGGCTGGAGGATCACCGGTACCTGAACATGGACTACTGGAAGGAGCAGAAGAAAGACCTGGTGCAAGTCGCCGCCTGAGCCGCAGCGACCTCAGCCATGAAATTCAATTTGCACAACTTGACGCACACAACCTTCTGCGACCGCCCGGGTAACGGGCCATTCCCGCAACACCATCGCGCGATGGCTCGAGCGGGCCTCGACAGCGGCAGTGCGCTTTAACCGGCGAATGTTGCGCGATTTCGACATCAGAGAGCTGCAGGCTGCTGAGCTCTGCACGTTCATCGGCAGCGAGAGCAGAGCCACGTGGCTGTTTGCGACCATCGAGGTGTGTTTCCGCCTGTGGGCCGGGAGCGTGCTCGGCCGCCGCTCCTCTCGAAACACCAAGGCGGTAATAAGCGACGTCATCCTCCGGGGGCGCCTCGTTGGAATCCCGCTGATTGCCACCGACGGCTTCGAGTACTACTTCGGGGTGATCGCTCGCTTCTTCCGTTCTGAGTGCGTCTATGGTCAGGTGCTCAAGACTCGGCGGAACGATCGTGTCGTCTGGGTCGAGCGGCGCGTGAAGATCGGCTGCCTGATCAACAGCGAATGGCGCCAGCACCCGCCTACTACCGTCGGGGATCTCCGGGCCGCAGTAGCGGCTCGACTGGCAGCATCACCGAGAGGGTTTCCGTCCGTGGGGTGTAGCAGATGGTCTCGCTGCACGCCTGAAACAGCACCTCGATCGGGATTTCCAGCTCGGTCGGCTGGTTGCCGGGCCGTGGACCGAACAGCTCCGAGTTCGGCGTCACCGGAATCGCGACGTCGACGACGCCTTCATAGACGTTCAGGCTGACCCCAAGCGCGGGAAACTCCCGTAGGTGCGTCGCGGGATACCGCACCTCGCCCACCCGGAGTCCAGCGGTGTCCGGCACGGTCGCCTCCGAGGCGATGTAGCCGTCCGGGAGCGGCCGACCGTACATGTGCAGCCCCTCCTCCAGTTCGAAGCGCACGTAGATGGTCGACTGGGTCTCGAACTTCAGCGAGGTGTCGGACAGGAACGCGGAAATATGCACCTGTTCGTTGGTCAGCTCGACCGCGGGTGTCTCGTGTCGGGCCAGAATCTCGCCCAGCGCCGAGTCGCGAATCGCGCCGGCCGACTCCCGAGTCGCGTAGTGACGGTGGAAGAACTTCTCGGTCACCACACCGTCCCCGTCTGTCACATACACACCGGGGAACGGCACGCCGTAGAAGCTCTTGCCAGCAGCCTGCTCCGAGTCGTCGGGTGAGATCAGGGTGTTGAGAATGCCGAAGTCGCGGATGACCGCGGAGTCGACGTCGGACAGCAGGTCGAAGGTCACGCCATACTGCTCGGCGAACGCCAGCAGCTGTTCCTGACTGTCGTAGCTCACGCCGTAGACCTTGATAGCGGCCTCAGTGAAGAGTTCCAGGTTGTCCTGCAGCTCGACCAGCTGCGTGCGGCAATACGGTCACCACACCGCCGAGCGATAGAACACCACGATCGACTTCGAGCCATCCAGGTCCGCGTGGTAGTCGACCATCCGGCCGTCCTGGTTGGACAGGGAGAACGCGGGTAGCCGCTCGCCGATCTCCGGCCCGGTCGGGAACTCGTGCGCCGCCGGGTAGCGTCGTCCCGGGTGCGACGCCGGGATGGGAATGGTGATACCAAGGTCGTCGGTGTTCGTGCCCGGCTCCAGCGCCGCGTGCGCCGGCTCCACCGCTTCCTGGGTCTGCGCCATCGCTCCGCTCACGGCCATCAGAAGCAACGCCAGCGTTGTCAGGCCAATTCTTCGTACCATCTCTCGCCTCCAATATCGGAAGACTGCGCTCCCATGCGGCCGATGGTATCAGCAGTCGTCCTACGGGAGTATCCTTCCTGAGTCACCCGCGCCTGAGCCAACTCCGGCGGTCGTCTCAATCCGCCTCACACCACACGGGTGGGGCGACCCGCTCGCGGCGCGCAATCGGGCCCACGAGCTCGAGGAAGATGCCGTCCGGGTCAATCAGGTTGATGATGCCGGTCTCGTCGTCGCCGGTGCCCGAGCAACAGGGCGCGATCTCCGACAGGAACTGCGCACCGAGTTCCTGGAGCGTCTCGACCGCGAGGTCCAGGTCTGCGACGGCCAGCGCGATACGGTCGATGCCGATGTGGTTGATCGGCGCCGAATACGGTGGGTCGCCATTGTAGGGGTCGAGCCATTGCACCAGTCGGAGGCGGTGCCAGTCGCCACTCGGAAGCGCGATGTCCGCGCCACGCAGCTCGAACGGCGCGTCGAGCCCATAGGCGCGGGCCTCCGCGAGCGTTCCGGTCGAGGGTAGGGGGCGCACCTGCGTGTAGCCGAGCATTCGGTAGAACGCGAGCGAGCGCTCGAGGTCACTGATATTGAGGGCGACATACGGCATCGCCTTGATGTGTATGTCCGCGTCCGGGTCGTCGTGGGGCGGGGCCGTTTCCACCAACTTGAAGAACACCCCGTCCGGGTCCCTGAAGAACACGAACCTGTTGCCGGGCACACCATACGGCTCCGAGAGCAACTCCACGCCCTCGGCCCGCAGCCGGGCCACGTCGGCCGCCAGGTCGGTGGTCAGGAGCGCCGCATAGGCCATTCCGAGGTGTGTCGGCGAGGCATAGGGCGGGTCCGGGTTGAACGGCACCGCAAACTGGATCAGGTCGATGCTCGTCGGCCCCAAACCATCGGGGATGGAGATGACCTCAATCTCCTGGATCTCGTAGCTGCACAGGTCGTCCATGCCCAGCGAGCGCGCCATCTCGTGGGTATTGGTCTTCGGGAACCCACTCACACCGACGGTGAAGCCGAGCATGCGGTAGAACGTGCGTGCCCGGGCGAAGTCGGCGGTCTGCGTGTTGAAATGGATGCGCCCAGTCAGACCGATGTCAACGGGCGTGGGTGCGGGTCCGTCGGTGGCGGGCGCCGGCCCGGCACACCCCACCACCGCCGACGCCAGCACCACCAGGAGCAGCCGGAAGACGACCCCGTTCCAGTACATCGCGGGCCTACTTGAGCGCCGAGTAGTCTGATGCGCTCAGCATGAACACTTCGATGCTCAGCGGCACCGGGTATTTCGCTAGCAGCGCCGTCCAGTCCGGATCTTCCCGGAAGGCGGTGAAGATCTCGTCGCGGTGCGCGCGGTCCCGATAGGCCAGCATCCAGACCAACGTGTTCGGGTCGTCCAACCGCTGCCAGACGGCGACGATCTCGGCGCCGTGCTTCTCGAAGAGCGCCATCTCGCCCTCTCTGAACCGCTGATGCAGGTTGTCGATGCCGCCCTCGCCGTTGGCTGCCGGCTCCGCCGTGTACATCCGGATCTCGAAGCAGCGGGAGTCGGCGACAACATTCCCGGAGAACTCCGCAGGCAGTTGGCCGGCCGGACCGCAGAACGCGGGCAGGTCCTGNGCNTGCGCCACNCCGCTGAAGCCGAGACCAACGAGGACGATACCGAGCGTGNCAACTGTTCTTCTCATCTCTGTTCCCCTTATCGAAGTGGAGCGCCCAGCAGTGCGCGGGAACGCTCCCCCCTGCTCTTTCACTTGCCCCTCCGCCAGACGGAGGACTTTCTGCGGTCGATCTTCGGGATGCTGTGCCTCGACCTGTCCGCGCCCGATCACACCACACTTTCGCTGCGGGCACAGCGCCTCAACCTCTCGCTGCGTCGTGTCCCCACGCTCACCGGCATCCATCTTATCGTCGACAGTACCGGGCTCTCGATTGTAGGTGGTGGAGAACGCCTTCTTCCAGTACAAGTCGATCATCGGGGAGAGCCTTCGAGCGCGCAGTCGCGCGGGGCAGGAACCTGAGGCCATCCTCGCCTGTAACATCCTCAATCAGATGACTCAGCTTGGTAGGCCGGCGTCGTACGCTATCGGGCGTTGACGGGTCTCTGGGTCGGGGGCGTTGCGGTCAGTTTTCGAACCGCGCAACAACGCCCCGATTATCTTGCGGGCGGTGTCGTCATCAGGCCCTCGACAATCTCCAGGAAGGCAGCATCAGAAATTCGATGTGTCAGAAGCGTTCGATGACCAGGTGTCATATTCCAGACATACCCAGTAGGCAGTGAATGCGTACCGTCGGTCACCTCCTCGAACATGGTCCCAACGCCGCGTACTCCATAGAGAACCGTCAGCTGGTCCCAGCTGGGCCGTCCTCTGAATGACTTGTCAAAGTATCGGTAGTAGCCTTCACGAACAGGATTTGCTTCAGGAACATCACTCAAGGCTTCGCCTGACAGAATGCTCCCACCACCGTTGCTGAAGACGATAGGGGTTGGCCACTGCTCGAAGACACTCTGCGCAATCCACGCCAGGTCATGACTCGCTATATTGAAGTTGCTCGTGCCCATTTGAACCAGCTCGTCAACCTTTGTGGCGACCAACGTCGGTTCTGCGAGTAACAGATCATTGAGATTATTCAAGAACCCAACACTGACGATTGTTACTGAGTTGTCAGGTTGTTGCGCTAATACCTGCCGGTAAACTGTGAGCGCATCAGGCACGTTTGTGTGGTCGAGATCATGGGAGAACTTTGCGACATGCTCCAAATACTTGGAGCCGTCTGGTTCATCAAGAACTCCCTTGTAGACCCCTATCGGAATATCGCCGCGTCCGTACCAGGTGTTGATGGCATCAATAGCCGGCGGGGCGTCAGGGTGTACCTCGTTATACATGACCGCCAGGATCTCTGCCTCACCGCTGTCTGCCAACGCATGTAAGACGGCGAGCGCACCGACGTCATCCACGTCGTGGCACATGTCTGTTTCATAGATTATCTTCTTCGGTCTTGTGTCCTGGGCAGTTGTTACGGATGGCACCAGGATGACAATCACACACAGAGTGAAGAGTGTTCTTGGACATCGTCTGCCGTGATTCATGGTTCTCACTTCCTCGAGCAGGCTGTCATACGGCCGCGGTGCGGTGGCGAGGACGAGCGCCGTACCCGCGCCGTTCTATTTCCTCACAGATTGTCCGCCCTCCACTATCGTGGCGGGCTGTGATCGGACGGGGCCAACGCTCACGTTGCCGCGTACGGTGACGTCCGCCACGGTGGTCATCGTGGCCGCTCCGCTCAACGTCAGGTTGCCGCCGATCGTCGTGGTGCCAGGCTGCAACGTCTTGACGCCGCTGCCTGAGAGCGTGAGGTTGCCAAAGTAATCGATGTTGTGGACCGTCTGATCGGCCCCGTTGTATTCCACGGTAGAGCCTGGACTGGTCGTCAGCGTCCCGGTCGTCACGTTCGGCCAGTCGCTGGTCGAACCACCAAGCAAGAGAGTGCCGCCGACCTGGAGCAGTCCGGCGCCGGTCAAGGTAATCGAGGCGCTCATGTCCTCGATGATGAAATTCTGGTGGTCGCTGGGATGGTTTGCCGCCTCAACGTTACCGGCAACTGTAAGCCTGCCAGTGGTTATCGTTATGTGGTGTCTGACGGCCGTTCCAGTGTTGGTGAAGGCAACGTTGCCGGCCTTCAGGGTGCCGGCGCCGACGGCAACGAGGTTGACGCCGGCCACGGATCTGGGGATTGTGAGTGCGTCTGAAACGGTGAGCGTCACCTCCGGGGCGATGGTCAAGCTCGTCGCCGTCCTCCGCGTGAATGCTACCGACGCGCACGCGGCATCGGCGGTGACCGTCACAGTGAACCCACCGTCGATCGTGACCGTATCACCCGCGACGGGAACGGAGAAACCGCTGGCGCCGCCAATGGAGTCTGACCAGGTATCGGGTGAATTCCAGTTGCCAGATGCCACCGAAACGCGGGCAGCCGCACTGGCGGGCGACGCCGCAATGAGGCAGATGGCGGAAACCACCGCGCTAAGGAGCAATGCGCGAACGGGATGTCGCCGATGTTGCACGATGCTCAGCCTGGCGAGGCCGCTGCCCGAGCAATCCGCAGCTCGTCGGCCGGTGACCGCCTGAAGCCGCCGTACGTCCATTGCCGTCCCTCCCGGTGTGCCCAATGTGCGCTCCCGCTGTCTGTCCATTGCCGTCCGCGTCCGTTGTGTGTCAGGTTGTGTCGGGTCACGCCAAGCCCGGGTGTGACAACCGCGAAAAACCGGGCCTCAACATCGTGGGCCACGGCTCGTTTGCAACAAAGTCAGGCCGACGGCGGCGGTACCGCTGCACTGTCTGCAGGGGAACGCTCAGCACGAACACGGGGACAGCATACAGCGGTCTTCGCCGCACGCGACAGGAGTTCGACCAAGTCGCGAGCCTGCGAGTAGAGGGCGTGAGCGTCTCTGGTGCTTGCGCCGTCCACTGTTGGTCAGGCAGCCTGTTTCCGAGTTGACGGCCAGCCGCGCGTCGGCAGCGCGGCTGCGTCAGATTCCGTGGGCTGGACGGTCACGGAAACGTGCACGACGGTTCTGTCAACTTGAGCGCGGACCTGACACAGTAGTGGGAAGGGCGACACCTGGCATCTGGATGAACTGTTCATCCGGATTCAGGGCCGGCAGCGGTACCTGTGGCGGGCGGTCGACGAGGATGGGGACGAGATCGACATCCTGGTGCAGCCCCGACGGAATCGACGCGCCGCTATCCGATTCTTTCGCAAATTGTTGAAGGGGCACGGCCGCGAAACCCGCCGCCTGATCACGGACAAGCTGCGCCGCTTCACGTCGGCCATCGCGGGCCGAACCTCGCTCCGAATCCGTCAAGTTGACAGCAGCCGCCAAGATCATGCCCGCCGTGGAAGGCAGGCGTTCCCGCGGGAACGTCGTTGCGAGACGTCCCTGTCGTTGGCGAGGCGCTCAGCGCCGACCATCGATCACGATGACGTCGGCCGTAGAAGCCGACCAACGAATTCGGGCAAGCTCCTGATACTCATCGGAGTTGTACCATCGCAGCGCCTCATCCCGTGACGCGAAGCGAATGAGCACCGTGCGCGTCTCCGGCCACGCTCCCTCAAGAATCGTGGGGTCGTCGCTCACCGCGACGATCTCCCCGTCATACCGGCCCAGGATGGCACCAAACCCTGCGGCGTACTCCTGGTACGTCTCGCGATCATCGATCTGCACCGTGGCCACGATATAGGCTGGGGGCTCCTGCGCCGTGACGGACGGAGCGCACACCAGAACACATACCACCAAGAACAGCGTCAGGGCTCGAATCACGGCGTCGTTCCTTTCCTCCGGGAGTGTCGTCTCGTCTGTCCCGGATGGTTCCCTTCTACACCTCTGAGCCGCAGAGCGCACGAGACGATCATCGGCGCACGATGGTCCCGCTCGGACATTCGCACGCCCCCACGGACAAGACGCTGAACAGCTCTTCAGACATCTGCAACGAGATCTCGATCAATCCTGACACCCAGACCCGGTTCTTGCGGCATCGCCATGAACCCATCGCTGTCCACCATCGGCGGGTCTTCCATGATGGCGAAGCCGTTGGTGTAGGGCGAGATTGGCGGGTCATGCATGATCTCGACCCAGGGGCAATGCGGCCACGTGCCGATCATGTGCAATTGGGCGATGGTGCCAAGTTGACCGCCGCCATGATGTGGGACGACCAGCTTGTGATGGGCAAGCCCCAACGCGGCGACAGCGCGTAAGCCCTGAACGCCCTCCGTCACCAGGATCTCAGGCTGCAAGATGTCGTACACACCCTTTTCAACCATCCAGACAAACTCCTGCACGCCCTGATTGTTTTCACCGCCTGCCAGTGGAATATCAGCCAACCGATTGAGCTCAGCCAAGCCGTCGAAGTCATAACGGCGCAGCGGTTCCTCCAACCAGTACACATTCATTTGCTTGAGCGCGCGGGCCGTGTCCAATGCGCGGGTAAAGTCCCATTGAACGCCTGGCTGCCAGATACCGCTGGATTGGGCCTGGTTGGCATCGGTCATGATCGTGAAGTCATCGCCGACCGCATCGCGGACCAGCTCAATGGTGCGAATGTCTTCTTTCATCTCCAGATGATGCAGGCGTATCTTCATGCCCTGCCAGCCTTCTTCCTTGAGTCTGGCTGCTTGCTCCGCCCGTTCTTCCGGAACCGACAGTTGAATCATGCTGGCGTAGGCAGGGACCCGTTCCTTGGCGGCACCCCAGAGCTTGTAGAGCGGTTGACCCGCCACCTTGCCGACGATGTCCCACAGGGCGATTTCGATGCAGCCAACATCGCGCCAGTTCGTGGCGGCGCCGTTGGTGTAGCGCATTTGATGACCGAGTGATTCATTGTCGAAGGGGTCCTGCCCAACCAGCAGCTGCTTCATGCGGTTGATACCGCCTGGGCTCATCCCCGGCGCAATACCGCTGATGCCCTGATCCGTCAGTATCTCCGTGACCGTTCCGCCACCTATTCGACGCATGTACGGACGGCCCGGCGCCCATGCCGATTCCATAATTCCGGTGTCGCCCAGTGTCTTCATCCGATGCACACGAATATCGGTGATTCGCGGACGGTTGCTTTGTGCAAACGCCAGCGAAGGAAAGCTGAATGCAGCCACCGCGGCTCCAGCGTGGGAGAGGAATTGGCGACGGTTCGGATGAGATGACTCCATGCTCTCTACCTGGCGGCTCGGTTGTGGCGCGTGTTCGCCGCGCCGTGGACAATCGGGATTGGCGGTCGGGATGCCATTCTGCCCGTGAGATCAGGGCATTTATACACCCGCACCCCTCTCCGCACGCCAGATTTCGTCATCGTGTGGTGTTCCGCTGGCGACCCCGACAGGCACGGGGATCATGCTCACAGTCAAGTTGAGGGGCAGCTGGCAGTGTAGGCCGATGAATAGCCACGCGCCCAGCTACCACGGATACCGCTTCCCACCCGAGATCATCAGTCACGCGGTGTGGCTCTACATCGCATCGGAGTGAGCTTCCGAGATGTGGAAGATCTGCTCGCCCAACGCGGCATCACTGTGTCCTATGAGGCGATTCGTCAGTGGTGTCGGACCTTCGGCCCGGCGCAGGCGCGAGGTCTGCGACGCCGACATGGGCGGCTGGGCGACACCTGGTATCTGGACGAAGTCTCCGTGACGATCCAGGGACTCCAACAATATCTGTGGCGTGCAGTGGACCAGGACGACGACCTCATCGACATCTTGGTCCAGCCGCGACGCAATTGCCGGGCGGCCACGCGATGCTTCGGCAAGTTGTTGAACGAACAGAGCCGGGCGCCTCACCGGATGATCACGGACAAGCTGCGCAGCTATGCAGCGGCCCACCGTATCGTGATGCCGTCAGTGGCGCACAGCTCCCGGCAATACGAGAACAATCGAGCCGAGGTGTCTCACCAGCCAACGAGGCAGCGCGAGCGGCAGCTGCGCCGGTTCAAATCAGCTGCGCCGGCGCAGCGATTTCTCTCGGTCCACGGCCTCGTCCTGAATCTCTTCCGCGTGGGCCGCCACCTGCTTCGAGCGGTTCACCACCGGTTGCTCAGAGCGCGCTCATTCCCGGTCTGGGATGAGGTGACGTGTGTCCATTGAGATCTGGCCCAGGCACGCCATCGCGGAACGAGGCTCGCGCGGTGTTTCTCGACGTGAACATCCCGGCGACCGGCGACGCACACCTCGTTCACCACACCCTTTTTGCTCACGAATGCAGCTTGATCACGAAGACGGTGCCCCACTTGACGGCATTGCCGAATCCGTGCAGCAGCGCCGGGACCAGCACGTGTCGCGTCCTGGTCCGAACCCAGGTGAAGGTCAGCCCGGTAGCTGTAAACACACCCAAGAGCACCAGGGCTTCAGAGGTGAAGCCACTCGTCGCATAGGCGTACATGCGGGGTCCGTGCAACGGCCCGACGACGAACAACGCCGTCGAGATGACCACGGCCATTCTCGTGCCAGCCGAGGATTTCACGCCGGTGAAGATGAGGCCCCGGAATGTCAATTCCTGGCCCACGCCGATGAACAGGCCGGTGACGAACCAGACCGGGACCTGTGACCACAGATCGCCGCGTTGAATCGCCTCGATCTCGGACCACTCGGTCACGCCGAACAGGCCGAGGGCAACCGGCACGCCAAACACCAGATACAGAAGCTGCCTGCGATCCAGTCTGGTCGTGGTGAGCGCCCGTAGTTCGTCTACACACAAGAACGGCACAAACGCGGCAACCACGAAGGCGACCTCGATCATGAGCCGTGTGGGCTGGATGAAGTACCAGTGGTCCGCCTCGTGCAACCAAGGGTCTGGGAAGATCAGATATCGGAGGGGAAACTCGAGGACGAGGCCCCAGATGAGGAGCGTTCGAGCACGGCTCCCGGTCGCTATAGCTGAGAACATCACACGGCTTGGAAATGGGCTGCGCACTGGTCTCGAGGCAGCAGCCTCACGCGTACCCGCCAGACCTGTTGGATGACGCCGGCAATCCGTAAGCGTCGAAAGCGAGGCGGGCAGCGGGAGATGTGGCGACAGCTCTCAGGACTGTGGCGCAGGCCTTTAGGCCTGCGAGGCAAGGCAAAAGCCTTGCCCGACGAAAGAGTTGCAGTCGGGGCCGGACGGCATACCAGTTGTGAAGTGTCCTGAAACGTCGATGACACGTCGGTCTTCGTCTTGGTGAGTAGTCGCTCGTCCGGGGTTCGTCCGTCGAGCGCACCGTGCGGCCGGTGGTAATAGTCGTAGTCCTCCCACGCGCGCAGCTTCTTGTTGAGGTGGAGGCCGGTCTGTCCGGCTCGGAACTACCTGGGCGTCCAGAAGAAGACCTCCCAGTCGCGAAGTGGCTCCGGACCCGGCGAGTCCATGGGCATGCCGCTCCGGGCCGACCACCGCTCGAGCAGTGGGATGCGCGCGTCACCCACGACTTCGGTGGCGCGCATCGCATACGTCTCGTCACCGAAGCGCAACCATCCGTCGCCGGTCCCGTCCCTCACGCGCTGTGCCCAATATCCTCCGTCCGGACGGGTGGCCGTGATCACCCCCTCGGGCGTGCCTGCGTACGAGAGATAGACGACGAACGGCGGAAACCCGGTCAACTTCATGATCAAGGGCCCCCTGGCGTCATTGAGCGGTGTGAAGTCGCTCGGCGCCGGTGTATCGGTCCCGCCGATGATGACACCTGGCGTTCGTGAGAGTCCCTCGTTGCCCAAGTACGGGGCCGTGGACACCCAGCCTGTCACGCCGACCAGGAGCACCACTCCAACCGCGAACCCTGCAATCGTCCGATTGTCCATCACACGTCCTCCGTGTTGGTCCCCACCCTGCGTCTTGTCCCGTCCATAGGGGCTTGTAGACGGGTCTGGGACGCTTCAGGCCGCGGTCTTCCCCTGAAAGCGATGCCTCCAACTAGCGTCGAATCCCGTTGGGAACACCAAACGGGGCGCTGTTGCGAGATTCGGCGTTCGAGGTGCACCGCTCCGGCCTTGGTAGAGCTTCAACGGCCGATGCTGTAGGACGCGGGTCGACCAAGCTCCGTCATGCGATTCAGGATATTGCATCCGAGCAGCGCTTCCGTCTGTCGCCCCGCTTCGGAGCGAACTCTCAGCCCAGCTCCGATGATCGATTTGTACCGGAAGACGGCGTTCTCCGCGCGAGCCTGCCGATGATATCTTGAAGCCTTCTTCCAGCGTCGACGTCCAAGAACCTGCACCCGCCGGATCGTTCGGTCGCGCACGACGGACCGTGGGCCGCGGCGTGACACGGAGGCAGTTTTGGTCGGTGGAACAATGACCCGTGCGCCACGGGCACCGGCGGCATTGTAGAACCCGCGCATGTCGTACGCCGTATCGGCTGTCACGCTCGTGAAATCCCTGCCCACCTGCTCGATCAGACCAACTCCCGTCGTGGCGTCGTCGCCCGTGGATTCCGTCACAGCCTGGGCGACGATCACGCCAGACCGGTCTACACCGAGATGGAGCTTCTTCCACCCGCGCTTGCCGCGTTTCCCGTGTTCGGCGGCGAGCCAGAGCTCGACTTGGTGGACGGGAGGCCTCTAAACTCAGTTCCTCAGCTGTGCGATAAACTCACTCGCCTGTGTGCCCTCCGCA
>PBRZ01000127.1 GCA_002726085.1 Acidobacteriota bacterium
CCCGCCGCACCGCTCGGCGGCTCGCGTCCGCTACCTACACAGCCGGTCAGGCCCGCCTCGGCCCGGCCCACCGGTCCTGCCGTCGGCTACCGGCCGTCGTTCCGGCCACCGCCGCGCCGGCCGGGAGGAAAGCGACGCCGTCCACCGCGTCCCTCGATACGACAGGCACCGGAACCGCCGCCGCCGATCACCCGCACGATCTCGCTTGCCGAAGGGATGACCGTCAAGGACCTTGCAGAAAGGCTGGACCTCAAGGCGAAGGACGTCCTGAAGAAGTTGATCGAGCGACGGTTGATGATGACCATCAACACGACGCTGGATACCGAAACGGCGACGATGGTGGCCAGGGAGTTCGGCGCCGACGTCGAGATGCGCTCGTTCGAAGAGGAAGTGGCCGAGGTCGAATCGACGGCCGTTGAGACCGATGAGTTGGTCCCGCGGGCGCCGATCGTCACCGTGATGGGGCACGTTGACCACGGGAAGACGACCTTGCTCGACGCCATCCGAGACTCGCGTGTCGCCGACCGTGAGGCAGGCGGAATCACGCAGCACATCGGCGCGTATGCCGTCGAGATCAAGGACCGGCGCATCGTGTTTCTGGACACGCCGGGTCACGAGGCGTTTACGTTGATGCGAGCGCGCGGGGCCCGTGTCACCGACGTCGTCGTCCTCGTGGTCGCGGCCGACGACGGCGTGATGCCTCAGACCAAAGAGGCGATCGAACACGCCAAGGCAGCAGACGTGCCGCTGATCGTCGCAATCAACAAGATCGACAAAGCCAACGCNAATCCCGAACGCGTCAAGACCGAGTTGTCGGAGATAGGGTTGACGGCCGAAGACTGGGGCGGGCAGACGGTGACGGTCGAGGTCTCGGCCAAGCAGCAGCAGAACCTCGACACCCTGCTCGAAATGATCTTGCTCGTCACCGAGATGGGCGAGTTCAAGGCCAACCCGAAGCGCAGTGCGAGCGGAACCGTCCTCGAAGCCAAGATCGATCGCGGGCGCGGTCCAGTCGCCACGGTCCTCGTCAAGGACGGCACGTTGCGTGTCGGCGACAATTTCATCGCCGGGCCGATCGTAGGCAAAGTGCGGGCGCTGATCGACGACCGGGCCGTCCAGCAGACCGAGGCCGGTCCGGCGAGCCCGATCGAAGTATTGGGCCTGACCGGGCTGCCGCAGCCGGGCGACACGTTTCAGGTCGTGGCAGATGCAGCCAAGGCGCGACAGATCGCGGTACTCCGCCAGAGCCATGCCAAGGCGAAGACCCTCGGTGAGCGGGGCGGTCGCCTGACGCTCGAATCGCTCCAACAGCAGATTGCCGAGAGCGGCACCAAGGAACTGCCGATCATCGTCAAGGCAGACGTCCAGGGGTCGGCCGAAGTGCTGGCCGACGCATTGAGCAAGCTTGGAGACGAGCGCGTGAAGGTGCGTCTGCTCAGCAGCGGCGCCGGCGCCATCAACGAAGGGGATGTCGTCTTCGCGGCGGCATCGAACGCCGTCATCATTGGCTTCAATGTCCGACCCGACCGCAATGCCTCGGCAATGGCCGATCGGGAGCAGATCGACATCCGGCTCCACCGGGTAATCTACGACATCACCGAGGAGATCAAGAAGGCGATGGCCGGTCTGCTCGAACCGACCGTCAAGGAGATCCAGATCGGCACCGCGGAGGTGCGGGACGTGTTCAAGGTGCCGAAGTTCGGTGCGGCTGCGGGATGCATGGTCCAGGAAGGCAAGGTCACGCGCGCGGGCGATACTCAGGCCCGGCTCCTCCGCGACAACGTAGTGCTCCACGAGGGCCGCCTCGGGTCGCTCCGCCGGTTCAAGGACGACGTGGCTGAAGTGAAGAACGGTCTCGAGTGCGGCATCGCCTTCGAGCGGTACGCCGACATCAAAGTGGGCGACGTCATCGAGGTCTTTACGCTCGAGACAGTGGCCGCGACCGTTTGAGAGCGCAGCCCGCACTGAAGTGAGGCGGCTGTGGTAAGTCCGCCGAGGCGCGCGACAATGCGCGCCTCGCGGTCGCAGAGTGGGGCTCTCGGGGTCCCCGCGTAGCGACCGCGTGGGGTGCGGGACGCAGCCCCGTCTGATGATGGTCGTAGGACTCCTCTCCATCGAACTGCATCTCGCTGGCGCGCGCTCGTTGAAAGACAAACGCGCAGTGCTCCGTCGGCTGAAGGACCGGGTGGGCCGGCTCAATGTCGCCGTCGCCGAGGTTGCCCACCACGACCTGCGGCAACGCGCCGGTCTCGGTGTCGTGACGGTCGGCGTCGACCAGGAGATAGCGGAACGCACGCTCGAGAGCGTCGTGTCGGAGATCGAGCGGGTGGAGCCGGGTCTTCTCGTGCGGAGCGAGATCGAATGGCTAGCGTAGCCGTTGTGGCCAATGTAGATGTTGGCGAAGCCCTCCGGCTTACTCGTGACTTCTGTCTTCTGCCTTCTGACTTCTCGAGGGTGCTGTTCTAGACCGGCAAATGCAATCCCGCCCCGAACGCCTCGGAGACCAAGTACGCGCGGAGCTCTGCGCCCTGCTGCAGCGGTCGGCGCGCGACCCTGCGATCCAACTCGTCACGGTGACACATGTGCGCATGACCAAGGACCTGCAACATGCACGTGTCTACTACACGACACTGGGCGACACCGAGACCGCCCGGCGGGAGACTTCGCGAGGCCTGCGTCGCGCAACCCCGTTCCTACGCGGTCAGCTGGGCCGCCGCATCCGAGTCAGGCACGTGCCGGAGCTAACGTTCGTCTACGACGAGTCGATCGAACGCGAGCAGCGGATCGCGCAAGTCCTCGAAGAGCTGCGCGACGACGCGCCATCGACGCCACGCGATGTCCAAGAAGACTCCGGTACACGCTGAGCTGACCCAGATTCGGGACATGCTGCTCAAGGGGCGCAGCTTTCTGCTGACCTCGCACGCGCGTCCGGATGGCGACTCGCTTGGCTCGCAACTGGCGCTGGCCGCGGCGCTTCGGCAACTTGGCAAACAGGTCCGGATCATCAATTCCGACCCGGCGCCGGACCTCTACGCGTTCCTCCCAGACCTGTCGACTATCGAGATTGTCGCGTCGGTCGAGGATCGGTTCGATGCGGTGGTCGTACTGGAGTGCAGCGATCTGAGCCGGGCGGGAGTCGCCGGACTCGAAGGACNGCCGCTCATCAACATCGATCACCACCCCGGTAACGCGATGTATGGCGACATCAATTGGCACGACGTGTCGGCCTGCGCCTGCGCGGAGATGGTCTTCGAGCTGGTCACGGCGCTCGGTGCCCACCTCACTCCGGCGATGGCGACACACGTCTACGTCGCGATCCTGACCGATACCGGGTCGTTCCGGCACGCGAACATCACAGCACGCACCTTCGAGATATGTCGTCAAATCGCCGAGACTGGCATCGACCCGGCCGGTGTGGCGGCGCACGTCTACAACAACGGCAGCCTCGGACGACTGCGGCTGACCGGCGTACTCCTGGACCGGATGCAGCTGGAGCACCAGCGTCGTATCGCGGTGCTCGCCGTGAATGATGCGATGCTGACCGAGGTCGGCTGCGATCCCGACGACCTGGAGGGCATCGTCAATCTGCCCTTGGCCGCACAGCGCGTGCGCGCCGTGGTCTTCATGAAGGAGACCGACGAGGGCCTGCGGGTGAGCCTGCGGTCGAAGGAGGGGATCGACGTTCGCCAGGTGGCGGTCTCCTTCGGCGGGGGCGGACACCTGAACGCCGCCGGGTTCACCGTCGAGCATCCGGCGCCGGACACGCGTGGCCAGATACTTGCGCGTGTCGCGTCGGTGATCACGGACAGCGACGAGTGACGGATAGGTCAGCGCACGACGGGGTGCTCGTCGTCGACAAGCCAACGGGACCGACCTCGCACGATGTTGTGTCATGCGTGCGACGAACTCTCGGCCTGAAGAAGGTCGGCCACCTGGGCACTCTCGATCCAATAGCCACCGGTGTCTTGCCACTCGTCGTCGGTCGAGCCACGAGACTCGCTTCGCTGTTCAGCGATGCCTCAAAACAGTATGACGCCGTGATCCGGCTCGGGCTGGTCACCGACACCTACGACATCACCGGAACGGTGGTTGGCGGGTCCGAGGCCAACTTGACCGGCGCCGAAGCCGCCGGTGCACCAGAAGAGCCGACGCCTGAGGCGATCGCGCAGGCGGCATCTGGCTTCATCGGGTCCTATGCGCAGCACCCGCCGTCCTACTCGGCGAAGAAGATCGACGGCGTCCGCGCGTACAATCTCGCCCGGCAACGACGGGCCGTCAACGTGGCACCGGTGCCGGTCACGGTCGAGACGCTCACCCTGCTGTCGATAGACGGATCGCGCGTGCGGTGCCGGATTGTCTGTTCCAGCGGTTTCTACGTTCGCTCCCTGGCCCACGACCTCGGTAAGGCCCTCGGATGCGGCGGGTGTCTCGAAACGCTTCGGCGTGAGCGGCACGGCTCCTTCGGTCTCCAGGACGCCGTTCCGCTGGCGCGCGTCATCGAGTACGGCGTGTACGGCGAGGCCGCCGAGCGCGGCGCCCAGGTCGCGACGGAGCTCATCCCAATGGGTGCCCTGCTACCCGGAATACCGGNGATTGTCGTCAACGACCTGGGCGCAGGCCGAACCGCGCACGGAAACCCAGTGAGACTCGCCGATTTGACGCCTGGAACCGGTTTCCCGCCACCAGAGACGGGGCGGGTGCGGGTTTTGGACGAACGCGGCCGGCTGCTCGCCATCGCCGATCAGCGTGCCGACGGCGCTTTGCATCCCAAGATTGTTCTAGTGTAAGATCGATCGGTTAACCAATGTGAGAGGGACGATAACGTCAGTGGATGTGGCAGTTCTTACGGCGGTTCGGAGCACCGACTGCTCGACCATCACACGTCGGTCGTGTCTGGGCCGTTCGTGGAGGTGATCAGCGGTGGTGTTGCAGAAGGAACAGAAAACCGAACTCATCGGCTCGTATCAGACCCACCAGTCCGACACCGGGTCTCCCGAAGTGCAGGTCGCGTTGCTGAGCAAGCGCATCAGCTATTTGACCGAGCACTTCAAGATTCACGCGAAGGATCACCACTCGCGTCGCGGATTGCTGAAGCTCGTCGGGCAACGGCGACGTCTTCTCGACTATCTCAAGGCCAAGGACTCGGGTCGCTACGGCGATCTGATTAAGCGATTGGGTCTCCGCAAGTAGTTGGGCCTCGCCCAGCCTTGGTCCCATCCTCCCACGCGCCCGTCTCCTCGCCGAGAGGATCGCTCTGGAGTCAAGACATGCATATAGGCGAAGTGAACGTTGGCGGCCACCCTCTGACCATCGAGTCGGGCAAGTTGGCCAAACAGGCCAATGGGTCCGTCGTGGTGCGGTATGGCGACACGATGGTGCTCGTAACCGCGTGTTACTCGTCTTACGAGCGAGAGGGCATCGACTTTCTCCCACTGACCGTTGACTACCGTGAGAACACCTACGCCTCGGGCCGAATCCCGGGGGGCTTTTTCAAGCGGGAAGGCAAACCTCCAGAAAAGGAAGTGCTGACGAGCCGGGTGATCGACCGCCCGATCCGTCCCTTGTTCCCGTCCGGGTGGCGTCGCGAGACGCAGGTCGTTGCATTCGTCATCTCGGCCGACACGGAGAACGACTCGGATGTGCTGGCGCTGACCGGCGCCTCGGCGGCGCTGGCCATCTCGGAGATGCCGTTCGAACGCACAATTGCCGCGGTGCGGGTCGGACTGCTCGACGGGGAGTTTCTGATCAACCCGACTTTCGACCAGCGACGACGAGGTCGCTTGGATCTCATGGTGGCCGGTAGCAAGGACGCGTTAGTCATGGTCGAGGCGGGCGCCAAGGAGGTCTCCGAGGAGGAAATGCTGCACGCGCTCGAGGCNGGTCACGAGGCTATCCAAGGAATCATCGCCGAAATCGACAAGATGGCGGCCGCCATAGGCAAGCCAAAGCTGACGGTCGAGGCCAAAGTGCCGGACGCCGCCATTGCCAAAGAGGTCGAAGACCAGATTCTCGGCCCGCTCGCCGACGCGATGCGGATACGGGACAAGCTGGAAAGCTACGCGGCCGTCGACCGGGTGCTCGATGAGTATCTCGCAACCCTCCCAGACGACGATGCCGAACGTCGCACCACAGCGAAGAGCGTGTTCAAGGCGCTCAAGGAACAAGTGCTGCGTGACGAGGTGCTCGAGCACGGACACCGCCTCGACGGCCGGGCATTCGACCAGATCCGAACGATAACGTCCGATGTCGGGCTCCTGCCTCGCGCCCACGGCTCGTCGGTGTTCACGCGGGGTGAAACGCAGGCGCTGGTGACCGCCACGCTCGGCACAGCAGACGACCAGCAGAAGGTCGAGATGGTCGACGGCGAGATATACCGTCGCTTCATGCTGCACTACAACTTTCCGCCGTTCTCGGTCGGGGAAGTCAAGTTCTTGCGTGGCCCTGGTCGACGGGAGATTGGACACGGCAACCTCGCCGAGCGCAGTCTGCTGCCGGTCGTGCCCAGCGAAGAAACGTTCCCCTACACTGTCCGGGTGGTCTCCGACATCCTGGAGTCGAACGGTTCGTCGTCCATGGCCTCGGTATGCGGCGCCACGCTGGCGATGATGGACGCGGGAGTGCCGCTCAAGTCGCCGGTCGCGGGTGTTGCGATGGGGCTGATCCTCGACGAGGAGAAGGGACGCCACGCCGTGCTCAGCGACATCGCTGGCGCCGAGGACCACTACGGCGACATGGACTTCAAGGTCGCCGGCACCAGCAACGGGATCACCGCCCTGCAGATGGACATCAAGGTGAGCGGCATTACGGCCGACATCATGCGGCAGGCGCTGGAACAGGCGCGCGCCGGGCGACTACACATCCTCGAGCGCATGCGTTCCACGCTGCCGGACCCACGGTCCAACATCTCGTCCTATGCGCCGAGAATCGTCACGATCCAGATCCCGGTCGACAAGATCCGAGACGTGATTGGACCGGGTGGCAAGACGATTCGCAGCATCATCGAACGAACCGGCGTGAAGATCGACGTCGAGGACGACGGCCGCGTAAACGTTGCGTCGAGCGACGACGCCTCGGCCAGCAAGGCTATCTCGATCATCGAAGAGCTCACCGCGACGCCTGAGCTGAACAAGACCTATCTGGGCAAAGTGCAGCGCATCACCGACTTCGGCGCATTTGTAGAAGTACTCCCGGGTCTGGACGGCCTGCTCCACATCTCGGAGATCGCGCACTACCGCGTCAAGGAAGTTCGCGACGAACTGCAGGAAGGTGAAGAGGTTCTCGTGAAGGTGATCAACGTCGACCCGTCCGGAAAGGTCAGGCTGAGCCGGAAGGCACTGCTCGACAAGCCTGAGGGCGGCGGCAAGGCCGCTAGTGGCGCGTCACGGGCACCGCAACCGGCGAAGTCCTAGACACAACGTCCTACAGGAGGAAGCCGGAGGCCTTCGCTTCCTACTGCTTTGACACGGGCCAACGACTGGGGGTGCCGACATCCCCAGACCCCAGCCGAGCCTACGGCTGCAGTGCCGCTTCGGCGCGACGTGCGGCTGCCAACCGACGATAGAGCGGCGGGTGCCTATGACACAGCAGTTCGACCAGCCGTGACGGGCGCTCTTCGACGAGATTCTGCGCGCCCAACCGGNGCAGGCCGGAGATGAACGCCACTGGATTCCGGGTCATTCGAATCGCAAAGAGGTCGGCGCGCCGCTCGTGACGTCGCGACAACGCGTACCCGAACGGCGCCGCAGCAGCAACCACCCCACCGGCGCCCAAAACCAGCAGTGGTAATCCAGCCACATCACCCGTACCGGCCACGCCGAACACCCCGCCCAGACGTACCATCGTCCAGCCACCGACCAGCAGGGCAAGCAGCGCCACCGACAGCTCAAACGCCATCAGCTGCCATACGTCGCGATGGACATGATGGCCCAGCTCGTGCGCAAGCACCACCTCGATCTCATCATCCGAGTAGTCGGCCAGCAGTGTGTCGCTGAGCAAGATACGGCACACGGGTCCCAGCCCGACCAGCGTCGCGTGGGCGCGCCTCGTCGTCGCCCCGACCGCACACTCGTCGACCCGCGGCGCCGACACGCCCGCACGCTCGGCGAGCGTCGCCAAGCGCTCGGTCAACCGAGCCCGGGTCATGGGCCGGACCGAATACAGCAGCGGGATGAGGCAGACTGGCGCGAGGTTGGTCAGTATGATCGTGGCCATCGCGAACGCGGCCCCGCTCACGACCCACCACCAGGCGGGCCACGTCGCAAGCGAGAGGGACACAACAACGGCCGCCACGGCGACGACGATGCCGCTCAGGGCGACCCTCTTGAGATGAGTGGACACCCAACGGACCGCGGCGATGCGCAACAGTGCGTATCGTTGTTCCAGCACAAAGCCCTGGAAGAAACGCACCGGCAGCAACGCCCCTTCGAGCACCGCCCACACGCACGCCGTGTAGGCGACCACCACACCCGCATGTCGCCACACCGGCGGCAGTCCAAGCTCGGCGACCACCTGGACCACCATGTTGCGAATCCCCGCCGAGCCCCCCGACGCAAGCAGCGTCAACAGCACCGCACCGCCGCCCACTGACGCGAGCAGGCCGGTTCGTCGTTTGAGCCGGTGATAGCGAGCGGCCTTTCCTTCGTTCACACGCGCCGGAGGCGTACGGGACGGCGAGAAAGTGACGGCGAAGCCATGCGGCCTCTCCTGCCTCCTGTCTCCTGTGTGCTGTCTCCTGGGAGCGGTCCGCTAGGGCTGCCCGAGCTGGACCGAGATCAACTTCGACACACCCGGCTCCTCCATGGTCACTCCATACAACCGGTCGGCGATCTCCATCGTCCTGCGGTTGTGCGTGACCAGGATGAATTGCGTGTCGGACTCCATTCCGCGCAGCATCTCGACAAAACGACCGATGTTCGCCTCGTCAAGGGGCGCGTCGATTTCGTCGAGTAAACAGAACGGGCTTGGCTTGTATTTGAAAATCGCAAACATCAACGCCATCGCCGACAGCGCCTTCTCGCCACCCGAAAGCAACTGGATGCTCTGCAACCGCTTACCGGGCGGCTGGGCGATGATGTCGATGCCGCTTTCTAGCAGATCACTCTCGTCGAGCAGCACCAACCCGGCACGCCCCCCCCCGAACAACGTTGAGAAGGTCTGTTGAAAGTGCGTGTTGATCGCGGTGAAGGCGTCACGGAACCGCTTCTGGGTCGTAACATTGATCCGCGCGATCGCATCACCAGTCGCGCGAATCGACTCCACGAGGTCGTGACGCTGGGTCGTGAGGAACTCGTACCGCTCGTCGAGATCGTCGAACTCCTCGATCGCCATCATATTCACCGGCCCAAGCCGCTGGATCTTCAATTTGAGCGTTGAGACCATGTCCTCGGCCGTCACGGGCGCGTCGATTTCGGTCGGCGCGTCGTCTTGCGCGATAGCGTCCTGGTCGTCCGCGTCGTCGTCTTCGTCGTCATCGGGGCCGTGGCCATGAGCCGGTTCGGTAGCCATCAGCTCGGCGTCGGGGACAATGGCCCCATCACGCTCCAGCGCCGCCACCTCCAGCAACGCCTCGTCGAGAGTCAGTTGCAGCGTGTCACGACAGGTTTCTTCGAGATGCGCCAGATCGGTCTCGGCAGTCACGCGCGCGATGTCCAGCTCCGACACCACCGCACGAATCTCCTCCAACCCTCCCCGAGTCGCGCGCACCTCGCCATCCTGCGTCTCGAGCTGTGCGCGCAACCGGAGCACCTGCTCGTCGGCCTCCCTGACGTCCTGCTGCAACGTGGACAGTCCCGTGACGTCTTCGTCGAGCTGCTGCTTCGATGTAGCCAGCGATTCGATGAGCGCCTCCCGTCCCGTCCTGATTCGTGTCTGATCTGCCGTCCGACGCTCGAGCCGGCTGGCGAGCTCCTGAGTGGCGAGCTCGAGCCGCAGCGCACCTGCCTCCAGCCCGGACGCCCGTTCAACCAGTGCGGCATGCACCGCTTTCGTCTCCGCCAGCTCGCGGCTCAGCGCGTCAATCGACTCACGCGCCTCGAGCACGCGTCGCTGGGACGACATGAACCGCTCGTCGGCAACACGTTGCTCGCCCTCCAGCCGCTCAATCGATGCCTGCGCCTCCGTACGGCGGGCCTCGAGCCCGTCACGTTCCTCCTCCGCAGTCCGACGCTCCGTCTCGATGACTCCCAACTTGCGGGTCTGCCGCTCGGCCTCCTCGTCGAAGCCGGCGAGCTGCATCTCGTGACCGAGGAGGGCCTTCTCCTGCTGGTGCTGCTCCTGCCTGAGCTGGGCCAGATCGGCCTCGACGGATCCGCTGGTGGCGTCGAGCTCGGCGTTTTCTTCGATAAGACGACGCACAGCCGCCTGATCAGCCGTAATGGTGTCCTCTAGCGCCTTGATCTCGCGCTTGGTCGCCAGAATCCCGAGGCCTTCGCCCTTGGCTCCACCGTTCACCAGAGCCGCACCGCGGAACACGTCTCCCTCCGGTGTCGCGATCGGGGCGGTGGTCTGACACCCGGCCTGCGCGGCCTCGTCGAACGATCCCGCCAGCCAGCGATTCTCGAGCGAGGCCCGGATCGCCGCGGCCGCCTCGCCCTCGACCCGGACGACGTCGGCTACCGCCACGAGCCCAGGGTCCGGCACGGCGACCGTCTGAGGGCCTCCCGCGCTGTCCTCGACGATGAGAAACCCCGCCCGACCCACCCCCCGGCTGCGCACGAACGCCAGCCCGGCCTCGGCGTCGGCCCGTGACGGCACGACCACATATTGCAGCAGGTCACCAAGACAGGCTTCGACCGCACGTTCGTGTGCCGGTTCCACCTCGAGGTGGTCGGCAACAGCTCCGAGGTGACGGATGTCGGATTCAGACGCTGACAACAGAAGTCGTGCGGCATCCGAGTAACCCGCGCGGGTAGCCTCAAGGTCGCGCAGCGACGTGAGTCGTCCGGTGAGTCCGGCCAGCTGGTGTTCCCGGTCACGCAGATCGCGGCCGCGCGCCTCCCGCTCGGCGCGCAACGACGCGAACTCGCTGTCGCGTTCGACGCAGGCGGCCCGCACCCGCTCCAGTGCGTCACGAACGGCGTGCTCGGCGACAACCGTTCGGTCGCGGGCCCCGGTCAGCGTCTGGATCTCGACCCGCTGGTCATCCGCCTCGGCATCGAGCTTGGCCAACGCGTCGGCGAGGCGTGTCTGGCCGGCCGTCGCATGCTCGACCGCATGACGGAGCGCAGTCGCCGCGTTGATCGCAGCGTTCACCTCACTTCGGGCCGCCTCGACGTCGCCCTCGAGCCCGTCGAGCGTCTGCTGGATCTCGGCGAGCGCCTCTTCCTTACCTTTGAGGGTGGACCCGACCGCATCACGGTCGGCACCGCACTGTTCGGCGTCGGCCACGTGGGCATCGAGCTCGCGCTGCGCCGGGTCCTGTCTGGCCTGCAAGTCCTCGAGCTCGTGCGCCGTCTCGGTCAGCGTGTCGCCGAGGGTCTCGACCTGCTGCGTGTCGAATGAAATCTGCTGCTGCCGGCGCTCGACCTCGAGCTCGCGCGCATGCGCAGAATCCCGGGCGCCAGTGGCTCCGCTCTCTGCTTCAGCGAGCTCGATCTGGACGCGCTCGCGTTCACCTTCGACCAGAGCCATCTGCGCCGCTGCTGCCTGCTCGCGAGCTCGCCCCGCGTCGAGCCGGCCGCGAGCCGACTCGATCGCCTGTCTCAGCACCCGATATCGCTGGGCGAACCCGATGGTCTCCCACCGACGCAGCTCGTCACGCAACCGGCGATACCGGCGCGCCTTCGCCGCCTGACGCTTCAACGCGCGTCGCTGTTTCTCGACCTCATGGATGATGTCGTCTACGCGGTTCAGGTTCTGCTGCGCAGCCTCCAGCTTCAGCTCGGCTGAACGGCGGCGGCTCTTGTACTTCGTGACCCCGGCCGCTTCCTCGAGCAGTTGGCGACGCTCGGTGGGCCGTGCACCGAGAATCTGACCGATCTTGCCTTGCTCGATCACCGCATAGGCTTTGACACCCACACCGGAATCCATGAGCAGGTCCTGCACGTCGCGAAGTCGGCAAACCCGACCGTCGATGAGATACTCGCTCTCGCCCGAGCGGTAGAGCCGGCGCCCAACCTCCACGTCCCGCGCGATGAGGGGTAGCAGCTCGTCGATGTCGGCGTCGTCACTTCGGACTCTGGGCGTGGCGGAGTCACCATTGCCGCTCTCGTGAATCGACCCACCAGACCCACCACTGGGAACAGGCTCGAAGACCCCGACGGCCCCCGTGGCGGCCGTGACCTCGGCCAGGTGCAGCTTGACCTCCGCGGTCGCAGTCGCCTTGCGCGCATCGCTGCCGCTGAAGATCACGTCCTCCATGCGCTCGCCCCGCAGGCTCTTGGCGCTCTGCTCACCAAGGACCCAGGTGATGGCATCGATGACGTTGCTCTTGCCACACCCGTTCGGACCGACGATGGCAGTCACACCATCATCGAAGACGAGGTTGGCACGTTCCGGGAAACTCTTGAACCCTGAGATTTCAAGCTGTTGCAGACGCATCGGTGTCGTTTCTCACTAGCTTGCGGCAGCGTGGTCCGTCGTACACAACAACAGCCGCCAAATCTGGGGGGTGCCGACACCCCTCCTCTCCAGCGGCTGGGAACGCTTCGGAATATCTGTGCGATTACGGACCAACGCCCCCGGGGACCCGCCGGTGGGCCGCCTCAAAATCCAGCAGCCCGCTAGGCCCATCGTTGGCAGCACATCGGCGGCTCAGACATCTTCCAAGACCGGCCGCAGTGTACCAGGGGCGAGGCTAGCGAGCAAGCGCCGCCCCGCGCTACTCCCGACGCGCCGCGACGGCCCCAGGCTGCCGTGAGACGTTGAGCAGACGCTCCGCCTCGGGAAACAGCGTCAGGGCGTACTGCACCTGCGGGTCGGTCGCGGCCAGGTTCTGCCGCGCCTCATCGAGACTGAACAGCGCGAGGTCAATCTCATAGTGCATCATCGCCCTGATGAACGTCTCGTCGACCCCGAGCGCTTCCTCGACCTCCTCATCGAACGTCAGCCCCCGGGATTCGAGCTGGGATCGGAACTCGGCCATCATCGCGTCGTCAACGACGAACCCTCGGGAAACCAGCTGTCGTCCCTGCGCCACTTCCTGGATACGCGTGTCGCCCTCGGCGGAGAATCCCTCGGCGAAGATGGCAAACTCCGACCGCGCGGTAAGCAGTCGACCGACGGCCGTGGGGTCGAACCCCTCGACCGGACCAGCCAGGAAATGATCCGGCTCGATCCCGCCGCCCCCAAACACCTCGCGGCCGCCGTCGGTGAAGCGCCGCTCGCTCATGGCATGCTCGGCCGGCTTCTGCTCACGCATGGAGTAGGTCAGATACTCGTCAAAGGTATCGTCCCACGGACGCTGAATGATCCGGCCGCTCGGCGTGTAGTACTGGGCGGTGGTCAACGCGAGTCCGGCGTCCTGGCTGACTCGGTAGATCGACTGGACCAGCGCCTTGCCGAACGTCGTTTCGCCGACGATGAGCCCGCGGTCGTGATCCTGGATCGCCCCGGACACGATTTCAGACGCGCTCGCGCTGTTGCGATTGACCAGCACCACGAGTGGAATGTCGTTGTGGTCGCCGTCCTCGCGCGCGTGATAGTCCTGGTCCGAGTTCTGCACCCGGCCGCGCGTGTAGACGATAAGATCGCCTCGCGGCAGGAACTCGTTCGATACGCGGATCGCCTGGTCGAGCGGGCCGCCCGGATTGTCGCGAAGGTCGAGCACCAGCTTCTCCATCCCGAGCTCGTCCAGCTCGTGCAGCGCCGCTTGCAGCTCGCGCGAGCTCGATTCCGAGAAGTCCCGCAGACGCACATAGCCGATCGCCTCGTCGATCATGAAGGCGCCCTGGACCGTCGGGATCGTGATCTCGTCCCGCTCCACTTCCAGGTCGATGAGCTGGTCGTAGCCCCGCCGCCGGAGGGAGACTTCGACCGTGCTGCCCTTTGGACCCCGCAGCAGCTTGACCGCTTCGTCACTGGTCTTCCCAATGGCGTTCTCGCCCGCGATGCGCGCAATGACATCGCCGCGTCGAATGCCCTTGCGATAGGCTGGCGACCCTTCGAACAGGTTCATCACCGTGATCGCGCGATCGATGACGTTGATGGTGATGCCCAGACCGTAGTACCGGCCTTCCTGGCGCTCCCGCAGCTGGGCATATGACCGGGGATCCATGAAGCTGGAGTGCGGATCGAGCGTCTGCAGCATGCCGCCGACGGCCCGATACACGAGCTGCTCCGAATCGGCCTCGCCCACGTAGGTGGTCTCAATGGCCGCCAGGGCCTTCGTGAACGCCTCGTAATGCTGACTCAGGCTGTCCTGACCGGCCAGCACCCGCCCGCCGAAGAGTCCGCCCAGTAGGGCCGAGGCAATTACGACCGCCACGGCCATCGTCAGAGTTCTGGATCCGCGTACATGGTTCATAGAGAAGATGCTAACAGAAAATCAGGCGCCCACCACGGACAAAGATCATGTGTTCACCGTCGGATACAGACCGGACCTCGCTCGGTCGGTTCGTCGTGCCGAGTCAATACCGGTCCGGCCATGAGAATCCATTCTTGTCGCGACCACGCAACATGGCTAACACACTGTGTGGCAATGACTTCCTGGACTTCACCGCACACCGTTTGCTTGACCAACGCTGCCCTCATTCCTATAATGCAAAGAGTGAGATGCGAGTACTGTCCGGCCCCATCTCGACACTGCGACAGCGCCCCATGCGGTTCGCCTCACGGCGGTATCGCGTCGTGGTGTCGCGGTCGACGCACGGAGACATTTGAGGGACAGAAGGAGCCGCGATCATGATTGGTTCGATCGGGATGGCGGAGTTGCTCATCATCTTTGTAATCGCATTGATCGTGTTTGGACCGCGAAAGCTGCCCGAGCTCGGCCGCTCGCTCGGCAAGAGCCTGGGTGAGTTCAAGCGCGCATCAAACGACCTCCGCAATACGCTCGAAGAGGAGATTCACGTCGAGGAGCAGACGCATAGTGAGGCGCCTAGGGCCGCTGCGCCAGCGGCGCCCGACGCACCAGCAGCGCCTGACGCGCCCGACGCACCAGCGGCGCCCGACGCGCCTGACGCACCAGCGGCGCCTGACGCCGCACCTGGCGACGATCAGCAGCACAACACGGCAAGCACCGTCTGAGGCCCACACACCGGGTTATGTCCGTCCTTCCTGAACCCGGTGCGGCCGACCCCGACCACGAGGACCTCATCGAACAGCGGCCAGACGAGGACGAAGACGAGCTCGACGGCGCCGGCGGCCGCATGTCCTTCCTGGACCACCTGGACGAGCTGCGCAAACGGCTCATCGTCGCGATTTCGTCGGTCTTCGGCGGGTTCCTGATCGCGTTCGCGTTCATCCGTCCGATCTTCGACTTCATCATGGAACCGCTCCAGGAGATCCTTCCTGAGGACGGCCAGCTCGTCTACACCGAACCGACCGAGGCGTTCTTTCTCTACATCAAGATCGCGGCGCTCGTGGGACTGATCATCTCGATGCCGGTGGTCCTCCTGCAGCTCTGGCGCTTTGTCGCCCCCGGGCTCTATGGGCACGAGAAGAAGTTCGCCATTCCCTTCGTCACGCTGTCGAGCCTGTTCTTCATCGGCGGCTGCCTGTTCGCCCACTATCTGCTCTTCCCGATCGCCTGGCGGTTTCTCGCCAGCTACGGGAACTCGAACGAATACATGACGTTCATGCCGAGAATCCAGCCGGCGTTCTCGCTCTACGTTCGGCTGGTGCTCGCCTGCGGCGCCGTGTTTCAGATGCCCACGCTGGTGTTCTTCCTGGCGCGTGTCGGCGTGGTGAGCGCCGGCTTCCTGCTGCGCAACACCAAGTACGCCATCCTGCTCATCTTCATCTTCGCCGCGGTGCTGACCCCAACCGGCGACCCCGTCACCCTGTCGCTGATGGCGGCGCCGATGGTCGCGCTCTACGCTCTGAGCATCGGCATCGCCTGGGTAGTGGCCCCACGGCGAAAGAAGGACGACGACTAGCGACGTTCCTCGTCACTCGGCAGCAAGGCTTGCAAGCCCACGACGCAGAGCCCGTGACCCGGTCAGATCAGCTGCCAGATCTAGTTGGGAATCAAACCCTTCCAGCCCGGATCCATTGACTTCAATCGAATGTCGGTCGTATGATTCGACGGGCGCACGTGTGGCCTGTCGTGGTACGTTCTTGGAGGATAAACCCGCGATGAACCGATTCCTTACCCCTGTCCTTCTGGCAGCTTGCATCCTGCTCGCCGCCGCCAGCGCGGTGACCGCGCAGGATACCGAGGTCGAGACCCGGCCGGGCAGCACCACCTGGTTTGGCGACACCGGGCTGTGGTTCGTTCCCACCGGGGAAATCCTACCGGACGGCAAGTGGTCAATCAGCGGCTACCGCGCTAACTTCGACCGGGAACAGGGCATCACCGACATCAGTCATTTTGTCGGCACGGTCGGCGTCGGCATCGGGGACCGGGTCGAGGTGTTCGGATCGGTTCGCGCCGACACACGGATCCGACGTGTCACCAGGCCGCTTTTCGACCCCAGTGATCCCGACAACGGCGGCGTCCTGAACGAGTATCCGTTCGTCACCGACTTCTGGAATGACGACGGCATCGGCGATCTGGTCGTCGGGGCGAAGTTCAACATCGCCTCGGAGCACCGGCTGCAGCCGGCGGCACTGGCCGTTCGTGGCGCCGTCAAGATACCGACCGGCGACGAGGACTTCGGCAGAAGCACCGGTGAAGCCGACGTGATGGTCGACTTCATCGTCAGTAAGAACCTCCGGGAGCAGGTAGAGCTGTCCGGCTTCGGTGGCTTCCTCGTCCGCGGCGAACCGGACGGTATCGCCCTCGGCAACAGCATCCGGTGGGGCGTCGGCGCTGGGTTCCCGACCGACGGACGGGTCAAGCTGTTCACCGAGCTGCACGGAGAGGTGCCGGTCGACGACGACGTCGTGCTGACGACGCCGCTCCTGGGAGTCGACGGCACACTGTCTGCGCTCTCCTCGACAATTGCCACGCCGATCGATCTCACCGTCGGTCTGATGTGGCAGACCAGTTACGGCGCGTTCATCGGCGCGGGCTTCAACTATGCGGTGAACCAGGAAACCGGTTTCCTAGGCACGACCGGCAATAGCATGGGCTTCCAGCTCCGGGTCGGGTATCACCCGGGTGTGCGACGCTGGGTGCCACCACCGCCACCACCAGAGCCGCCGGCACCACCACCGCCGCCACCACCACCGACTCCACCGCCGCCACCACCGCCACCGCCACCGCCACCGCCGCCACCACCGCGGGAGTACTCGTTCGAGGACGTGCACTTCGGCTTCGACCGATACACGTTGCGACCGGGCGCCGCACGGATTCTCGACGAGGCAGTCGCCGCGATGAACGACGACGCCAATCTAAGCCTGACGGTGGAGGGCCACACCTGTAACATCGGCACCTCCGAATACAACCAGGCGCTCGGTGAGCGGCGTGCTACCGCGGTGCGCGACTATTTGACGAGCCGCGGCATCTCCGCCGGCCGGCTGCGCACGGTGACCTTCGGCGAGGAGCGGCCGATGCACGACAACGCCCGCGAAGAGACGCGGCGGCTGAACCGCCGCGCCGCCCTCGTGGTCCGCCTCCAGTAACGGTTGGCGACGTGGCGACCGGTCCAGGACCGGTCGCCGCGCTGATCTCTCGTCATTCAGTTGACATCAGACATCAGACGGTTCCTTCCACCCAACACGAGTACCAGGATGTGCCGCTCGCATGTCGGCATCGAGCGCTCGTTGCTAGTGGCACTGGCGCTGATGTCGCTGCCACTGGCAGGTCGGGCACAGGAGCCTTCCCTCGCCGACGTGCTCGCCCGCGCGACTGATTACGTCGACAAGCTCCACGACCAGTTGTCGGGGACAGTCGCCGAGGAACGCTACGAGCAGCGTGCGAGAAACCCGGCGACCGTCGGCTTCGGCGACCCCGACAGACGCCGGGTGCTGCGATCGGACTTTCTGCTCATCCGTCCTGAGGGAGAGGGCCGGTACTACGGATTCCGTGACGTCTTCGAAGTCGACGACCGGGTCGTCCGTGACCGGCAGGATCGGCTGAGCCGATTGTTTCTCGAGCCGTCGGCGTCGACGAGTCGGCAAATCGCAGGCATCCGAAACGATAGCGCCCGCTACAACATCGGTGGCATCGCGCGAAACTTCAACACCCCGACCTACGCGCTCCTCTTTCTCAGCGCATCCTACAAGCCGCGATTCGAGTTCGAGCGCGTCACGGACATGTCGCCCGCTCTCGGTCTCGAGGGACCGGCCGACAATGCCGACATCTGGGTGCTCCGGTACACGGAAACGTGGCCGATCTCCGTGATTCGGGGACGAGACGGTGAGAACCTGCCCGCCGAAGGTCGCTTTTGGATCGAACCGACGACCGGCCGAGTGCTCGTCACGGAATTGATCGTCGACAGTGACGACGTGGATGTGACCATCACTGTCAGATACGCGGAGACCGAGACGATCGACCACCTCGTGCCGGTCGAGATGCGCGAACGCTATGACAGTCGCCGGCAGGGCTCCCGAGTCGACGGCACCGCCACCTACAGCCGCTTCCGCCGGTTCCAGGTGGAGGTTGGTGTGTCGGAACCGTTCCGAGAATAGCGCACGTCTGACCTTGCGCGTGATCGATCCGCACAGGCCAGCCTGCATGTCCTCACCGCCCCCCTGGAGATAGCGGATACAATTCGACCTGCGTTGTCGTTCACTGCTATCAAACTCGTCGCGGCGACGCTGCTGGTGCTGCTGCTCGGCCCGGTGAGTAGCGCGCTTGGCGCCGGTCAACCGGCCACCGGGGCTGCCCCAGCTTCCGCGCTCGTCGTCGTCACGTTTGCAAACGTGGGCGGTGCGCCCGAAGATGACTGGGTCGGCATGGGCGTCGCCGAGTCGTTGGCCTCCACGCTCGGAAGCGGGGTGACGGTCCCCTCCCTCACGGCTGCCGAGCAGCCCGGCGTCTCCCGCATCGTCGAAGGCTCGTATCAACGCATCGGCACCCGCATCCGTATCACGGCACTGCTGACCGACGTAGAGTCGGGCCGGGTCGTCGGCTCCGGATTGGTCGACGGCGAGTTGAACGACCTGTTCGCACTGCAGGATGCGCTGGCTGCCCAGCTCGTAGCTACTCCGGCAGACCCGGCACGAATCGTCCAGCCCGGCGTGTCGACACTTGATTCAGTCGCCGCTGAGCGTCGCATTCGACCCGACGGGGCCTCCCCGTCGAACGACGCGCCGGCGGGACGGGCCGGCTTCGCCATCGGCTCGGGATCGATCATCGACGGTCCCTCCCCCCCAACCTTACCGGCCATGGTCGCGCGCAACGCGCGTGGACAGGCCACGATGCGCGCCACGCGGATCACCGAGGCCATTGCGCTCGACGGCAGACTCGACGAGCGTGTCTACACGACCGTACCCTCGGTCAGTGACTTCATCCAGCAGGAGCCAAACGAGGGCGCCCCTGCGAGCGAGAGGACCGAAACCTGGATCTTCTTCGACGACGACACGATCTACATCTCGGCCCGATGCTGGGACTCGCAGCCCGCGCGGATGATTGCCAACGAGATGCGGCGCGACAATCTGGGCATCTTCCAGAACGAGAACTTCGCGGTGGTGCTCGACACGTTCTATGACCGCCGCAACGGCTACATGTTTCACACGAACCCACTCGGCGGCATGTTCGACGGACATATCACCGCGGGCAACATGAACCGCGACTGGAACGGCGTCTGGGACGTCAGGACGGACCGATTCGACGACGGATGGACAGTGGAGATCGCTATTCCGTTCAAGACGGTGCGGTTCAGCCCCGGGACCGCGCAAACCTGGGGCGTGAACCTGCGCCGCATCGTACGGTGGAAGAACGAAACCTCGTATCTCACCGCGGTCCCGGCCGCCTACGGTCTGGCTGGCATCATGCGGCTGTCGGTGGCGGGCGCCGTCGTCGGTGTCGAGGCGCCACCGAGCAGCGGCAACATCGAGGTCAAACCCTATCTCATCTCCGACCTGACGACCGATCGGCTCGCCAGCCCGCCCACCGCGAACGTGCTCGACGGCGATGCCGGCTTCGACGTCAAGTACGGCGTCACCCAGGGGCTGACAGCCGACTTCACCTACAACACCGACTTCGCACAGGTCGAAGTGGACGAGCAGCAGGTCAACCTGACCCGGTTCAGCCTGTTCTTCCCCGAGAAACGGGAGTTCTTTCTCGAGGGGCAGGGCATCTTCGATTTCGGCGGTGGTCGGGGCTTCAGTGGCCGCGGTCCCGGGTTGCGAGTGGGCGGCTCTGGGGGCGGCGGCAGCAACACCCCTATTCTGTTCTTCAGCCGTCGCATCGGCCTCGACGGCGGCCTGCCGGTGCCGATCGAAGCGGGTGGACGCCTGACCGGGAAAGTCGGCGCGTTCAGCATCGGCCTGCTCGACATCCAGACCGGTGACGAAGCCTCGTCCGGCGCGCGCCCGACGAACTTCGGCGTCGTCCGGATCAAGCGCGATATCCTGCGCCGCAGCGCCATCGGCGTGCTCGCCACCCATCGTTCAGTGGCGCTCTCAGGAGAGGGATCGAACCAGTTGTACGGCGTCGACGGCACGTTTGCCTTCTACGACAACCTGAATCTGAACACCTACCTCGCCCGCACCGAAACACCGGGGCTCGATGGCGACGACCTGAGCTACCGCGGGCAGTTCGACTACAACGGCGACCGATACGGTCTGCAAGCCGAGCGCCTGGTGGTCGACGAGCACTTCAACCCCGAAGTCGGCTTCCTGCGCCGCACAGATTTCCAGCGGAGCTTCGCCTCGACCCGTTTCAGTCCGCGTCCGGCCAGCATCGCGTCGGTGCGCAAGCTCTCGTGGGAGGGCAGCTTCGACTACGTGACCAACGACGCCGGCCGGGTCGACACGCGCATCGCGAACGCCGCTTTCGGGATCGATCTGGAGAACAGCGACCAGTTCCTGGTCGAAGCGTCACACAACTACGAGTTCCTCGCCGAGCCGTTCGACATCGCCACCGACGTCACGATTCCGGTGGGCGGCTACACGTTCACCGACACCAGCGCCTCGTACGCCTTCGGTAGCCAACGGCGGATCTCCGGCACGTTCTCGGCGTCCCACGGGAGCTTCTTCGGAGGCACCAGGACGAGCGCCGGCGTCAGCCGAGGTCGCGTTGGACTGACTCCGCAGTTGTCGGTCGAGCCGGGTCTTTCGATCAACTGGGTCGACGTGCCGACGGGGTCGTTCACGGCGACGCTCCTGACCAGCCGGGCCACGTACACCGTCAACCCGCGGGCCTTCATCAGCGCCCTGTTGCAATACAACTCCGCCGCCGCGTCGCTCTCGACCAACATCCGGCTACGGTGGGAGTACCAGCCGGGTAGCGAGCTGTTCGTCGTCTACACTGACCAGCGGGATACCCTTGTCCCCCGGTTCCCCGAGCTTGAGAACCGCGCGATCGTCGTGAAAGTGAATCGCCTCTTCCGGTTCTAGCTGGGTCCACCAGTTGGTCGCGCCGCGACCGACAGGGTGTACGTTGTCAAATCAATTCGGACCATTGAGTCTGTTTCGTAAGAGAGACTTCCTGCCGGTTAACCGCCCTGCGCGGTGTGCATAGATTCTGGCGTTTGCGTTGCGCCAGTGTCCTCCGTTTGATCTGTTCCCGCCGTGCGAGGATCGCCGGTCGCCGCCCTTCGTAGACGTCGGCCGGGGTCACGTTGTCGAGTGCTTCGTGCAAACGGCGGTAGTTGTAGTAGTCGACGAAGCGTGCGACGGCCCGCTCGAGTTCCCAGGGGCTGTAGTACTGCTCGAGTTTCACGATGTGCTTCATCGACCGGTGATAGCGCTCGATCTTGCCCTGTGTCATCGGGTGATAGGGCGCCCCGCGGGTGTGTGTGAGCTGGTGAGTCTCGAGATACGTGGCCAGCTCGGCCGAGACGTAGCAGGACCCGTTGTCGCTCAGCAGCCGGGGCCGATGCTCGACCCCGACCTGGTCGACGTCGGTGGCCGCGCGGGCCAGGTCCAGCGTCTCCGTGACGTCCGACGCCTGCATGGACGTCCGTAGCGTCCAGGCCACGATGTAGCGCGAGTAGTCGTCCAGCACCGTCGACAGGTAGTACCACCCCCAGCTCACGACCCGCAGATACGTGAAGTCGGTCTGCCAGAGTTCATGCGGCCGCCGGGTCGGATGCTGGAACGTCTTCGCTGCCGACAGCACTACGTAGGATCAGATCGTAGGCCTTGAGGATGCGATAGACGCTCGATTCCGAGAGAAAATGCCCCTCGCGGTCCGTGACGTGCCACGCCAGCTCCCGCGGCGACTGCTCGGGGTCGGCCAAGGCGGCGTCGACTACGCGCTGGCGCACCCGCGGGGGGATGCGGTTCCAGACCCGCCGGCTGGCGCCGGGCCGCGGCTCGAGTCCCGTCCGTCCCCGCTGCGTGTAGCGGCGATACCACGCATAGAAGGTCGACCGATTGAGCCGCAGCTCCCGCAGGGTCTGCCGCACGGACAGATCCGAGCCCTCCACGAGCCGGATGAGTTCGACCTTCTCGCCCGTCGTCCGTCTCATGTACCGGCCTCCGAGTCGAAGCCCGTTACGCTTTTTTTAAGCAGGCGGTTCTCCAGCACCAGTTCGGCCCCACCTGCTTCAACTCGGCGACTTCTTTCCGCACGTCGGCGACCTCCGTCGACGTCGCCTCACGCGTGGTGCCCCCCAGCAGCCGCTTCTTGCCCGCCTCCAGAAACTCCTTGCTCCACCGGTAATAGAGATTGGGATTGAGCCCTTCACGTCGACAGAGGGACGCGATGCTCTCTTCGCCCCGCAATCCCTCCAGGATGATCCGAATCTTCTCCTCTGCCGAAAATCGCCGCCGCGTCTTCCGCTGAATGTCACGAACAACTCGTTCTGCTGACTTTGCGTGGCTCATGGGGACCTCCTCCCCTGGCTGCAAAGTCTCTCTTATTTCAAAGCCTCCTGTGGTCCACATCTATTTGACGCCTCACACCTCGCCGTCCTCGACCCGCAGGTCCACGCCCGGCAGCGCACGTCCGATCGAACCGTCGGGGCACTCCCCGGCTGTCGCGACGTTGACGATCGGTGCCGCCTCGGTCAGCCCGTATCCGACGTCCAGTCTGATGCCGAGAGCGGCAAGCTTCGCGTTCCACTCGCTCGAGAGCGCCGCGGCCCCGACCATCAGGGTCCTGAGGCGACTGGCCCCCTCTTCGCGCGTCATCATCTCGTCGTACAGGAGGGAGACCAGCGCCGGCACGGCCAGTGCGTGTGTGATGCCGTCGTCGCAGATGGAATCGACGAGGCGGTTGGGGAGCGGCGACCCGGGATAGACGACGCGTGCGCCGCAAGCCAGGGGGGCGAACAGACCGGCCATGAGCTCGAAGAGGTGCGACGGCGGAAGCATCGAGATCAGGGCATCTCCAGGTCTCACCGTCCGCACGGCGAGGAGTGAGGCGAGGTTCGCCAACAGATTTCCGTGGGTCAATTCGACCGCCCGCGGACGGTCGGTGCTGCCCGAGGTGAAGGCGAGCAGCGCAAGGTCGTCCCGTCGCGTCTCGACGCCGGTGGCCGGGAAGAGGTCCGGCCAGTCAGACAGCACAATCGGTGGTACGGCTCCCAGAAGCCCACTCAGCCCTTTCGTTCGGTCGCTGAGCACCGCGGCGGCCGGCGTCGTGAACGAGACGATGGTCCGGAGGGTTCCCTGATCGAGGCTCGGGGCGACCGGGACAGCGACCAGTCCGGCCCGCAGGATGGCGAAGAGCGCCGCGGCCCACTCCGGTCTGGGATCCATCGCCAGCAGAACGCGACTCCCGGGCGTGAACCCGGAGAGCGCCCCCGCGCCTCGAGCGACCAGGTCGTCCAGTGCGCGGTAGGTGAGGCCGGCGCCTCCCACGGCCGTCGCGCGGACAAGCGCCGGTTTGTCCCCGAACCGTTTCGCCGCTGCGGAGGCAAGTTCCGCGAGCGACGCGAGGTCAGCAATGGGAACGAGCATCGCCATGGGGGGTCTGGAGCGCTCCGTGCGCGCAGATCAGCAGGGCGAGGAAGACCGAACAGGCCGGCAGGGGCATCGTGTACTTGAGCGGGTGCCAGAACGCCGCGGCGAAGAGAGTCAGCGGCAGGAAGATGTTCCCGAAGTTCATCGCACGGCAGGCAAGGCGTCGCAGGCGGTCGGAAATGGCCAGCGTCGGGAACTCCCGGACCAGAAGCAAATTCAGGAGCCCAGGCCGAAAAAGGCGATGTGGCCGAGCCGAGCGAGGCGGCGGGACACATCCGTGTACTCGCCGAGCACCTCGGGTACCGGCACCGGCCCCGCAAAGGACCAGAGCCCCATGATGAGCCCGGTCCCCGCACCGGCTGAAATGCTGACCCACGCGACGATCCGGTTTGTGCGAACCATGGTTCCTCCAGTCGCGGTCCTGCTCTCGGGGTTGGCCGGCCTACCAGGAAGAGCCACGCTGGTACGCGCCAAAGTGTGGCGCGACGGTTGACGTGGCCAACCTCAGTGTGGCGAGCGGGTTTCTCAACGCGATCGCACGACGCCTCAACTGACGACCGCGCAAAACGCTCGGCGGTGCCACCCCGGCTGATAAACTGGCCGCCACTGTTGCATCAATCGGTCGAACCGACCCTGCTTCTTGAGACGCCCGGTGTTTGACTCGTCATTGGTACCGCAGCGCAATCATCGGATCGACCCGAGCCGCCCATCGCGCCGGCACGTAGCAAGCCAGCAGGGCAACGACGACCAAGGCCGCCGAGACCGCGATGAAGATCAGCGGGTTCAGCGGATTGACCTCATACAGAAAGCTCGTAAGAAGACGCGACGCGGCCATTGCGCCGCTCAAGCCGACGGCAACGCCAACCAACGTGATCTTCAGTCCCGCCGCGATGACCAGTCTCAGGATCTCGATCGGTCGGGCGCCAAGGCTCATGCGGATGCCGATCTCGAGCGTCCGCTGGCTCACCGAGTAAGACATCACGCCAAAGACACCCACCATCGCCACCAACAACGCGAGTAGTCCGAAGATTGCGACCATCTCGGCGGGCCCCCCAGTCTCCTCAACCCTGATCTCGAGAAACTCGTCGAGCGTCATGATCTGCGGCGCCGGCATGTCTGGGTCCAGTTGTTGAATCTCGCCTCTGATCGGCCCCATCAACGCCCGTGGGTCTCCCTCGGTTCTGACGATCAGATTCACTTGTTTCAGGTAGACGTCCAGCTGTTCCAGGGCGTAACAGACGTAGGGTTGGGACGGCTCGTCGAGCGTGTCGTATTTCCCGTCTTTGACGATACCGACGATCTCCCCCGGCTCCCCCCCTCCACCGACGTGAATCGCTTGTCCGATCGGGTCTCTGCCCGGCCAATAGCGGCGGGCCATCGTCTCATTGATGACTGCCACAGGTCTGCGGTCCTCTCCGTCGTGCTCATCAATGGCGCGGCCGTTCACGATCGAAATGCCCAGCGTTTCGAAGTATCGTGGCCCGACAAAGTTTGTCCGCACGATCATCTGCTCGTCCGGAGCGGGAACGTATCCCTCGACACCGATCGATTGCCGGATGTGAAGCTGACCGAGGGGAAGCTCCGCGGTGACCGTTGCCGACTGGACGCCCCGAAGCGACTCCACTCGCTCGACCAGTTGTCGGAGGAAGCGCTTCCCCTCCACCTCGTCATACCGGCCGTAGCCGAGATTGATGGGAAGGACCACGCCGCTGCGGGCATCGAAACCGGGATCCAGAGAGAGTGCATTCCCCATGCTTTGCAGCAACAGTCCGGCGCCGATGAGCAAGACGAGAGATATCGCGACCTGAGCGACCACAAGCGAGTTCTGCAGACGAGACCTGGTCTTGCCTTGGCTGTGCGCCGGCGTTTGATCTTTGAGCCCCGAGAATTGCCCGTGTCGCAGCGTCTGCAGGGCCGGCGCCAAGCCGAAGAGCACACCGCTCAGCAACGACAGAACCAAGGTGAACCCGAGCACACGCCGGTCGAGACCGAAATCAAGCTCGATCGGCATCTCCACGATGGTGCCCTGAAGAGCCACGATGACATCGATTACCCATGTGGCGAGAAGCAGTCCAACCGCGCCTCCCAGCAAGGAGAGCAAGACGCTCTCGGTGAGGAGCTGCCTGATGATTCGCCAACGAGGGGCGCCTAGAGACAGCCGCAGGGCGATTTCTCTTTGCCGCTTCGTCGCTCGCACCAGTTGAAGGTTGGCCACGTTGAAACAGGCAATCAGCAAGACCAATCCAACCACGCCCATCAGGAACGACAGGCCGCTCTCTGTGTCGTCCGTCGTGTCGAGGAGGCCGATGCGGTTGCGGTCGACCTGCACCATCGGGAAACTCTTTGTCCCGTTGGAATCGGGATACTCACGCGCCAGATTGGCCGCCAGCAGATCGGTGGCCGCCTGGACGTATGCACGTCTCTACTCCCGGACGGTGACGCAATCCAGCACGGCGGCCTGTCCCCCCCTCACCGCGTCCAGCGCGCGCCGCAGGGCTGCCGGCATCTCGGTCGGGTCGGTGACCTTCTCACCGTAGGCACCCATTGCTCGGGCTATCCCGGCGAAGTTGGGCGATGGCTTGAGAGCGGAGCCGTTGTAGCCGGCCTTCGCCGCGTAGCTATCGACACCTCCATATCTCGCCAAGCCGCGTTCCACGGCGTTGTACTTGTTATTGTTGCTGACGATGTGCAGGGTCGGCACATCGTACATATTCGATACCATCAAGCACGATATCGGGTCTGAGAAGATGGTGCATCCGTCTCCACCGGCTGAGATGACCATCTTGTCGGGAGCAGCCATCTTGATGCCGAGCGCCCTGGGCCATGCGCCCCCCAGACTGGCGCCACACAGCGCGAAGAGATGGCCGGGCTGCGTCCGGTCGTACTGTTGTCCCACCCCTCCGATGTCCGACGTGATCACGGTGTCCTCGTCGGCCACCTGATTGATGCACTCGTTGATCCAGGTGGTCGACAGCGGGTACGCCGTCCTGGCTCTTCGAATGGCTGCGGCAGCGCGCTCGTCGGCAGCCGCCCTGGCGGCCACCAGAGCCGCCTTGCGGTCAGCGAAGGCTGCCTGGCGCTCAGCGGTGATGAACTCGTCGCACATCTGAGTCAGAAGGGGCAGCGCCAGAGCGGAGTTGCACGTGATCGGGATATGTGTCGGGTGCCCCTGGAACGGGAATCGTTGCAGTATCGGGTCATTGTCGAGCCTGATGATCTTCGCGGTCTTGGAGGGGTCGGCGATCCAGGGCGTCGGGTGGTCAATGACCAGGATGACATCCCGATTGGCAAGGTCGGCGCCCGAACGTGACCAATGGTTCTTCGGGAGGTTCACGAACCTATCCCTAGAGGCCACCGGCACGGAGAGCTTTTCGGCCAACGCCACCAGCGACGCCACGGCCTCGGGATGCCGACCCATGTGTCCGACACTGACCAGCGGGTTCTTCGCCTGGACCAAGAGCTTGGCGGTCTCGCGCAACGCTTCGGAATCGCCCTGCGCGCTCGTGGCCGGAGCGAAGTCGTCTGCTTGGTACAGAAGACCTCCCTCCAACGGTGCTTCGGCGACCTCCATTGGGTAGGTGACATACGCCACGCCGCACGGTTCCGAAGCAGCCATCCGATAGGCGCTGTTGATAATGAGCCCAGCGTTCTCGACCCGCTTGATCTCGTAATCCCACTTTATGTACGGTCTGACGACGTCGGCCTGGTTCGGGACCTCCTGTAGGTACTGAATGCCACCGCGCTGGCTATACCCCAGCTCGCCTTTGGTCGTCTGCCCCGGGATGCCAGCCATGACCACGAGGCCGGCGTTGGCGCGCAACGCCTCGTCCCAGGCACCGCCGGCGTTGATGGTGCCGAGGGCGACGTGGAGCACGGTGAGCTGGGGCCGGCGCGTCCACTGGAAGTAGCCCAGCTGCATGTAGAGCGCCGTTGCCTCATAGGTGACCGTCACGAGGTCAGGCGTGGGGCGCCCCAGCGCCTTGAACTTGGCGACCATCTCCATGAAGTGGTAGTTATCCGTACCGCCATTCATGAATATCTTCTCGACACCGTTGGCAGCGATCGCCCGTAGCATGAGCTCGGCACCGTCATCCGCCGGGGCCACCGTGGCATATTCCGGAACTGCCGGCGGGCCAGAGGGGACCCCGTATTGCTGAGCGCTGCTAGGAGCTGTGGTCGGCGCCGCCGCAGCAGCGGCAGGCAGAGAGGCTGCTGCCGCCGTTGAACCGGTCGCCGCTTTCAAGAAAGTGCGCCTATCCAGTTCGTGACTCATGAGTGCCTTCTCCTTCCTGATCACGGCCCACAGACCGGTTCGGTGCCCTGGCCCGTCGAGAGTCGGTAGATCTGCCCCATGCCGCCGCCGCCAAGCTTCTCGAGGACCATGTCGTGCGAGAGCGTCCGGCCTTCCATGAGTCGCCTCGTGGCCTACGCCCGGACGAGCGAACTTCCTGGGTCAGCCAGCGCCGCACCCTTGCGCGGCCCTGGTGGATACACGACCTGGGTATCCAATCCTTGAGGGAGGCTGCGCCACCCCGCCATGACGGGCGTCATGTCCCAGGTCAGAGGCGACGGACGAGCGTTATGTCCGGGGGCAGGGACGAAGGCGGTCACCTATGGTGAGAGCCATTAGATCGAGTATCGGCTACGAGAGGACAGGGGCATCGAGTCAGGTGGCGGGTTCACCGACCCGCGAGAAAGCCGAGCACCGTTTCATTGAACGCTTCCGGTTTCTCCAGGTTCACCATGTGAGCCGCTCCCCGTATCACAGCGACTTCGGCGTCGAAAGCCCTGGCTTTCACCATGTCAGCAAGCTCCAGGATGTAGGGCTGGTCGAGATCTCCCACCACGACCAATGTCGGGGCCTGAATCTCGTCCAATCGCCCGATGGCCGGCGGCTCCAGCTCCTTCCAGACACTCTCTGGGTTCTGCGTGGTTACCCAGCCCAGTGCCATTCGCCGGACTTGGTTCCTCACCGAGGCATCGACGTCTGAAGGCGACCTCGTGGGACCATCCACATATTGACGGAGAAAATAATCGATGCCCGCATCAACACCTCCCTCAACAAAGGCGGCACCGAACTCCTCACTGTGCTTGGCGACTGGCGCGCTCTCGCGCTCATAGCCGCTGGCTCCCGGCGATACCAGGATGAGTGCAGCCACCTTGTCCGGATATGCGATGGCGAAATCGATGGCGGTCCGGCCTCCTTGCGACAGACCCAGGAGGGTGGCTTTGTCGATGCCTAACGCCTCCAGCACCGCCCGCAAGTCATCGAAGTTGGTGAACTCGCCCGGCCCGCCGCTGGAGTTCCCATGGTGTCGCGCATCGTAGCGGACCACGCGGTAGCTTCTCGCGAGGAGGTCAAACTGAGGGTCCCACGACCGGCGATCGAGAAGCGAACCATGGAGCAACACAATCGGAGCGCCCCGACCCGTCTCTTCGTAATAGAGCCTCGCGTCACCGACCTCTACAAACCCTGTGTTCGCCGAGTTGGTCACAGTCTGTCCCGCGCCGGTGTCGGAAATCCCAGCGGCCACAAGCAAAGCCGCGACAAACATCGTGGGAGATACTTGTTGCATGACGCGGTCCTTTCACGGCCGCCAAGGCGCGAGGGCGGCGGGAAGCATGGCCATCGAGCCGAAACGCACGCCGACGCAATTCACGCTCACTGACCGCAGTCACTCGTGGCGGAGCGCCACCATCGGCACCACGCGCGTCGCACGGCGGGCCGGTAGATAGGAGGCCAGGAGCGCCGACCCGGTGAGCACGAGTGGGGCCAGCATGAAGACCATCGGATCGATGGTGCTGACCTCGTAGAGCAGGCTGTCGAGCAGCCGCGCCGCACCGGCCGATAGCAGGAGACCCGCGCCGACCCCGACCGCCGTCAGGAGGAGCCCCTCACGCAGTACCAGCCACAGCACGTCGCCACGACCGGCGCCGAGCGCCATTCGGATGCCGATCTCCCGGGTCCGTTGGCTGACCACATAGGACCGCACTCCGTAGAGGCCGATGACCGCCAGGAACAGCGCCAGCGCACCTAAGGTGGTAAAGACGCGAGCGCCCGCCCGGGTCAGCCAGATGTCGGCGCTGTCGGCGCGGACGTCCTCGAGCGTCTTCAGCGCCAGCACCGGCAGCCGCTCGTCGAACAGCCGGACCTCTTCCCGGACCGTCCGCAGCATCGACACTGCCGCTTCCCGCCCCCCAGTGGCGAGCCTCACGTGGACGTTCATGTTGGCCCGGTACTGCCATCCGAACGGGACGTAGACGTTCGGGTTCGGCTGTTGGTCGAACATCTCGTGACGGCCGGGAGCGACCCCCAGCACCGACAGGACGTCGCTCAACTGCCCCATCGACCGCAAGCGGACCTGCTGGCCGAGCGGATCGCCGTTCGGCCACAGCGCTGCGGCCAGCGTCTCGTCGACGATCGCCACCGCCGGGGGGGTAGCCGCCTGCACCTCTGCGTCGCTGAACTCGCGACCGCGGAGCATCCCCAGCCCGAGCGACCGGAAGTAGTCGCCCCCAACGATGGTGTAGTCTGCCGACCGAACCTCCGCACCGTTGTCGCGTGTAGGGCCAATCGGCTCCACGTCACGGCCCTCCGAGGAGGCGCCGAACGGCACCATCGAAGCCAAGCTCGCCGCCTCGACGCCCGGCAGCGCCCGTAGGCGGCTCAGCAGCGCCTGATAGAGCGCGCGTCCGCGTATCTCGTCGTAACCGGCCAGGCTCGGGTCAGTCTCGAGCAGCAGCCCGCGCTCCATCGCAAAGCCCGGGTCGGCCGTCGACGCGGCGACCGCGCTGCGCAGAAACAGCCCGCCCGCGGTGAGCAACCCGAGCGACAGCGCCATTTGCCCGACGACGAGCAACTTGCGCGGGGCCAGCAGCCCGCGGCCGCGCTGGCGGTCCGCGCTGGCCTGCTGCTTCAGATCGTCCAGGATGTCACCGTGGGTGATCTGCCACGCAGGACCGAGCCCGAAGAAGATCGTGCCCAGCAGACAGAAGCCGAGCGTTCCGGTCACGACCCGCCAGTCGACCCCGACGCCGACCACCGTCATCCCCCACGGCAGGATCGGTTCGATCGACGTCATGAGTAGGTCGGCCGCCCAGACCGCGACGACTAGCCCGACGGCACCGCCCACCACTGAGAGCACGAATCCCTCAACCAACAGCTGCCGGATGACGCGGCCGCGAGCACCGCCGAGCGAGAGCCGGATCGCGATCTCGCGGCGGCGGGTGGCGCCACGCGCGAGCAGCATGTTCGCGAGGTTGAGGCAAGCGATGAGCAGAACGACCCCCGACATCGCTAGCACCAGGATCGAGATGGCCGAGAATTGGCCCTCAGTTATCGGGATAGTTGTAACCGACAGTCGCGGCAGCGGCGCCGCGCGGAATGTCTGATCGGCGTTCTCCGCCGGGTAGGCCTGCTCGAGCCGCGCGGCGATCGCCTCGAGCTCGGGGGCCGCCGTCTCCTGCGTGAGCCCGGCACGCAGCCGCCCGACGACGATCAAGGCGTGGTGGCCCCGCTCACTGAGCGACCGCGCCTCCCCCATGAGGGCGGGCGTGGTCGAGCCATAGGACCCGAGCGGCAGCCACAGCTCGGGACCGAGGAGCACGGACGAACCGGTAAAGCCCTCGCCGGTGACCCCCACGATGGTCAGCAGGTCGCCGTTCACCCGGATGGTCTGACCCAGAATATCCGCATCGCGACCCGCGCGTTCCCAGAAGGCATGGCTGATGATGGCGACCCGCACGTTGGCGTCCGGCTCCTCTTCGGCCGGGGTGAAGGCGCGGCCGAGTGTCAGCGGCGATCCGAAGGCCTCAAAGTAGTTGGCCGACACAATATCGGCGAACACACGCCGAGTGACGGTCCCGTCGCCCACCCCGACCAGCGTCACATTGTGCGCCGCTACGCTGGCGAGGACCGTCGCACGACCACGCAGATCACGGTAGTTCGGGTAGGAAAATGCCCGATAGCCTCCCGGGGGCGTGGTCTGCTCACTGTAGATGCCGACCAGCTCGCCGGGTTGCTCGATCGGCAGCGGCTTGAGCAGCATCGCGTTGACGAAGCTGAAGACCGCGCTGTTGGCGCCGATGCCGAGCGCCAGCACCAGGATCGCGATGGCGCTGAACCCCGGGTTCTTCGCCAGGATGCGGAGGCCGTAGCGAAGATCGGACACCATGGAACAGGACCTCCCTGCCGTCAGCGCCAGGCTTTGGGCCGATGGGTCATGGGCTCTAGGCAACCGGCTTCGGACGGACAACGCCGTGGGACGTGTTCGCCACTCTTGCACCGAGAGTGACGATAGGAGATTCTAGAGTCCCTCCCCGATCGCCGAGCCAAGCCCTCGACCGCCCGCCTCGACAGGCAGATTGGCCCCCGTCACGCGATTTGCCTCCCCTCACGGGCGGATTACTGCCCCGCTGTCCACGTTGGGGCGAGAGTGCCGGTTTTCAGAGCGAGGTCAAAGCCAGATCCACGTGTGGAGGCGGACGTCGAGTCTGCTGACGGTTCAGAGGCGAGCCGAGTCAGGCGGGTCTACGACGAAGAACTCGCCGTGAGCCTCGACGAGTGGCAAGGCCCTCAAAGAGAGCGGCATCACCGCCCGCCCTGCAGCGTGCAGATGTGCGGGTGGTTCAGGCTGGAGATGGTCTTCGCCTTGCGCTCGAACCGCTGCTTGAGATCGGGGTCTGCGGCGACATGCTCGGGGAGGACCTTGATGGCGACGGTGCGATCCAAGCGGGTGTCCCTGGCTTTGTAGACTTCACCCATGCTGCCCGCGCCGAGGGGGGCTTGAATCTCGTAGGGACCGAGTGTGGTGCCGAGATCAAGGGGCATTGCTATGGCGTGGCCGTCCCATAGGATGATGCCGAGGCCGCACAGTGGCACCAACGGGCCAGAGAGCGAGGGTGGTGGACTTCATGGTGTGGCTTGCTCGGTGATCCGGTACAGCCTCGACGCCGTCCGGATGAAGAGACTCCCGTGCGCGATGGCAGGGGTTGCCATCGAGAACTCGTTAAGCGAATTTCGACCAAGAACCTCGAACCTGGGGCCGGCGCGAATGACGTAGGTGTCACCGTCCTCGCTCAGCGCGAAGATCTTGCCGTCGTAGGCCCACGGCGACGATGTGAAGGCCGCGCCAACCTGGATGCGCTGTTGACCGTAGATCTCCTCCCCGGTGCGGGCATCGTGACACGTGAAGAAGCCCCGATCGAGCAGCGTGTAGTAGTAGTCGCCGTAGATGATCGGCGACGTGTTGTACGGTGCGGCCTGCGGCTGCGACCACACAATGAACTCATTGCTTACCTCGGCGTCGCCAAGCGAAATGTCACCACTCGCACCGGGCCGAATCGCGAAGACCGGCCGTTGCTGATCCCCGAGATACCCTGAGCTGAGGTACAACATCCCAAACTCGACGAACGGGGTCGGTACGGTGAGCGATGACATTCCGGTCAGCTCCCACAGCAGGGTGCCGTCGAGATCGTAGGAACGAACCTTGTCGGAGCCGGTCGTGACGATCTCGGTCCGCACCTCGTTCTCCCAGATGTAGGGCGTGGACCAGTTCGTACCTTCGTCGCGATCCGTCCGCCAAACCTCCGCACCGGTGTCCTTGCTGAGTGCGAACAGGTAGGACTGCTCGTCGTTGTCGTTGACGATGTAAAGATGGTCACGATACAGGACCGGAGAGGCCGCCGTGCCCCACCCGAGCCGGGTATCGGCGGCCTCGATCTCATACGACCATTGCACCATGCCGTCCGTATCCAGGGAAAATACGCCGACGTTACCGAAATAGGCGTACACGGACTCTCCGTCGGTCACCGCTGTTTCAGAGGCCAAGGTGTTCTTCAGGTGGTGTGCGCCCTCTGGAACGCTGCGATGCACTTCGCGCTCCCATTTCACTGCGCCGGTCTCGACATCGACCGCGTAGACGAGCCACCGGTGCTCGACCTGAGACGGGCGCCACGTTTCCCGACCTCGATATAGCCCACCCCGGGGTCCCTCGACCGGCTCGGAACTGACCACGGTGGTCAGGAACACCGTGTCGTCCCACACGATCGGCGAGCTCCATCCCAGGCCGGGAATGTCGGTAATCCAGGCGACGTTCTCCGTCGTACTCCAGCTGGTCGGCAGTCCGGATTCGTCGGAGATCCCCCGGGATCCCGGGCCTCGAAATTGCGGCCATCGATCATCAGCCTCCGCGATCTGACTCCACATCATGACGAGGAGCACCAGCATCAGCACGCGAGCTTGTCGATTCATTCGATCCCTTTCCCATTTCCTGCGCCGATTCTCGTCGGCTGTTCGCACGTTCTACCCACAATGACCGGATGCTGCCCCATGTCAGCCGGCCAATCTCCGCATGTCGGTCCTGCAGCTTCCTGTCTCCGGCCCCGTACATCTCGCCCATCCCGCCTTCGCCGATCTTGGCGGTGACGGAGTAAGGGCCGAGGGTGGTGCCGACGGTCAGAGACATAGCGGAACGGCTAGCAGACGCCCACATTCCACGTCTAGCTGAATGCCGGCAGGCGCCCGACTTTCGTCCTGGAGGATGTTCCCACACCCAGGAAATCGAGCGCACGGGCTAGGCAGGCACAGACGCCTGCGCGATCTCGCTCACATCATCCAGCGCCTCGATATTCCAGCAGAGCGTCATGACGTCGTTGATCTGTGCCATCGGTAACGTGGTGCGGGCCTGGTCTGCGAACTTCTCCTCGAGCGCTTCCCTGGTCATCGGGCGCTCCAGGCTGCCGATGGCGTGTTCGATGTGTGTGTCGAGCACGGTGCCATCAGTGAGGGTGATGCTGACGAAGGCCTCCTCTTCGCTGACACTTTCATCGATCCGAGCCGTCACCTTGTCTCGAAGCGCGATGACCTCCGAGTCTTGGACCACCGCGTCGGTGAACTCGTTCGGTCCTGCCGAGCGTCGAACAATGGCGGCAGCACTAGCGTGGTAAATGCTGAACTTCGCTTCGAGACCCGTTTGCGGTGCGGGCTTGCCGGTCAGCTCGATGACGAGCGGGTGCACCCGGAGTGACACACTCGAGATCTGGTTCGAGGTCAGATTGTGTGCATTGCTGAGCTGGATGCAGCCGTCGATGATCGGGTGGGTGACTATGCCGCAGGCAAAGGGCTTGTAGGTATTCTTGGCGACCTCGAACGTTCCGCCGAGGTTATCGGTGATCTGTGAGAAGTCCTGCTCGTCGGAGTAGGTGAACATGAAACCTTCGGCCGCCTCGAGAGCGCCGTTGGAGCTGGTGTAATCCTTCGAGGCGAGAAATGCAGCCTTCAGGCCGTTCTGGCCCGCGCTGCCGGGGTGAAAGGGCTTGCACATCGTGCCAAACATCTCCTTCAGGCCGGCGGACTGTGTGGCTGCAATCCCCAGCGCCCAGACCATCTGCTGTTCGCTGAGCCCCAAGAGCTTGCCCGCTGCCGCGGCCCCGCCGAACACGCCGGCTGTGCCGGTGATGTGGAAGCCACGCTGGTAGTGCGAAGGATAGACCGCCTTGCCGACGCGGCACTCGACCTCGACCCCGAGGATGAAGGCATGCATGAAGTCGACGCCACTGGTGTGCTGTCGTTCGCCCAACGCTAGAATTGCCGAGGCGACCGGGCCGGCGGGGTGGATGATGGTTTCCAGGTGCGTGTCGTCGTAGTCCAGCACGTGCGAGGTGATGCCGTTCAGGAGTGCGGCATGCATGACGTCCAGCCGTTCGGACCGACCGAGCACGGTGGCCTCAGCTCGGCCGGAGAACTCCCCCAGCGCCGCCAGGGCGCGGTCTGTCGTCACGTGTCGTGCCCCCCCGAGACAGCACCCCACCCAGTTGAAGACCGAGCGCACCGCTTCGAACCGCGCACTGTCCGGGATGTCGTTCCATTTCGAGCTGACGACGTAACTGGCAAGCTGCCGTGTCACGTCCGGCGGGGCGCTCGCGCCCGTCTGGGCCATCGCGGCGCTGGCGACCGGCGACATCGCGGGCAAGGTCGTGCTGCCGAGCGCAAGGCTGGACGCCTTGAGGAAACTGCGTCGGGAAATGGAATCGGTCATCTCAGTGTCACTTCCCTCTGAGCCGGCGCAATTGTCGCCTGCAAACTGATACCTCGCTGTCTTCTCGGCCCGACAATGGCCTCGAAGCGGGCCATCCGATCTGGATCAGCCGCGAAGGCGTCGGGGAGGATCTTCAGCGCGACATCGCGGCCTAGCTGGGTGTCAGTCGCCTGCCAGACCTGGCCCATGCCGCCCTGTCCGATCTTGGCAGTGACCTCATAGGGACCCAACCGAGTCCCGGTGGCGAGTGCCATAGGCGTCCTGGGTCAGCCAGCGCCGCACCTGCACACGGCACCGGTGGATACACGGACTGAGGATCCGATCCTTAAGGGAGGCTGCGCCAGCCCGCCATGACGGGCGTCATGTCCTAGGCCACGAACGAACGGGCGAGGCATGCCAGGAGCG
>PBRZ01000128.1 GCA_002726085.1 Acidobacteriota bacterium
CACCAGAGGCCCTCACGCGAGTGCCCGTTGGTAGGCTAGATATGAGCTTCGCTCTCTCTTAACAATTGGAACGACCATAGGGGGCGGGTCAGGGTCGTCAACTGCCCTGATATGACAGATGTCATCTACAGCTGGATGGTCGAACCTGTACCCTGATTATCGCGCGCGAAGCAGATTCATGGTTCTTTGGACCAGTCGGAGGCTGCACCAGAACTGCGAGAGTCGCGGGGACTCGAAGCGGAAGACACTGACATGGCTCCCAAAGACCCGGCCGGGTGCGTGCTCCAAATTGTCGCAGTCCCGCTGTTGGTGCTCGGGATGGGCATGTTCATAACTGGCATTGTGATCGATGGTGGCGGGTCGACCATCCTCTTCGGCCTCTTCGCGCTGGGGCTCGGCGCGGCCATATTCTATTTCGGTCGTCGGTATCAGGCAGGTGAAGTTCAAGGCCTTCCCAAACCCTGAGCGTACGGAAACCGTCGAGAGATTCATCTTAGCCCGCGGCCTCGAACGAGGGAGAGAGCATGAGCATGCGAAGGGAATCACGACGTTCGTTTCTCATTGAGTCGGCTTCCGGCCTGGGCGCGGCCTGGGTCGCGGCCAACTACTCTGGCATCCTGGCAGCTGAAGAGTATGTGCTCGAGGCGGTCCAGTCGGGGCGGCCGGCCAGGTTCGCATTTTTCACCCGGGAGCAGGCCGTCGAGGTCGAGGCGATGGCCGCCCAGATCATCCCGACCGACGACACGCCGGGCGCGCGTGAGGCCCGGGTGGTCTCGTTCATCGACCGGGCGCTCGTGACCTTCGACAGCGGACGCCAGCCTGACTACACGCAAGGCCTCGCGGATCTCGCGGCCCAAGCGAGCCAGCGCTTCCCGAACGCCGCCACGTTCTCGGAGCTGACCTTCGACCAGCAGATCCAGGTACTCACGGCCATGGAACAAACGCCGTTCTTCAACCTGGTTCGGACGCACACGATCACCGGCTTCTTCGCCAGCCCGGTGCACGGCGGCAATCACGACAAAGTCGGCTGGAAGCTCGTCGGCTACGACGACTCGCTCAACCACACGCCGCCGTTCGGCTACTACGACGCGCTCCCCCAAAGGGGCCGATAGGCCTGGAAGCCGGAGAAAACGCCATGACACAGTTCACGCCAGCAACTGAGGTTGATTTCGTCGTCATCGGGTCCGGAGCCGCCGGGGGCATCATGGCCAAGCAGTTGTCGGTGGCCGGCTTTTCGGTGGTGGTGCTGGAGCAGGGCGAGTGGGGGAAGTACGGGCACGAACAGGATTACACCAAGGACGAGTTGCTCAACCGCAACGTCAGCCCCGAAGACCGCTTGACGAGCAACCGCGGGCGGCAGCCCAACACCTTTCGCCGGACCGACGGGGACCAAACCGGTCCGGGCAGCCACTCCTACGGGTGCGTCGTGGGGGGCGGGACCGTCACCTACGGGGGTAGCAGCTGGCGCCACTTGCCCTGGGAGTTCAACGAGGCCAGTACCGTGGGCACGATTGCCGGCACCGGCATGGCGGACTGGCCGATCTCCTACGAGGAGCTGGAGCCCTACTACACGCAAGCCGAGTGGGAGATGGGCATGTCGGGTCAGCGTGTCGATTCCCCGTTTGTCGCGCCGATGTCCAAGGAGTATCCGGTGCCCCCGGTGCCACTGAAGGCCTCGGGTGCCCTGTTCAACGTGGCGGCCGCCAAGCTCGGCTTGACCGTTGTGCCCGGCCCGCTCGCGATCATCACCCAGCCCTACATGGGTCGCTCCGGGTGCGTCAATTGCGGGATGTGTTCCGGCTTCGGGTGCCACGTGCGCGCGCGTTCGAGCTCGGCGGTCACGGTGCTCCCGATTGCCGTGGAGACCGGCAACTGTGAGATTCGAGCCAGGAGCTACGTGCGCGAAATCTCGGTGGACGACAGCGGCCGGGTCACCGGGGTCATCTATTTCAACGCCCAGAAGCAGGAGGTCATACAGAAGGCAAAGGCGGTCGTGCTGTCCGCAAACGCGGGGGAGTCGGCTCGGCTGCTCCTGATGTCGAAGTCGGCCCGCTTTCCCGACGGTCTCGCGAACTCGAGCGGTGTCGTCGGTAGATACCTGATGCTCGGAAACGGCGCTGGCGCGAGCGGACTCTTCGAGCATCCGCTGAACGACTACAAGGGTGTTGTCTCCGGCACCGGCATCGTGGACTACGTCCCGTCCGATCCCAAGCGGGGCTTCTATGGCGGCGGCCGATTGACCTCCCGCGGCTACGCCACTCCGATCAGCTACGGCCTAGGGGGGCTGAGTCCTGGCGTGCCGCGCTGGGGGGCAGGATACAAGCAGGCACTCAGGGACGAAGCCGGGCACAAGATGGCGATCAACTGCTTCGTCACGCAGTTGCCGCTGGAGACCAATCGCGTGGATCTGGATCCCGAGGTGAAAGACGAGTGGGGCCTGCCGGCGATGCGCATCACGTCGAAGAGTCATCCTGACGACATCAAGGCGATGGAGTTCTTCAGGCAGAAGTCGATCGAGATTCTCGAGGCGGCCGGGGCGAAGAGGGTGTGGGCGGGTCCGGTCAGGGACAGCCGCGGAGGTGCGCACAACCGGGGCACCTGCCGAATGGGGAACGACCCGAAGACGTCGGTGGTCGACAAGTTCCATCGCGCGCACGATGTGTCCAACCTGTTCATCGTGGACGGCAGCAACCTCGTCACCGGTGGCCGCAATCACCCCACCATGACGATTCAGGCGCTCGCGTTCAGAGCGGCGGAACATCTGGTACGTGCCGCGACAAGCGGAAATCTGAGCAGTAGCGCGTAATCCCACGCCGGCAGACACTGACGCTGGCTATCAGTTATCTTGCATTCATCTCCCAGGTGTAGGGGCAATGGAACACGAGGAACTTCACCGGCATCCGGTCTTTGCGAAGCTCGAGGAGTTCGGCACCAAGATTCTGTACGCGTGTATCGAACGGGAAGCCACCAGCTGGTCGTTTTGGGTGATTGTGACTTTGGCCATGTTCGGCATAACAGCCGGCCCAGCGATCGCGATATACCTCATTCTTCGTTGGTCGTGACCTTGGTCTCTTTGATTGACCGAGGATCGTCTGTAGAATCTCGCCCTCCTCACGCGGCCATCTGTTCCCGCAGGCGGCGCTGGAGCTCGAGCGGCGAATGTGCGCGAGACGCCGACGCGGTCCACTGGCGCTGCTGACCACGATCGTGCCGTACCCGAACATCCGTCCCAGGATGCCCTGACGGACGCCGAACCCTTCTATCTCGGACAACGGCGCTTCGAGTGACTGATGTGGCAGCCATCCGGCCTTGCCGAGCACCCGCTGATCGGTCACACGGACTTCCGACGAGAGATACAGCATGAACAGGCTCAGCGCATCCAGCCCCGCGAGGGGAACGAAGAGATTGCTGAGAACCATCCAGCCGCCCGACACGATGACGATGCCAACCATCGCGATGGCGAACAGAACCGCCGGGCGCCAGAAGATCATCCAGTGCAGACTCGTGCTATAGACCACCTGCTCGTCCGCCCTGAGGCTGTCATCTATGTAGCTCATCACCGCGTGTCTCCAATGGACCCGGCCGTCGCCTGGCGGCCCTACTCCGGGGCCGGGAAATACGCGATCCTGTCACCACGGTACGAGCCAAGCCAGAGCTCGTTCCCAACCCGAGTGGCTGTGGTGGACGCCACGAACCCGTCGATGGCAGGGTGCTCGAAAATCCGTCGAACGTCCAGTGTCTGAGGGTCGATCTCGGCCACGTTCGACGTCTCTCGCAACGGCTCGCGCGGCTCGGTTATCGAGCGCCCGTCCTTATCGGTGTGGCCCGCGGCGAGTATCACCGAGCCGTCGGCCGACATACGCAGATTGTCAGGCCGAAATCCGAGGTCGACGACGTCCTTTTGCACCGGCGTTTGACCACGCGAGATACGCGTCACCTTCTCTTCGGCCCAGCCGGCGATATACATCCAGCGGCCATCCTTCGAGATCTCGAGTCCGTTCGGCGCCGTGTCCTCGCTACCCGGTATCCGTCTCCACCCGGTTCCCGTGTGCCACTCCCACACGTCGCCCGTCGGCCCGCTCGTCGCCGCAAGGCCACCTCCGGGAACCGCGACCACACTGTTGAGACTGAGCGTCGACAGTGCCGGGGCGCATCCGACCCACGCCAGACCTGGCGGCGACGCCTGGGCGTCTATCTCGAACACCTCGACCGACTCCCGAGTGCCGTGGTGGACGACATACAAGGTATGGACGGCGCCGTCTCCCGGCTTGAGATAGAGACCGTGCGCCCTGAATGCCTCCCGCTCCTCGAGTGGACCCGGGCACGTCGGGTAGGTCGTGGCATCGAACCGCTCGGCCGGTTGCACCGTCGGAAACAAGACCGTTGTGGTCTTGTCGCGCATATGGACCAGGTGGATGCGACCACCTTCCTGAGCGCCGGACGCGATGACCCACTCCGAATCGGGAATGATAGCGAGGTCTTCGGGGCTGATGAGGTCGCAGATGAACTGGATCTCGCCGACCGGTTCGCAGGGTGTCGCGCCGTAATCGGTGAAACCGGGGGGAGCCTCGCCGGCGTCAGGCGTTGGTTCCGGCATAGGTTCGGTCGCGCGGCAACCCAGTGCGAACGTTGCGGCCAACCCCAGTAGTGCCAGTGTGGGTACTCTCACGACCTTCCTCCTAGACAAACGAGCGGCGGTCAGCGGTCCCCCACTCTCTCGACGAGTGGACGGCCCTGCGCCTACAAACGGATTGCACCGCGACCGAGCACGTCGTGCCGAGAATGCTCGCACGGAGGGCTGACGTCAAGGCCCGACCTGTATAAACACCCGGCCGTGCTTTGCGCATCGTGACGAGACGCGACCGGTCTTCCCCTTCGTCTCACAGGTGGTCTAGTATTCCCTATCAGTGCGTGGCCGCTTCGACGGCCCAGGAAGGTGAACCAACATGAGTATCGACAGACGCGGCTTTCTTCAGCGTTCGGGAATGGCAGCGGCCGGCCTTGGCGCCGGCATGGCCGCCACACCGCCGGCGGCAGCGGCGATGATCCAGGCTGCGCCCACGCGGAAGATCAAGATCACCGGGTACCGCACGATGGTGCTGGACAACATCGAGCCCTTCATCGGACATCGGAAGTGGCTCTTCTTGCAGCTCGAGACCGATGTCGGTATCGTTGGTCTCGGCGAAAGGGTGTCGGGCGGGGTCCTCGAGCTGGGCTCGCAGGTCAGTCTGCTGCACGAGATGTGCGATTCGGTGGTCGTCGGCAAGAGCCCGTTCGATATCGAGCGTATCTGGCAGGACCTCTATAGCAACCCCCACGACTACCGCCATCCCGGGCTCTCGAGGACGCCGGCAATGTCGGCCATCGACATGGCCTGCTGGGACATCGTCGGCAAGGCGACCGGTCAACCGATCTACAACCTGCTGGGCGGCCAGTTTCACGAGCGGCTACGCGCCTACGCCTACCTGGACACCGCCGGGGTGTGGGAGAACCCGGCGCTCGCCGGGGAACGCGCTGCCGAGCTGGTCGAGCGCGGCATGACCGTTTGCAAGCTTGACCCGTTTCAGCCGATCACCGGCGGCCCACGCGACTACTCGCTGAAGACGATCAATCACGTGGCCAGGATCTTCCGCGCCATGCGCGACGCGGTCGGCGACGAGCTGGAGATCGGCATCGGCACCCATGGCCAGTTCAGCACGTCTGGGGCGATCCGGGTGGCGAGCCTCCTGGAGGAGTTCAATCCGTACTTCTTCGAAGAGCCGGTGTCACCGGAGAACGTGGACGAGATGGCCCGTGTGGCGGCGATGACCACCATCCCGATCGCGACCGGCGAGCGACTGGTGACCAAGTTCGAGTTCGCCGAGGTGCTTGGCAAGCAGGCCGCGGGCATCATTCAGCTCGACGTGGGCCAGTGCGGCGGCATTCTCGAGTCGAAGAAGATCGCCAGCATGTCGGAGGCGCACTACGCAATGATCGCGCCGCACATGTATTGCGGCCCGATCGCGGCCTCGGCGGCGGTGCAGCTCGACACCTGCTCGCCCAACTTCCTGGTACAGGAGTTCAACACCAACGATCTGCACAGCGAGATCTTCGTCGACCCGATCACGATTGAGAACGGGTTCATCACGCCACCGACCGGGCCCGGTCTCGGTGTCGAGCTCAACGAGGCGGTCGTCCGAAGACAGCTCTCCGACTGAACCGGCCGTCCTTGCGCCGTCAACGGCATGCGGCCCAGGTGCTCACCTGTGCTGAGCGCTGGGGCTGGTAGCAAGGGCCTTCAGGCCCGCCAAGGTGAGACCCGCAGAATCACGCAGACGCGCGTGCGGAGTCGCGTCCGGGGCGGCCTCTGGCGGAACGAGTCGCGTCAGCCGACGGTGCGTTCGTACAGATAGAGGAGCCCGACCGCGACCGGATACAGCGTGGCGCTGAAGGCGACGTTGTTCCTCCCGAGGGCCCAGTTGCTTGCGCCATACCGGGTGCTGAGCACGAGATTGATGCCGGACATCGGGTTGACCGCGCAGCCCAGGCCCCAGCCCATGGCGAACGCGATGGCGACGAAGCTCGGATCGGGGTCGATCGACTGCAGCAGCGGCACGACGACGCTGACGACCACCACCGGGTGAATGCAGGCGAGCGAGGTCAGGATGAACACCAGCAGCAACAGGCTGGCGTTGCCGGCATCGAACGTCTCGAACGGTACCCAGTCGCCCTTGGCCGAGAAAACCGCGACGAGCCCGGCCCCCAGCACGCCGGCGCCGAGGAACAACGCAAGCTCACCGCCCATCTCCGGCACGCGAGTCGTCACGTAGTGCCTCAACGCTCGGGAGGCCCCGGACGGTCCGTCCCGCACGAGCAGCGCCGTTCCTACGATGACCGGGGTCAGCATGGTGATGAGCGACAGCACGGAATAGCCGGAGGTCAGGGCGTAGGCGAGCAGCACCGCCGTGCCGAGCACCAGCGGCACCACGAGGCTTTCGAAATGGACCGGATAACCGCGAAAGTTCTCGATGTCGTCGACACGACCGCTGCGTGCGTACCAGGTCAACAACGCCAGCGCTGTGAGCGCCAGCGGACCGCCGAACGCCAGCAACAGCAGCGGGCTCGAGCCCGGCGTGTAGGCCAGCGCCAGCGCGACCCCGCCGATGAACGGAGAAAAGAAGGCGACCGCCGTAAACGCCCGGCTGAGCAACTGCGCCTGGTTCATCTTGAGCGGCGCCGCACGAGCCAGCCGGTCGGCCATGATGATGACCGCCGAGATGTTGATGATCGCTCCGAACGCGTGGACGCCGAACATGCTTCGCAGGTAGGTGCCTAACCCGCNAGGGAGCTCCGGCTCGGCTTCTCCGACGGGTGGGTTCAGCAGTCTCAGCAGCGTGATCGAGGCCAGCATCGAGAGAATCGGCTGGTTCTGTCCCAGTATCCGTTCGACCCGCAGCTCGGCCCCGCGGCTGATAGCCCACACCAGGGCGACGGCGCCAACGGCGACGAACACCAGCGCCTGCAAACGTTGCGGTCTGCCGAGCTTCGGCCCGAGCAGCCCGAAGGCGCACCAGGCCAGCAGCGGCGCCGCCAGCGCCGGCACCACCGGCCAGACGGAGCCGGCGATTCCCACCAACAACATGCCGGCAAGCAGTACGCCGGCCGCCGTGCGGGCGACGCTGTGAGGAGACGAGACGGTGGCTCGAACGTCGGGCAGCATCTAGACGGACACGAGGTAAGGCATTGTAGCGCGTAGTGGTTCGCGTCTCGGCGTCACCGCGCGGTGACCGGTCTTGCCGCTTGCCTCATACCGCCCGGGGGCCTATCGTGTTCAGGTACGCGACCTCGACGCGGATGATGCGGGCTTCCGGTCGAGAGGGCTGGTCAGGAGGAATCGATGAGCAGGCAATGTATCGCGGCGATCGTGGCGATGTTGACAGCCGTGGCTGCCGGTCCGGTGGTCGTGGCGGGACAGGCGCCGGACGACTGGACGGTTCCGCGCACGGCGGACGGTCGGCCCGATCTGCAGGGGGTCTGGGCAAGNGATTCGGCAACACCTCTCCAGCGCCCTGAAGCGCTGGGAGACCGCGCCACGCTCACCGACGAGGAGGTGGCCGCGATGGCGGCTCATGCGGCCGAGTACGACAGAGCCGGCGGTGACGCGGTGTTCGGGGACACACCGTTCCTGCGGGCGCTGGCCTCGCTCGAGGAGCCCAGCGAAGAGCAGGCAGCGGCCCGGCCNGCCCGCCCGTCGACCCGGAGCTACAACCAGTTCTGGATGAGCGGCCGCTGGTTCGACAACCGCACGTCACTCGTCGTCGTTCCCTCGAACGGGCGCTTGCCGCCACGAACCGCCGCGGCGGAAGCGCGAGCGGAACGGCAGCGGGCAGCACGGAACGCTGCGGCGCCGGACCGACGCCCGACGCTCGGCGAAGAAGTCGCCCGTGTGGACCCGGCGATCCGCTGTCGCGGCGGCGGGGCCCTGTTGAGCGGACGCGGCTACAACAGCAACTACCAGATCTTCCAGAGTGCCGACCACGTCGCCATTCAGATCGAGATGCATCACGACACGCGACTGATTCCGATTGGCGACGCGGCTCCGAGCCACGTGGGCCCGCCGAGCGCCATGGGCAGCTCGGGTGGACACTGGGAGGGGGACACGCTGGTGGTCGAGACCGCCAATCTGTCGCGAGGGGCCAGCGGCTCGACACGTGATGTGCAGATCACAGAGCGGTTCACACGGGTGGGGCCCGAGTTGCTGCAGTACGAGTACACCCTGGACGACCCCTCCACCTGGACGCAGCCGTGGACCGCGCGCATCTTCATGCGATCGGCCCCCGGCACCGGCGTCATCTACGAGTTCGCCTGCCACGAGGGGAACTACGCGATCGAGCACGCGCTGCGCAACGAGCGGTCGCTGGAGGCGGGAAACATCAAGTAGACGAAGATGCCCCGCCCTCCGTCGAGCGTCGTGCGCGAACGGCAACTCGTGCACCACGGTGCCGCTCTTCGCCACAGTGACGGTCGCCGTGTGGTGTCAGTCCAGGATCGCCTCCACCATCCGCACGACATGTCCGACCATCTCGTCTTCGACCTCGGGCGCCCAGCCGACCGGGGAGGCGTACTGGATCTGGATGACCTGCGCCTGGTAGGCGTTCAGCCGGACGAGCTCGCGGGTCGGGATGTACAGGTTGTGTTCGCCCATGTAGCCGAACACCATGATCGGCCGGTCGGCGCGGAACACGTCCTTGATGCGGGCGCCGATCGGCGCGCAGATCTCCCCCTGCATCGCCACGATCGGCATCGGCCCCAGCCGGGCCACGATGATCTCGTTGTAGATGCAGGGCGACGCGTCGTGAAGGCGGTCGTCGTAGCGGTCCAGGAACTCCTGGTCGGTCTGGTGAATCAGATAGGTATCGTCGGTGCAGACCATCTCCGTGGTCCGGGTCGGAAACGGGATGTTCCGCTCGTAGTAACGCAGCAGCATCCGGACCCAGTTGGTGCTCCGGTACCGATGGGGGTAGTGGACGAACCCGACGTCGGGCGGAAACTGCTCGGCCAACGCCAGCGCCTCGTCGCGTGAAATCGGCGGCGCCAGCGGCAGCCCCACGACCTCGATGCTGCTTGTGATCGGACCGGTGACGTCCTCAAGCGGTCCATCCGCGATGCCCAGCACCGCCTCGGCCAGCCGGCGGCCCAGCTCGCGCGCCCGTGCCTCGAGCAACGCGTCGTAGGCCGCGGCCCCCGCCTCGCGCGAGGCGGCGACCCGGGTGTTCCAGTCGGCCGGCTGGCGCGGGAACTGGTTGCCGCCGGACGCATCCGAGTACATCGCGAGCACGCCGGGCACCGCCGCTTCGATGTCGTCCATCGCATACCCGGGATGTCCCGTGTCGATCAGCGAGCGCGACGCCTGGGCCGGGTGGGTGCCGTGGCTGAAGAGCATCGTCACCGGAGAGCCATTCCGCGTCACCTGCAGGAGCTGGATCTCGTAGTCGACCGGCGCGTTGCCGCGCGCCGTGATGAAGTAGCCGTATCCCGACCCGAACTCGACGCGCGCCGGCCCGCGCTCGTCGGCGATCGCCTCCTCGATCAGACCGAACATCTCGCCGGCCAGCCACCGTCCGTAGGCGAAGTTGTCCGGATTGATCTGAATCGGCGCGTTGTGGTTGTGCGTGGCCAGCAGAATCAGGTGGGACGGCTCGATGCCCAGTTCGCGCCGGACCCGCTGCCGCAGAACCGGAGTAGCAACATCCAGACAGTTCAAGTCGTAGGTGACGAACACCAGCCGACTGTCGCCGTCGTTGAGCACCAGCACCCGCGCGTGCAGGTCCTCCTTGGTACCCTCCGACATCCGGCCGTTCACCATCACCAACGATTCGGTGTTGGTGATGATCCCCTTGGCGACGCCGGCCGTCATCGTTTGCGCCGCCACGCTGCTCGGCCCCAGAAGTCCGGCAAGGAGTCCCACTAGCACCAGGTTCTTCGCACTCATCATGGTGGTCTCTCTTTCCGTGACACCGTCTGCCAGGGACTGGCAGCCTGTTCGTAGGTCCAGGAGCCGGCCAGGCCCTCCGGCTTCATCCTCACTCCTGTCTCCTGACTTCTGTCTCCTTGGAGCGGCTTTCAGTGACTATGCTGCCGCAAGTACGCCAGCAGATCCGCCAGCCCCCCGGCATCGAGTCCCTGCTCGAGCCCATCCGGCATCAGCGAGCGGCCCTCGGTGCGCAAGTCCCGGATGCGGCTCCGGAGCACGGTGCTGGTCTCGCCGTTGGCGCGCGCTAGTGTGACGCTGCTCGCGGTCTCGACGGCAACGATGCCGTTCAGCAGCTCGCCGTCCACCGTCTCCACCAGGTAATTGGCGAATTCGGGGGCGAGCGCCGCGCTCGGGTCCAGCACCGAGGTCAGCAGATCCTCTTCACCCTTCGTGAACGCCATCCCGAGGTCGGGACCGACCGGATGGCCCACCCCCCTAAACAGGTGACATTGAGCGCACAGGCGCTCGAAGTGCCCGGCGCCGCGGTCCGCGTCGCCACGCCGGCTGACGACCTCCGGGAGCCACTGGTCGACGATGGCTTGCCGATTGCTGAACTCGTGGTCGCCGATCAGCGCGGCCGCTCGGGCCTGGATGTCGTCGCTCGAGCGCCGCAGCAGCCGGCGTCGTTGCTCGAGGTCGAGGTTCAGCTCGCCGACGGTCAGCTCGCCGGTCTCGAGCGCCGCGACGAGCGGCTCGTGGAACGAACGATTCCGCAGCAACATGTCGAGCACCAGCCCCTTGACCTCGGCGCTATAGCCGCGAAACCGCGCAAGCGCGTCGGTGCCCCGCGCCGGCCCGTCGAGGATCGTCAGCGCGCGTGCCGCCGCCGCCTGCAGCGTGGGAGGCGCAGTCGGCTCCATCAACGCCAGCAACGTCTCACCGACCTGCGCGTAGCCACCGAGTCCCAGCAGCGCAATTTCCTCGGCTCGAACATCGACCGGCAACCCGGCGTCCACGGCACGACGCCGTGCCCGTTCCAGCGCGCGGTCTCGCGCCGCCAGTTCGCCGAGACCCACCGCGGCAGCAACCCGCAACGCGGCCCTCACCACCGGAGTGACGTCGGTGTCGAGCAAGAGGACCAGACCGCCGGACACCGTCTCGGGCACGGCGGTCACCTCGGCCCGTCCCAGCCCGTCGGCCAATCCGTCGAGCAGCGTGGCGCGCCAGGCGTCGGTCAGGCCGGGGCGCGAGGCCAGCGGCACGATGTCTGTCAGGCCGGTATCCCCGCTCGCGCCAGCCACCGCGCCGAGGAGTCGCACGGCGTCGAGCCGGCCGGCCGTCACCGCGGCGGCATCGGTTGGCTCGGCCGCCAAGAGCGTTTCCAGCATCTGGGTTGCCTCGTCGCTCGCCCCGGCCAGAGCCGCATACCGTGTCCAGCGATGACCGGCGTCCCGGGCGAGCACGCGCCGCAGACCGTCACTGGCCTCCGGGGAGTCGATGCCGCCCAGCGTCAGCGCCACCTGCATCCTGACCCGAGCGTCGGGGTCATTGGCCATCGCCGCAATGGCCTCACCGAGCGCTGCCGACTCGGCCAACCGGGTCTCCGCCACCACGAGCGCCTGCGCGCGGACGCCGGGCTCCGGATCCGCCAGCGCAGTAGCGACCTCGTCGACCACAAGCGCGTCGAGCCCGTCGAGCGTCCAGAGCGCGTGCACCCTGCCGAGCGCTGAGTCGGTCGTGCGCAGCAGCTCGGCGACCAGCGGCACCGCCGCCGGGTCGACCCGTTCCACCAGCAGCCGCTGCGCGGTGTCGCGCCACCACTTGTTGGGACGCGCAAGGCCGGCAACCAGCGTCGGCAGGTCGGCAGTCGCGAGCCTCGGCCGCACCATCGGCAGCCCCCCGCGCGGCACCACCCGGTAAATGCGGCCCTTGTCGTCGCCGGCGCGCACGTCCATCGTGGCTTCGACGGCATCCGGAATCCACTCGGGATGCTCGATCACCGCCCGGTGCATGTCGACGACGTAGAGCGCGCCTTCCGGGCCGGTCGCCAGTGTGACCGGACGGAACCAGTTGTCGCGCGCCGCCAGCAGCTCGACGCCTTCGGCCCGGCGGCCGGCCACGAAGCTCGGACCCACGGCGGTCACCACGTCCTGGTGCACGACATTCACCACCACGTCGTTCACGAAGAAGCTGCCCTCGTAGGCTGCCGGCAGCGCCCCGCCGCCGTAGAACGCGATGCCCGAGCCGCCCGAGAACCGGCCCGACTGCTCCGGGTGGTTCACGCGGGTCTCGGCGTCGGAGAGCTGGAAGAGCTGCGCCGACGACCCGTGGTCCGAGATGGTATCGCGGGTGGTCGGCACAGCCAGCAGCGGGTTCCGGGCCAGGTAGGCGGGTGGGAACACCATGTGCTGGATGTGATTCAGGTTGTGGGTGCCGAACATCCGCCCCCAGGCGTCGAAGGCGATACCGTGGCCGCCGGTCGTCTCGTACGACGTCTCCAGGGCGCCGGTGTCCGGCCGGAACCGGAAGTCCATCCCCCGAATCGACACGACGGCGTCAGGGGCGCCGGCTGGATAGCCACTGCCCTGATTGCCGCCGTTGGCGGCATAGACCCAGTTATCGAGGCCCCAGGTCAGCCCGTTGATGTTGTGCTGCGTGTTGGCGACCGGAAACCCGGAGAAGAGCGCTTCGCGCGTGTCCGCCGTGCCGTCGCCGTCGTCGTCCCGCAGGAAGAGGATGTCGGGCGGCTGGGTCACCAAGACGCCGCCGCGCCACGGCAGCACCGATGTCGGATACTGCAGACCGTCGGCGAACAGCGTCCAGGTCTCGAAGTAGCCATCGAGGTCGGTGTCGACCAGCTGCTTGACCCGACCCAGGGGCGGAGTCCCCTCTGGCCGCGTCGGGTAGCCGCCCATCTCGACGACATACATCCGCCCCTCGGCGTCGAAGGCCACACCGACCGGATCGACGACCGCCGGCTCGCGGGCGGCCAGCTCCAAACGCAGATCGTCGGGCAGCCCCGCCGTGGCGATGAGCTCGCCGGGCTCGAGCGACGCCCCCTTTCCGTCGTCATGGACGCATCCCGAGACGGCCCAGGCGATCCCCAGCGCGACGGTGGCCGACGGAATCGACCGTGCAAGGATTGCTGCGAAGCTCACCGGCTACTCCTGCCTCCTGCCTCCTGGGCGCGGAGAGTCTCTATGGCGTCCGGCGCAAGCGTCCCGATAGGTAGCCCAGGCTGACCAGCGCTCGGTTCACGAGTCGCTCGCCGGCGCCCACCTCCACGATGGTCGAGCTGTCGGCGCCGTAGCCGCCCTGGCCCGCCGCCTTGATGGTCGGGAAGTAGCCGAGGTGCCCGTTCGAGTAGCCGACAAAGAGCGTGTTGGCAACCAGGCTCTCGCGCTTGAGCCGCAGCCCGTGCTCGACGAAGAACTCGCCGGGAAACGACGCCAGGGCAAGGTCCGGACCGATCAGCAGCGTCACCACCTCGGCCTCGCCCTCCCGCTCGAACCGCTCGAGATAATCTCGCCGCACACCGGTCCGGATCTGGGGGTCGTCGAGGTCCCACCGCGGGCCGACCGGAACCAGCTCGACCCCGAGCGCGATCGCGTCGACGTCGGTGAAGGTCAGCTCGCGCCGGAGCCGCACCACCTCGCCGCCGGCGGTCTCGCCCATGCGGCGCATCTGGTCGTAGGCACCCTCGTCCAGCGGCGTCTTGTCCCAGAACGGATTGATGTCGCCGGCCGCGCCCTGGAGGAACATCGCCTGCCCCCCGATCTGGCGCTCGACCAGCGCCATCATCGCGCCCGGGTAATCGGCTGAATACTCCAGATTCTCGGGACCCAGCACCACCGGGTGGATCGCCAGGTTGATCAGCGTGGCGATCGGGTCGCCGTCCAGCGTGTCGAACGCCACTACTGCGACCGACTTGTCGACCGGGCTGGTCGGCACGGCATCCCGGTTCTCCCAGAACATCTCGACGGTGCCGTCGGCGCGCACCCGGCGGCGGTTGTGCCCCAGGTCCACCCGCCCCCAGTCGACCCCGAGCCGGGCCGGCTGCAGGGCGCCGTGCGCCTCGACCACCGCGGCGGTGATCTTGCGCCGCAGCTCCTCGACCCAGGGGTCCGCCGTGGTCGGAAAGTCGGATACGAAGCTGGGCCCCGAATGGGTGTGCGAGGAGGTCAGGAAGACGTCGTCGAAGCCGAGCGCCGCCGAGACGGCGGCGCGGATGTCCCGGGTCAGAGGCTTGTCCGCGTATCCCAGATCCATGGTGACCCAGGCCACCGTACGCTCGCCGTCGCCGAGCACGATCGCCTTGGCGTAGAGCGGGTCGTGGATACCGGTCGACACGTTCTGCCCACGCGCGCCATAGCCATACATCCGCACGCCTGGCGGCGGGGTCACGTCGGCCTTGGCGACCCCGACCTGGAGCTGGCCCGCGGCGAGGCCAGGCGCGAGCAACACGAGCACGCCGACGAGGGTGGCAAGTTGTCGCATCTGTCCTCTCCTCGTCTGTTCTACGCAGACCAGCCGCCGGAAAGCCCTGGGACCGTGGGCCGAGCTCAACGAGCAGCGTCGCCGGCGCCCGCGGGGTCTCCCGGGATCAGGTCAAACGGCACCGTCGCATGGCGGATGCGGCGGCGGTTCCAGGTGTAGGTAATCTGGAGGTCCCCGTTCGCGTCCTGAATCATCGCCGGGTAGGACAGCTCTCCCCGCTGTCCTTCCTCGAGCGCCTCGATGACGAGGAAGTCCTTCCAGGTGTCACCGTCGTCGAACGACACCGCGAGCGACAGCGGTGTGCGCCGAGTTGTCGAGGGGTTGTAGATCAGGATGCACCGCCCGTCGTCGAGCCGGACGGTGTCGATGCCGGCGCTGGGATGGTCGCGGTCGGTGAGCCGGAGCGGCGACCAGGACTTGCCGGCGTCACGCGAGAGCGACATCGCGATCTTGCCCATGCGGTTGGTCCGGAAGAAGGCCCGCACCACGCCCGGCTCGATCTCCAGCAGGGTCGGCTGGATCGTCCCGCGGCGGTCCCGCTCCATGTCGCCGAACAGAATTGGTCCGTGCTTGCTCCAGGTCTCGCCGCCATCGCTGCTGATTTCCATCCAGGAGGACCAGGTCCGGTAGCTCTCGAGCGACGTTCCGGCGAGGATGTCGCCGTTGGCGAGCGTGATCGGCTTCGCGCGGACCGGCCCAAGCATGCCGGCCGGCAACCAGACCGGGTCGGTCCAGCGTTGGCCGGAGGTGGTGGACTTCATGTAGGCCCCGCTCCAGGAGCGGGGGCTCGGCCCCACCTTGAAGAAGAGCCAGATCGTGTCCGACGCGTCGCGGAAGAGCACGGGGTTCCAGGCGGGCTGCTCCGGCTCCTTGTAGACCTGGGTGGGAGACGACCACTCGCCGCCCTCCGGCTTCCGGGACGACCAGACACCGACATCCTCCTGTCCCTCTCCTGATCCGCCGAACCAGGCGGCGATCAGCGAGCCGTCGGGCGCTTCGACGATCGTCGAGGCATGGGCCCGTGGAAACGGCGCCACTTCCCAGATGAAGCGGGTCGTGTGCTCGAGGTTCTGAGCCGAGGCCATTGTCGAAAGCGCCGGGAGGAAGACGATGGTGAACGTGAACGCGACGAAACCTGCGCCGTGCCGCCAACCTGTGCGCGGCCGGTGAGCCGGAGGTGAATCAGCCATCATGGGCTCACCTCCCCATGGTGCGCGAGACGGTCGGCGATGACCTCGGCCACATCCAGAATAGGGACATCGGATTCCCGCGCCTCTGCCGCGTCGCGCAGCATGATGGGACAGTAGGGACAGGCCACCGCGACCATCTCGGGAGATGTGGCCAACAGATCGTTCAAGCGCCGGTAGTTCACGCGGTCCGATACCGCGCCGGTGTCCTTGTCGTCGCTAATGAAGAGCTGGCCGCCGCCGGCACCGCAGCACATCGTGCCATGCCCGTGTTCGGGAGCTTCGCTCAGTGTCGCGCCGCAGTCGCGGAGGATCTTCCGTGGCTCTGTGGTGATGTTGCGTCCACGTGCAAGATTGCACGGGTCATGGTAAACGGCCGTCATGTTCTTTGGTGACAGGGGAATCCGGTCCATGACCTGCGTGATGAATTCGGTATGGTGCAGCACGGTGATATCCAGCGCCTGGAATTCGTCCAACTGACGATAATCGCCATCGAGCATGGATGTGCAATGCGGACAACAGGTGACGACCGTGCGGACACCGTTGCTCCGGAAGGTATCGGTAATCTTGTCGGAGAGCTCCATCAAGAACAGGGTCTCGTCTCCCAGGCGCCGCGCGGGCTCACCGCAACACGTCTCCTGCTCCAACACGCCCCATGAGACACCGGACGCATCCAGGATCTTTCGCATCGCGGAAGCGACCTTCTGGCCCTGCGGTTCGTATCCGTTGCCGCAACCCAGCCAGAAGAGAACATCCATACCCTTGGCGAATATCGGGAACTGCTCGTCCGCGATGAACTTCGTCCGCACCTGCCCGGGCAATCCCCACACATTGTGCGGGTATCTCTGCATCGTGCCGAACAGCTTCACCGCGCGCTCATTGGAGAGGCTCCCATTGCTGGCCAGCCCGCGGCGCATATCCAGGATCTTCGCGCCGACATGTTCGATGCCGACCGGACAGGCTTGTTCGCAGGCGCCGCAAGCATAGCACTGCATCAGGTCGTCTTCAGACACCCACGCAGTGCTGTCGGCGACTTCCTGCGTAGTTCCGGCAATCTGCTCGCCATTCGCGCGGTAGCCCCGCTGCATCTGCAAGATGACCTGTTTCGGGCTCAAGGTTCCGCCGGAGCGGTTGGCCGGACACGCGTCAGTACAGCGACCGCACTCCACACACGCGTTCATGTCGAGAATGTCCTTGAAGGACAGATCGTTGAACGTGCTCATCCCGAGATCCTCATTCTCGAGATCCAGCGGCCGCATCCGGCTCGTCGTGTCCGACCGCCAGAAGATGGCTGCCGGGGCCAGGACCAGATGGAGGTGCTTTGAACGGACGATGAGTGGCGGGAACGCCAGCAGTGCAAGCGTGTGCGCCCACCAGACCATGGCTGCCCCCGATGAGCCGTGGATGAACAGCCCGGACCAGTCCGCCAGATAGGTCGCCATCAGTATGACGATAAGCGCGGCCACGACGCCCGACGACAAAGACGGTGTCCCGAGCGCCTTGGGTCTGATGACAAACCGCCTGAACGCCAATCCCGCGATACCTATAGTCACCACCACTGCCCAAGAGGCGACGAACGATCGATACCAGCTGGGGCCGGGTTCGTTTCCAAGTCCGACGATGCCGAGCCAGAGGTGCTCCATGCTGACCCAGCCGAAGGCGATGAAACCCCACATGACCACGGCATGCAGCAATCCGGCGATCGGACGGTTGGCAATGACCCGCGATTGCAGGAGCACTTCGGCGACAAGACGCCACAGGCGTCGGCCGATGCCCTGCATGGGCAGATCAACCCGCCGGGAAGACTGAAAGGCGTTGGCGAACCGGTGTGCGGTCCATCGGTACGTGAGCCACACGCTTACGCAGACCAGGGATGCGAACGTCAGGCGAAAGAGCATCTCTGGGAGCATTGCCGTGGCGGCGAGCCCTGTCAAGGTCGCCGGTGCATCGACCCGAGCGCCCGGATGCAGCGTGGCTTTGCCACGGGCTGGTAGACTCAGGATTGAGGCAAAAAGCGAATACATGTCCGCTACCGGCAAGCGGCGGAAGAACACAGGAAGTCATGCGTAGAGATATCGTCCACGTTGGCGCGGCTAGTTTGAAATACGAGATTCGCGAAATCGTGTCGATCGCCCATGAAGTCGAACGGCTGGGCCAGGCGATTACCTGGGAGAACATTGGCGACCCGGTCCAAAAAGGCGAGACGCCGCCCCAGTGGATCCGCGAGATCGTCAGCGATCTGGTGCACCAGCGAACGACGTGGGCCTATTGCGATTCCGCGGGTGTGGGGGAGACGCGCGAGTTCCTCGCGGACAACGTGAATACCCGCAGGGGCGTCCAAGTGACCACGGACGACATCATGTTCTTCAACGGGCTGGGCGACGCCGTGGCGAAGGTCTACGGTTTCTTGCGGCGCGAGGCCCGGATTCTCGGACCGTCGCCAGCCTACAGCACCCACTCGTCCGCCGAGGCGGCGCATTCGGGATACAACCACGTCACCTACAACCTAGACCCAACCCAGGGTTGGATGCCGGATGTGGACGATATCCGGAACAAGGTCAAGTACAACGATTCCATCGCCGGGATTCTGATTCTGACGCCGGACAATCCCACCGGCGCGGTCTATCCCAGAGCCATCCTGGAAGAGATTGCCGAGATTGCCCGCGAGTACGACCTGTTCATCATCACCGACGAAATCTACGCGCATATCGTGTATAACGGCCAGCCGCGCCTGCATCTCAGCGAGTGGATTGGTGATGTGCCGGGCATCGCCATGCGCGGAATCAGCAAGGAATACCCGTGGCCCGGATCGCGGTGTGGGTGGCTCGAGATACTGAACAAAGACAAGGACGACAACTTCGCCGCCTACGTCGATAGCCTGTTGGCGGCAAAACGGCTCGAAGTGTCTTCGACGACCCTGCCACAGATGTCCATCCCCCTCGTCATGGGCGACCCTCGGTACGCGGACCACCTCGACGGACGGGAGGCCATGTTTTCAGCACGGGCGGACGAAATGATGGCTGTCTTCGACGGCTGCGAATCGGTGCTGGTCAACAAACCGTGCGGAGCGTTTTACTACACCGTCATGCTCAACGAGGGGCTACTCAACCACGGCCAGTCCCTTCCCATCGCAAACCCGCGCATCGCGGAACTGATTGCTGGACGCGTACAAGATGTTGCGCCCGACAAACGGTTCGTCCACTACCTCATGGGCGCCACGGGAATCGTCGTCGTCCCGCTCACCGGATTTCAATGCGCGCACGAAGGCTTCCGCGCCACGCTGCTCGAGACCGATGACGTCAAACGGGCGTGGACCCTCAAGACATTGAGGGAGTCCATCGAGGCGTATCCCTGAGTTGGTGTCGGACGGCTCTACCGCTCCAGGTGGATGGTGACCAGCGGCTTGAACGGGTCAAAGGACTCACCGAGCGTCCACGCCAGACCGCGGAGCAGCATGATTCGAAAATACGGGTCGTTGAACGTGAAATAGTTGTGGCCAAGCACGGTGGCAAAGACTCGACCACGGCCGCGCTCGGTGGTCCACATGACCGGCCAGGCGTTGCCATCCAGTTCGTCGGGCCGGGGGGGGGCCTCCGAGCCAAGGGCTGGTCCGCCCGGGGCCGTCATGAGCGTCGTGACACCGTCGGCGTCGCCATGCAGGTTCCAGTAGTGCTCGTCGACGAGGTCGACGGTTGGGCCAAAGCCCTCCAGGATCTCCGAGGATAGCCCTGCCTTCGTCAGGTGCACGGGGGTGGGCAGAGGACCCCAGCGTGTCGGGCCGTTCGGTGAGTCGCCGCTGGCGTAGGCCAGGCCGATTCGCGCCGCCAGCTCGCTGCCGGCACCCTGAAGAATGGCGAGGTGAAAGAACATGAGGCCACCGCCACGCGACTGAAATGCATCAATCTGCTCGTACTGCTCCTGGCTCCACGGTTCGGGTGACTGCAGGTAGAACACCACCACGTCGGCCCGCGCCCACTGCTCGGCGGTTGGAAAATACATCGCGCGCTCGGCCGTAACGCGTGGCACCAGTGGAAGCAGGGTATTGACGAAGCGATCCATCACCCAGCCATATTCGTGAGCGCCACGCTCGTGGTTCTTGTCGACGCCCCAGACCCAGACGATGTCGAGATCGCGGGACGGCTCAGGTTGGACGATGGGACCGGCGATTTCTGCGACCACATTCGGCTCGCGGGCCGGCGGTGCCTGCCAGGGATGCTGTCTGGCCGCGACGTTCGCCGCACACACCGGCAGCACCAGTGCCAATACCAGGGCTGCTCGACACGGCATGAAGGGAGTGGACATTTGTCGCCTTCTTAATGGGAAATACGCCATGCGCTTGCCGGTAAACGATAGCAGGTATTGGAGACCCCGCACTGCCGCCACTGGGTGGAACACATCTCCGCCCGTGTGAATCCTTGCTACTATTCCGTGACACCGATTCGAAACGGCCACGCAAGGACTGCCAAGCGTCCTGCGCGTGGACGTGCTGGGAGAACCGATGACGACACGACCTTCGATGTTCCGTGCGCTGACGAGCCTCGCCATCTGCGTGACCGGCGGGCTGTTGATGGCGGCCCAGACAACCACCACCGACACGCATCGCTTCACCGAGATCAGAAACGGGATCTACCTCGCACAAACCACGGCCCCCGTGTTCAACAGCAACGCGATGGTGATCGTGAACGACGATGACGTTGTGCTGATCGATTCGCATGTCACACCGTCCAAGGCGCGCGACCTGATTGCGGCCGTCAAGACCCTGACGCCCAACCCGATCACGGCGCTGATCAATTCCCATCATCACTGGGATCATGCTCACGGGAACCAGGAGTTCGCGGACATCCCGATCATCGGGCACGAGTTCACCTACATGAAGCTGACCACCGCGCCCCTGGAGGAAGGGACCTACACCCGCGGAATTGCCGGGAACGATGCCAGGCTGGACCGGATGCGGGAACAGATCAAGTCGACCACCGACGCGTCCGAGCGCGCACAGCTCGAAGCCGATCTCGAGCTCTTCGCCGCCCACGTCAGGGACTTCGACGAGATCGCGCCGATACCGCCCACGGTGACCATGAACGACCGCATGACCCTGTATCGCGGCGGCCGTGAGATCCAGATCATGTTCCTCGGTCGCGCGCACACCGGCGGCGACGTAGCGGTCTACTTTCCCGACGACAAGGTCGTCTTCACTGGCGACATGGCGCTGGGCGGGCCGTCGTATCTCGGAGATGGCTTCGTGGACGAATGGCCACAAACGCTCGAGAACCTCAAGGCGCTCGACTTCGACGTCTTCGTCCCGGGCCACGGCGGCCCGGTGACGGACCTGAACCGGATCGACCTCGTGCAGGAGTACTACCGGGACCTGTGGCAGAAAACGGCCGTGAAGCACGAGGCCGGAGTCGACGTGGAGGAAGCCTCGCGTACGATCGACCTGACCAACCACACGGGGATCCCGATTCGCCAGGTCGGCGTCGACCCGCTGACGATCCAGCGAATCTACGACCGTCTGGAGAACCCGGACTAGCGCGTAGTCCGTTTTCTGGGGACACAGACAAGATGAACAACGACACCGTTCGCGACCTCCTTGTGGACATGGTCGGAGGGCGCGGGGCGCATGTCGACTTTGAAACAGCCTTCGCCGATTTTCCGAAGAACCTGCGCGGAGCCAAGCCCGCCGGCACGGCCCATTCCGCATGGGAGGTTCTCGAGCACATGCGCATCGCGCAGTCGGATATCCTGGAATTCAGTCGCGACGCGTCCCATGTGTCTCCAGAGTTTCCAGGCGGCTATTGGCCCGAATCTGTATCGCCGCCAGACGACGCGGCCTGGACCAAGAGCATCGACGCGTTCCTGGCCGGTCGACAGGCCATGCAGGATCTGATCGCAGATTCAACGACGGACCTGCTGGACGTCTTCGCGCACGGTACCGGGCAAACCGTCTTCAAAGAGGCTGGGGTGATAGCCAAGCACAACGCCTACCACATCGGCGAGTTGCTGGTGCTCCGCCGGTTGCTTGGGGAATGGGGCTAGTCCCGTCTAAAGATCAAACCTCACCCGAAGCGTCACCCGGCGCGGGTTCAGTACGTTGGTGGGTTGCCCGAAGAACGGCGATATCAGCGGCTGAGCGACGGACTCGGGGTCAGCGTCCTGTTGGAGGCGCGGTGGCCAGAGGAGATACAGGAACGACGGGTTCGCGGGCAATCGTTTCGACGTCAATGTCGAAACAGTGCCGGCCCACCGGATGCGACCAGAATGCCCGGTCTCCGGACGTCGTCTGGAACGTCGCAAACTCCGCGCACAGCTCGAACCGGCGATCGTCGAGCACCAGATAGTCGTACTCGCGCCCGCTGACCGGGTCGGTCGTGTCGAGCGCCTCGTCGGTCGCCGTCGGCAGGCCGCT
>PBRZ01000129.1 GCA_002726085.1 Acidobacteriota bacterium
GGGATCGGACAAAGGGACGCCTCGCTACGGGGCTACGCCCCCTTCGTCTCAGCGTTTCAGGCGCGTATCTGCTTAAGAACTAACCTATGAAACTAGACTAGGCTCATACGAAAGGGAAGACCGATGACACGAGCTCGAGTCGCGTGCCTGTTGTCGCTCCTGTTCGTCCTTTCAGGTGGCGTCACACTGGCGTCAGCGCAGTCGGGCGCGGCCAATGGCGAGTGGCGGACCTATGGCGGCGACCTGGGAAGCACACGCTACGCGCCCCTCGACCAGATCGACGGCGACAATTTCGACGACCTCGAGGTTGCGTGGCGATTCAGCACCGTCAACTTCGGGTCCATCCCCGACTTCAACTACCAGACCACGCCGCTGATGGTCGACGGCGTCCTCTACGCGACCGCCGGCAGTCGCCGCGACGTCGTGGCGCTCGACGCCGCCACCGGTGAGCTGCTCTGGGTCTATCGGATCGATGAGGGGGACCGGGCGGCGAACGCCATCCGGCGGCTGTCGGGCCGTGGCGTCGCCTACTGGACCGACGGGAGTGACGACGAGCGGATCTACGTGGTGACCATCGGCTATCAACTCGTGGCGCTCGACGCAGAGACCGGGCGGCCCGTGCCGACCTTCGGCACCGACGGCATCGTCGACCTGAAGCTCAACAATGATCAGTTCATCGACCCGCTCTCGGGCGAGATCGGCTGGAACGGCGCGCCGATCGTGGCCCGCGACGTCGTCGTGGTCGGCGCATCCCACCGCGCCGGGAGCGTCCCTCCGAGCCGCGAGAACGTCAAGGGGTACATCCGCGGCTTCGACGTGCGGACCGGCGAACGGAGGTGGATTTTTCACACCATTCCCACAGCCAGCGAGTTCGGGCGCGATACCTGGCTGAACGATTCAGCCGTCTACACCGGCAACACCGGTGTCTGGACCAACCTGACGGTCGACGAGGAGCTGGGCATCGCCTATCTGCCGATCGAGATACCAACCGGCGATTACTATGGCGGGCATCGGCCAGGCGACAACCTCTTTGGCGAGAGCCTCGTGGCCGTCGACCTCGAAACCGGGGAGCGGATCTGGCACTTCCAGTTCGTGCATCACCCGATCTGGGACTACGACGTTCCTTGTCCGCCGATCCTGGTGGACATCACGGTCGACGGCCGCGACATCCAGGCCGTGGCGCAGCCGACCAAGCAGGGCTGGGTCTACGTGTTCGACCGACTGACCGGCGAGCCGGTCTGGCCGATCGAGGAGCGGCCGGTGCCGGCCGGCACCGTGCCGGGGGAGTGGTACGCCCCCACCCAGCCGTTCCCGACCAAGCCGCCGCCATTCGAGCGGCAAGGCTTCCCGGTGGACGAGCTCATTGACTTCACGCCGGAGCTGCGTGCCGAGGCCCTCGAGTTCGTCTCGCAGTATCAGACCGGGCCCGTCTTTACGCCACCGATCGTGTCTGGCGACGGCGGGCTGCTCGGCACGCTGTTCGTGCCCAATGGCGCCAACTGGCCGGGCGGGTCGTGGGACCCCGACAGCGGCATCCTGTATCTGTATTCGCACACGCTCACGCGATCGGTCGGGCTGGTCGGCAACTCCGAGCGCTCGGACATGGAGTATGTCCAGGGACGCGGCCAGCGGTTGACGGTGCAAGGGCTCCCGCTGCTGAAGCCGCCATGGGGACGCATCACGGCCATCGACCTGAACCGGGGAGAGATCGTCTGGCAGATCGCGCACGGCGAGAGCCCGGATCTGGTACGGAATCATCCGGCGCTCCAAGGGCTCGACATCCCCCGCACCGGACGGACCGGCGGGGCCGGCGGCAGCTCGGGCGGCATCGGCACGCTGACGACCAGTACGCTGGTGATCAGCGGCGAGGGCGGGACCATCACGATGCCGTCTGGCGAGCGCGGCGCGATGCTGCGCGCCTACGACAAGGTCACCGGGCAGGAGCGCGGCGCGCTGCCCCTACCCGCGGCGCAGACCGGGTCGCCGATGACCTACGTGCTAGACGGGAGGCAGTATCTCGTCGTGGCAGTGGCGGCGCGCACCCACCCGGGCGAGCTAATGGCCTTCACCCTGCCCTGAGCGGTTTCCTGCCGATGCGCCCGTCTGGCCAGGCGCGACGAGGGAGCAGCCAGGCGGGCTGTGACCGAGGTAGCAACGCCGCCAGACGGGATGCCCCGCCCGAAAACCCAGGCTAAGGTTGCGCGCCGGCGTGGGTCGCGTCGAAGTACCGGTCCAGCTCGTCTAGCTCCTGGCGTCTGAAGCCCGAGCCCTGACCCACCTCTGCACCGATAATCTGATGCTGTTGTGTGTCGGCGTCGTAGGCGGGCCACTGTGGCAAGTTGTCGCCATTGGGATTGCCGGTGGTCGCGAACTGCACCCAGTAGTCGCTGATCAGCTGGGAGATACTGTGGTCTGTCTCCGTGGCCTCGCCCGGCAACGTCTGGAACACGTAGCGCAGCTCCATGGCGTGGGGCGACCGCAGGCTGGGGTCGGTCAGATTTCTCGTGAACAGATACATGAACGTCTCGGCCGGTGTCTTCGCCATCGCGGTCAGGATCTGCCGGTTCGGCCGCGCAAACAGCGAGTCGGTGCTGTAGTCGACTTCGGTGGTGAAAATGGCGTCCTCCGTCTTGGCGAGGTAGAACGTGGCAAGGCCCTGACCGTGCTCACCCCATTGCTCGAGTCGCGCCTGTTTCTGCTCCTCCAGTGTAGAGAAGGTGCGCTCTGGCCTGACAAAGAACAGACCCTCGCCATTGTTCACACCGGCCAGCAACGGCACGACGTTGTGCGAGCCCTCGCTGAAGATTTCATCGGGTGATTTCGGCAGCACCCAGCCGTCCTCGGCCAGCGACACGCTGAATCGCATGCTCATGATGTCGTCCGCGGTCATCTCGCGCATGGTCGCCAGCGGGTCGCCATTCCTAGACCGGCCCAGCTCGGTGAGCTTGTCGGCGATTGCCTGCTGACCTCGCGCTTCGGCGCTGTCGGAAAAGCCGTTGTGGCGCGTCAGGTGCGTCACATTGGTAGTCGTAATCCAGGTGCTCTCCGAAATGGCTCGATGAAAGAGTCCGTTGGCCAGCGGCGTGGCCAGCAGCGCGTAGATGCTAGCGCCGCCTGCCGACTCACCGAAGATCGTGACGTTGTCGGGATCGCCACCAAAGCCGCCGATGTTGTCGCGTACCCATTCCAGCGCGGCGATATGGTCCAGGATGCCGTAGTTGCCCGACACGCCGCGTTCCGATTCGGCCGACAACGCGGGATGCGCCATGAAGCCGAAAGCGTTCATGCGGTAGTTCACCGAGACCAGCACCACGCCCTTGTCGGCGAAGCCGAACCCATCGTAGGTGGCGCCCGCGGTCGCCCCCGAGCTCCAGCCACCGCCATGAATCCAGACCATCACGGGCAGCGCGTCTTGATCGGTCTCGGCCTTGGTCCACACATTCAGATACAGGCAGTCTTCGCTCATCAGCTGCGCGCGACGCTGCATGCACGCGGGACCAAATGTGTCTGCTGCTTTCACGCCCTGCCAGGGAATCGGCGGCTGTGGCGCCTTCCAGCGCAGATCGCCAACCGGCGGAGCGGCAAACGGGATGCCTCGAAACACGGTCACGCCATCGTCCAGCTCTACGCCGGATACCTGTCCATGCGTCAGTTGAACCGGCTCTTCGACGGCGACGGCGTTGGTCGAAAATGACACCAGCAACGCCGAGAAGGCGAGAAGAACTCTGAGGTGTGGGCTTTGCATGAGCGTTTCCTTGGGTGTGAACACGATTGGGTACGAGACTGCCTCCTGCTGGGGGTCAGAATAGGGGCCCTAGCTTCAAAAGTCCACCTGTCGGCGCTGTCAAGTTCATGCGCTGGTGGCAGGCTATGGACGGGTCCGCGGCGGGGGTGTAGGATTCGTGCATCGACGCCCATCGAGGGGACCAGAGAGCCGACACCCACAGCGACGAAACGACCGAGGAGAAGAGAACATGCGAATCGTGTCGAGCCGCATTGTTGGTTTGTCCATGATCTGCGTCCTGCTCGCCTCCGCGTACGCGTCGGCTCAGTCCGCCACCGCAAGCTACGCTCCGGTGACCCAGGACATGCTGGTGGACCCGCCGGAAAGCGATTGGCTCATGTGGCGGAGAACGTACAACCACTGGGGTCATAGCCCCCTTGATCAGATCAACGGTTCAAATGTCGCAGGACTGCGCCTGGCATGGGCATGGACCATGGAGGCAGGCAAGCAGGAGACGACTCCGCTCGTTCATGACGGGATCATGTTCCTGGTTCAATCGTGTGATTTTGTCGAGGCCCTTGATGTGCGCGACGGATCGCGAATCTGGGAGTACCGTCGGCCCCGGGTCGACCACGCGGCAATCCAGGCGTGCGCCAACCGCAACGGCGCGCTCTATGACGACAAGCTCATCATCGGCACGCACGATGCGTTTCTGGTTGCCCTGAACGCTCTGACGGGTGCAGTGGAGTGGGAGGAACAGGTCGGGGATTGGACGATCGGACACCATTACTCGGGTGGGCCTCAGGTGATCAACGGACGTGTCGTCGCGGGGATGTCAGGGTGCTACCAGATCAACAGCGGCTGCTGGATTTCGGCCCACGATGTCGAGACCGGGGATGAGGTGTGGCGGAGGCACACGATTCCCCAGCCCGGTGAATTTGGATACGACACGTGGGGTGACGTGCCCGATGAGAGGCGGCGTGGGGGTTCGGCCTGGAACGCGCCAAGCTACGATCCCGAGTTGAATCTGATCTACATCGGCGTCGGGGTGCCGATTCCGTGGGGCTCGGTGCAGCGGGGCACCGGTGATGGCGATGTCCTCTATACGAACTCGACGCTCGCCCTCGATGCCGACACCGGCGAGATCGCGTGGTATTTCCAGCATCTGCCCAACGACGAGTGGGATCTCGACCATCCGTTCGCGCGCCTGCTCGTCGAAACGGCGGTGGCCCCGAATCCCGACGTCGTCGAATGGCTGAACACCTCGGTCACGCCCGGTGAGCGACGGAAGGTCGTGACCGGGATACCGGGCAAGACCGGCATCATCTGGACGCTGGATGCCGCCACCGGGGATTTCCTGTGGGCCCGGTCCACCAACTACCAGAACGTCGTGGTCGACGTCGATGCTGAAAGCCGCCGAGTCATACTCAATCCGGCTATCAAGCAAGCAGAGATTGGGGAGCCGGTCTTCGTCTGTCCGACCGCAACCGGAGGCATCAACTGGCAGGCCGTCGCCTATCACCCCTCGACGAATGCGCTGTATGCGCCGACCAACAACACCTGCATGAACCTCACACTCAATCAGCTACAGCCGACTATCGGCGCACACCACGGTTCGGCGCGTATCATGCCGGCGCAGCGACCGGATGGCGACGATCTGGTCGGGCAGTTCATGGCCGTGGATGTCGCGACGGGCGAGACACGATGGGTGCACCGCCAGCGTGCCGGAATTGGCGGTTCGGTACTGACCACGAATGGGGGCCTGGTGTTTGTCACCGACGACGATCGGCGCTTTCGGGCCTTCGACGCCGAGACCGGGGACATCCTGTGGGAACAGATCCTCAACTCCAGCGCGGGCGGTTATCCGGTCTCATACATGGTCGACGACGTGCAGTATGTCGCCATTGCCGCCGGCGGTGGTGTCAACTACCGGCGGTACACCCGGGAGATCCGGCAGCCGTCTGGCGGCAACATGCTCTTTGTCTTCAGACTTCCCTGATCGCATTGCGTCGTCCGCCGGGACGGGTAGGGCGGTCCATTTCATGAGCCGACAACCGAAGCGTTGCTCGTTCCTCCGAATGGTCGCTATGCTGCCGTTGCTCGGGGCGGCCGCGGCGGAGCCCGCTCCCGCACAGGAGCCCACCGTCCAACAAGCGCCGCTCTCGGTGCTGGAGGGCGCCTACACCGCGGAGCAGGCCGGTCGCGGGGAGACCACGTTCGGCAGGTCGTGCGCTGAATGCCACCCTCCCGCCACGCTCAGTGGCACCGGATTCCAGCGGAACTGGTCCGGTACCGCCAGGTCGCTTTTTGAGTTTGTCGACGCCACGATGCCGGAAGACAATCCCGGTGGCTTGAGTCGCCTGGCCTACGCGGAAGTCCTTGCGTATATCTTCCAGCTCAACGGGTATCCGCCCGGCGAACGCGAGCTGCCAAGCGACGACGCCAGGCTGGGTCTGGTCGTTATCGAGCCGAAGCCGTAGCGGCCCCGGTCTTACATACGGTCTCGCACCGAGGGTCTACTCGACGGAAACCGCACCCGACTTGCAAGGCGCGAGGAGGGAGCATTTCGGCAGTAGTCGACCGACGAGCCACGCCGGCCGGGTGAACCGGCCGGCGTGGATGTCTGACGTCCGATGGTCTTGGATGTGAGTTCTCGGACTCACCGCCCCGTCAGCGGGGGTCGCGATAGGAGCGAACCGGCGGAAGCTGCGCGCCGGACAGGTCGGCCGGAAGGCTCTCCTCGGCTATGACCGTGTGGGTCAGCGTACCGATTCCCTCGATGCTGGCGCTGATCGTCTCGCCCGCCTGCAGGTACCCAGAGCCTGTCGCGCGCTCGACGCGGCCGGCGCCGGTTCCGCCGGACGTCCCGCTTTGCAGCACGTCACCAGGGAACAGGGTGATGAGCGACGACGCGTACTCGATCAGCTCCGGGATGTTGTGGATCATGTCTCCCGCCCTGGCCTCCTGGACGGTCACGCCGTCGATGACCAGGCTCTGGTGCAGCCGCTCCATCGGATCGCCGTAGAACTCCTTTGGAACGATCCACGGCCCATGGGGCGCGAACGTGTCATGGCCCTTACCGACGAACCAGTCCGAACCGGAGCCGTAGCCACCCGGAGGACGCCCGCCACGATCGGATATATCCATGGCGACCATGTAGCCGAACACGTGGTCGTATGCACGGCTCGCGGAGATGTACTTGCCCGCGCGGCCGAACACGATAGCCATCTCGACTTCCCATTCGATCCGGTCACGGCCGAAGGGCATCACGATGTCCTCGCCGCTACCGATGATCGCGCCGCGGGTGGGCTTGAGGAACAGATAGGGCACGCCCCGGTTCTCTTTCCGCTCCTGGGTCCGCGCCTGCAGGTCCTCCTCCGTGCAACCCTCGCACGCGTGCGTGTAGAAGTTGACCGCCGCATTCATGAGCTTGCTCGGATACATGATCGGGGGAAGGATCTTGACGTTCGCGACGTCGTGGACGTAGTCGGCGCGGGCGCCGCCCGAGAGCCGATTTTCGGCGACGAGGTCGTTGACGATCTCGTAGAGCCGGAACTTGAGTCCATACTCGTACTGGCCGATCAGCTCGAGCATGTCGGCCGGCATCGCGAGCCGGGTGTAGGTCTGATCCGCTTCCAACGCGGCGTTCGCCGCGGTGATGTCGACGATCAGGGCGTCCCGCAGCACGAGCGCTACGGTCGCCCTTCCATCGATCTGGAAGGTTCCGACCTTGAAAGGCTCAGCGGATTCCAGGCCCTGGGCACCAAGTCCAGCCGGAACCGCGAGCACCACGAGCAGGGCAGCGAGAATGGTCGTTCGCATTCAGTCCTCCGTGTGAATCGTATTCTGCTTGCTGGTGCGGGACGCGACCCGGAGAGTGGGTGACGATGGGAGGCATGAGAGGTCCGCAATGGCTCACCGGTCCGCCCGGTCTGCGTCCGCCACCGTAACGCTCGTGCTTCGACACCGGGCCCCCGCACGGACTTGGTGAGCCTTGAGCCGGATTGGCGCTCCCCAACCAGCGCTTCAGGCCCAGAATGAACGAACGAAGGGTTGACGTCAAGACCAATCAGACCGCACCCCTATGTTATAGGAGCGTTGCGGCGAAATCCTCCGCGGCCACGCGGGTCCAGCGGGGTCGGGCTCATGACCAGCGCGGTACCCCCCCCGACGATCGGATACTGGGTTCACCCGACTGAGCATCGTGGCCCGCTTCTGCCCGGTCCCTCAGCCGCGCCGGGGCGGCAGCCGGTCAGTGTCGGGTGAAGCCGGCTCTCGTCCTGGCGTGCCTCGTCGGTGCCCGAACCTGTGTCTCTCGCTTGCGGACCGTCTTCCCCGATGCTACTGGTCGTTCGTTTGCTGGGTCGATTGCAGTGCAGCGCGGTCCAGCTGGTTCGCCTCGTCGATGACCTTCGCATAGGCGCGGGCCACTGCCTCGAGCCCCGCTTCGGGCACCCAGTCTGGAATGTCCTGATTGGTGTGCTTGATCTCCGGCGACCGGATGATCTGGATCGACGGAAGGTCGCGCGCGACGCTCCCCATCTCGCCGGCGGCCCGATCCTCCATGTGGTCCCACACCGCCACCCCAAAGGTTCGATAGGCGTCGAGCACCAGGTCGACCAGCCGGTCGCTGCCGTGAACCCACCACCGCCGCGGAGAGGGAATGTCGGTCTTCCGCATCGCGGGACCCCAGTAGACCGTCTGCTTCACCGACACGTGCTCACAGTTGATCATCAGCGCGGCATTGGCCAGCGCGGTCTCGCGGTTCTCGTGCATCCACACCGATCCTGGCGACCGCACGTGATGCCCGGCGGTGCCGACGAAGATGATGTTGCGCCGTCGCTCCGATTGCGACCGCGCGGCGAAGTGCTCGGCCAGCGTCAGCATCACCGAGATACCAGAGGCGTTGTCGAGTGCCGCCTCGAAATACCCGTCGAGGTGCGCCAGGATGTAGATCTCCTCGTCGGTCGTGCCCGGTAGCGTGCCGAACACACTCGCCGTCTTCAGCCCGTCGCGGTAGTCGATGTCGACCCGCATCTTGACCCGCACCGTCTCACCGCCGCCGATGAGCTCCTTGACGGTGTTGCCGTCGCGGTAGCCCATGAAGGCGCCAGGGGTCGTAATGTTGCCGCCGAGACTCTGCCAGATGGTGAAGTTGTCCGAAATGCCGTAGATGACGAAGATGGCGGCGGCCTCGAGGTCCTGGGCACGCGTGATGGCGCCTTCCCAGGCTGGACCGGCCGAGTGCCCCATCGACCCGGGTGCGGGGATGCTGTGAATGAAGACCGCCTTGCCCGCGACATCGCGCCCGTGGAAGTCCGCCGTCGACCCGGTGCCGACCCATACCGCTTCGAGGTCGAGCACTCCGTCTGTCGGGTGCGACCGCAGCGCCGGCACCAACGATGCGAAACGGTAGCTGCGACCGCCCGCCTCGACGCTGATGTCATAGCTGGTCGGGAACCACTGGGTCGGCAAGTCGAACTCCTGGTTGCGAATGTCGCTGAGACCCAGCTCGCGGAACTTCCGCTCGACATACTCGCGCGCCATTTCCTCGCCGCGCGTGCCGGCGATCCGGCCCCAATAGTTTGTCTGGTCGTCGCGGTTGGCCAGGGAAATCTCGGTGACCTCGCGCACGAGCTGTTTCATCCGCGTGCCATCGATGGAGCCGTATCGTTGGTCGGCTGCCGACAGCGGCAGCCGAATATAAGCCGCTTCGCGAACGTTGCCGTCCGGGTCCAGGCGGCCGGTTTGTGCCCACCCGGTGTCGACCGCCACGCCGACCACGATCAACGCCGTTCCGATCGCCGCCACCAGCCGCGTCGCTCGAGTCATATCATTCCCTTTCATTCCGACTTCAGGGTGCGCCGACAGCTCACCGCGCACCCACAGCAAGGAGGCCAACATGCTCCAACCGGTCGTGGCCACGCGAGCCGCGTGCCGCAGACCTGGCGGCTGCTCTCCCTCGGCCGATGACATCCTCCATATTGTAGGAGGAACGACCGAAAAAGGGAGTGCGTGGGCGTTGTCAAGTTGACGGACTAGGCGCGAGGCTCGACCCGCGATTGCCGAGTTCGCCTAGATCTCAGCAGGCACAGATCACCTCATCCCAGATCCGAAATGAGCGCGTTCTGAGCAAGCGGTGGTGCACAGCTCGGAACAGGTGGCGGCCAACACGGAAGAGATTCTGGACGGGTCCGTGCGGTTCTGTCAACTTGAGGGCGGACCTGGCACAGTAACTGTATGCCGAGCTACCGAGGAT
>PBRZ01000130.1 GCA_002726085.1 Acidobacteriota bacterium
TGTTCATCGAGCCGGGCAGTCCCTGGGAGAACGGCTATGTGGAATCATTCAATGGCAAACTACGCGATGAACTCCTCGACCGGAGATCTTCTATACGCTGACGGAAGCCAGCATCCTGATCGAACGATGGCGGCGGGAGTACAACACCATCCGACCGCACAGTGCGCTGGGCTATCGTCCGCCCGCACCAGAGGCCCTCACGCGAGTGNCCGTTGGTAGGCTAGATATGAGCTTCGCTCTCTCTTAACAATTGGAACGACCATAGGGGGGCGGGTCAGTATGCTCGAGCTGGGGATCCCACGTTGGGTTCTGTCTCACGCTCGCGGAGATGCCATGTAGACAGATTGCATGCGAAACATCTGAGGAGCGACGGTCAGTCCACCCGCGCCGGGTCGGCCACCTTCAGCACCTGCTTCCCGATGTTCTGGCCGGTGAACAGCCGGAGAAAGGTCGTCGGGATGTTCTCGAACCCTTCCTGTACATCCTCGCGGGCCCGTAGCCGTCCGTCGGCGAGCCAGGCGGACAGGTCCCGCCGGGCCTCGTCGAAGCGCGCTGCGTAGTCCATCACCAGGAACCCCGTCATGGTGATCCGGCGGGCGATGAGCAGGAACAGGTTGGCGGGCCCCGGCTGCGGGGTGGCGGCGTTGTAGCCGGCGATCATCCCGCAGCAGGCGATGCGCCCGCCCTGGGCCATGTGGGCGATGGCGGCCTCCAGGATGGCGCCACCCACGTTGTCGAAGTAGACGTCGACGCCGTCGGGGCAGGTCTGGGTCAGGCGCGCACCGACATCCTCGCTCTTGTAGTCGATGGCGGCGTCGAGCCCGAGCTCGCCGGTGAGCCAGGCGCACTTCTGCCCGCCGCCGGCGATGCCGACCACCCGACACCCCGTGATCTTCCCGATCTGGGCGGCCACCGACCCGGTCGCACCCGCCGCGCCCGACACCAGCACCGTCTGCCCCGCCTCTGCCCGCCCGACCTCCAGGAGGCCGAAGTAGGCGGTCAACCCGGTGCCGCCGAGCACGCCCAGATACCGCGGCAACGGATGCTCGGGCACGAACACCTGCGACGGCATCAGGCCGCGGCTGCCCAGCGCGTACTCCTGCCACCCGAAATAGCCGAACACGAAGGCGCCGACCGGGTAGTCCGGATGCCGTGACTCGACCACCTGGGAAACGGTCGCCGCCGGCATCACCTCGCCGAGCGGCACCGGCGGCATGTAGCCGGGGTCCTCGTTCATCCACCCGCGCTGCGCGGGGTCGACCGAAACGTAGAGGGTGCGGAGGAGGTAGTCGCCGTCGCCGACTTTCGGGACCGGCGCCTCGTGAGGCTCGAAGTCCGACTCCTCGACCATGCCCGCAGGCCGGGTCGCGAGACGCCACTGGCGGTTCACTCTGTCACTCACGCGCTGACTCCTCCGTGCCGCACGACACTCTGCGATCAAACCAGGTCGAAACGGTCGAGATTCATCACCCCGGCCCACGCCGCCACGAAGTCCCGCACGAACGCCTGCTGCGCGTCGTCACAAGCATAGACCTCCGCGATGGCTCGCAGCTGGGAGTTCGACCCGCAGACGAGGTCGCACAACGCCGCGTCGAGTTGCTGGATCCATGGCCCAACATCGTCACCGGTAGCACGCAAAAGCCGAAAGATCGTCGCGTGCACCGGCCGGATGGCGGTGTTCATGCGTGGAGGATAACCGATCATTGGCGGGGCAACCGCCGTCGTCGCGCGTTGCGCCGCACCGGTCCCGCGTGCCAGAGTCGTCTCGACGGGCCCGAGCCGGACCCGTGCGCTTGGCGCCAGCGGGTGCCTCCCCTCAGGAGAGACAGATGCCATTGAAGACCCCGGTCCAGTATGTCGACAGCCTGCGCGAGTTGAAGATCCGCGCGTACGTGAACGGAGAGCGGGTCGACTCGGTGGCCGACCATCCCGCGATCGCGCCGCACATCAACACCGTGGCCAAGACCTACGAGCTGGCTCACGCGCCGGAGCATCGCGACGTGATGACCGTCGAGAGCCACATGACCGGTGAGCGGGTGCACAGGTACACCCATATTTTCCAGAGCGCCGACGATCTGGTGAAGAAGATCCAGATGCTCCGTCTGCTGGGGCAGACGACCGGCACCTGCTTTCAGCGCTGCGTCGGGCTCGATGCGCTGAACGCACTCTATGCAATCACCTACGACATCGACCAGGGCGAGGGGAGCGACTACCACCAGCGGTTCAGAGCCTATCTGGCACAGGTGCAGAAGGCAGACCTCATGCTGGCCGGCGCCATGACCGACCCCAAGGGGCACCGGGCCCTGCGCCCCAGCCAGCAGGAGGATCCCGACCAGTTCGTCCGCGTGGTCGAGCGCCGCGAGGACGGGGTGGTCATCCGTGGCGCCAAGCTCCACAACACCGGCGGCATCAACTCCCACGGGATCCTGGTCATGCCGGGGACCGGTCTCAAGGAGGAGGAGCGCGACTACGCCGTTGCCTGCGCGGTGCCGGCCGATGCTGCGGGCGTGCTGTTCATCTTTGGGCGACAGTCCAACGACAGCCGGAAGCTCGAGGGGGGCTGTGACATCGGCAACCCGCGGTTCGGGGTCGTGGGGGGGGAGGCGATGGTCGTCTTCGACGACGTCTTCGTACCGAACGAACGGGTGTTCATGAACGGCGAGACCGGGTATGCCGCCACTCTCGTCAACTACTTCGCCACCTGGCACCGCGCCAACTACGGGGGCTGCAAGGGCGGCAACGCAGACGTGCTGATCGGCGCCACGGCCAAAATGACGAAGGTGCTCGGGACCGAGCGCAACGCGGTGGTGCGGGACAAGCTCATCGAGATGATCCACATGAACGAGACCACCTATGCGTCGGCGATCGGCGCCAGCGCCATGGGCTACCCGCTGCTGTGCGGAGCCTACATGGTCGAGCCGATGATGGCCAACACCGTCAAACAGAACATCACCCGCAACGTCTATGAGATCGGTCGGGTGAGCCACGATCTGTCCGGCGGGTTCCTGGCCACGATGCCGGGTGAGAAATCGTTCGACAACCCGGAGATCGCCAGGTTCGTGGAGAAGTATCATCAGGCGAACCCGGAGTACGAGACCCGCGAGCGGGTGAAGCTCGGCCGCTATATCGAGAATATGACGAGCGTCACGACGATGGTCGAGGCGATACATGGCGCGGGGTCGCCGCAGGCACAGCGCATCGTGATGCTGGGTCTGGCGGAGATCGACAAGAAGATTGCAATGGCCGACCAGGTTATCGACGGTGACGACGACGTCGAGGGGCTGCCGCTGCCCGAGAGGCGCGTCGACAAGTGACACACGACGCGGCGGGGGGGACTGCGCGCGTCACCGTCGTCGCAGTGTAGGGAGGTATCGTGCCGCGATCTGCAGCTCTTGTCGTGACCAGTCTCCTGTGTGTGGCATGTGGCGGTTCCGGACCCGTGGACCCCGGTGCCGCCACGGCGCCCGCCGGACAGCCGGTATCAGCCGTTACGCTCGGTAGCCCCGCCGACCGAACCGCCTTCTTCGGCGACCTGCATGTCCACACGCGATATTCCTATGACGCGTTCGTGTTCGGGACCCGCGCGGACCCAGACGCGGCCTACGAGTTCGCCAAGGGCAATCCCATCACCCATCCGGCCGGCTTCGAGATGCGGCTCGACCGGCCGCTCGACTTCCAGGCGGTCACCGATCACGCGAACTACCTGGGCATGCTGCCGGCGATGACCGACCCCGACTCGCCCGCCTACGACCACCCAGCGGCCGAGACAGTGAGGAATGCCGAGACGGTGGCCGAACGGCAGGGGATCTTCCAGGCGATGCAGCCCTACGTTCGGGTGATGGAAGACCAGGACCCCAGCATCCGCGAGCACCTCAGCATGGACGTGGTGCGGTCGGCCTGGAGCGAGACCATCGCCGCCGCGAACCGGCACGATGATCCNGGCACCTTCACCGCGTTCGTCGGCTACGAGTACACCTCCGCCGGCCGCGGCGGCATCTACAACAACCTGCACCGAAACGTGATCTTCCGAGGCGATCGCGGCCCCGAGGTACCGTTCTCGCGGCTCGACTCCTTCAACCCCGAGGACCTGTGGGCGGAGATGGACGCATGGCGGACGGCCGGGATGGACGCCATCGCGATTCCCCACAACATGAACGGCTCCGGTGGCCGGATGTTCGAGCTGGAGTACTTCGACGGTGGCGCCATCGATGTCACCTACGCAGAGCGCCGTAGCCGCAACGAGCCAATCGCAGAAATGACCCAGGCCAAGGGCACCTCGGAGACCCATCCGGCTCTTTCGCCGAACGACGAGTGGGCGGACTTCGAGATCATGCCCTACCGGGTGTCCACGCGGATCCTGAGCGAGCCGCCAGGCAGCTACATGCGCGACGCGCTCCGCCGGGGGCTGCAGATCGAGGACGGCGGGGTACCCAATCCCTACAAGCTCGGGTTCATCGGGTCCAGCGACACCCACGTGGCCGCCGGGATCTTCAGCGAGGAGGACTACACCGGGCCGTCCGGGCTGATGCAGGCCACCGGCGAGCGTCGCGGCTCGTTGCCGGTCGAGCCTGGTCCCGCGACGGTGGACGATGGCACCGGGCGCGCCTTCTCCAACACGCCGGCGATCACCAATGGCGGGTCGGGGCTCGCCGGGGTGTGGGCCGAGGAGAACACCCGCGAGCACCTGTTTGACGCCATGCGCCGGAAGGAGACGTTCGCGACCTCCGGCACCCGGATCCGGGTCCGCTTCTTCGCCGGGCCGGGGATCGGCGCCCTTGACGTGGGCGACCCGAACCTGGTGGTGCGGGCCTACGAACAGGGTGTGCCGATGGGCGGCGACCTGGTCGGAAGCGGCGACGGCCCGCCGAGCTTCCTGGTCTGGGCGATGCGGGACCCCCTGGCGGCACCGCTCCAGAGGGTGCAGGTCGTCAAGGGCTGGGTCACCGGGGACCTGACCGACGAGATGGTCTACGACGTCGCCTGCGCGGACGGGCTGGCCGTGGATCCCGAGACCCATCGGTGTCCCGACACCGGCGCGACCGTCGACCTCGACACCTGCGCCATCAGTACCGACCTCGGTGCGGCCGAGCTCCGCACCATCTGGGTTGACCCCGACTTCGATGCAGAGCGACGCGCCTTCTACTACCTGCGCGTCCTGGAGAACCCCACCTGCCGCTGGTCGACCTGGGATGCGATATCGGCCGGTGGCGAGCTACGACAGGATGTGCCTGCCACCATCCAGGAGCGGGCCTGGTCGTCGCCAATCTGGTACACCCCGTAGTTTCCCCACGGTCCGGTCTGGGCCGCCTGGGCATAGCCGCGTCGAGTGATGGGCACGGGGGGAAGCTTACGGACATAGATGACCGGCAGCGCAGTGCCGAGTGGTGTCGGGAATACGCCTGACAAAGGCACGCCGCCCTAGCAGTCCGTGGTAAAACCCCGCGTCGCACCGAGAGCGGCGATGCAGCCGACCCACAAGGCGCGACAAGGGAGAATACCGGCCTGTATTCGACCGCGGAGCAACGCCGTGGGGCGGGATGCAGCGCCGTTCGAATGCAGCGGGGCTTTTGCCACGGGCTGCTAGGGTCCGCCTTTGCCTCGAAGGGGGCCGATCGGGGTCGAAGAATGCAGAGCATTCTTGGCTCGGCGGGTGCTTGCGCCGGTCACTGTTGATCGGTCCCTTCACCTCCGAGATCGTGTGGCGAAACCAGGGGTTTCGCCCCCCGGAACACTTGAGCGATGAACGCGATCGACGGGATGGCCTGCGCCAAGCCCGGGTGTGACAACCGTGGAAAATTGGACCTCAACATCGTGGGCCACGGCTCGTTAGCGACGAAGTGGGGCCGACGGTGGCGGTACCGCTGCAAAGTCTGCGGGGGAACGGTCAGCACGAACACGGGGACGGCGTATAGCGGCCTTCACTGCGCTCATAGGGAATTCGACCAGGTTGCGAGCCTGCGCGTCGAGGGCGTGAGCATTTCTGCGAGGTTATGTTTCGTACTGTGTGCAAAACCGCTTGAGAAAAGCGAGCGGTCATGGCAAGAGGTTGATTGTCTAGATCGACCTACTCACAAAGGAGTGCAGCCATGACCACTCGAGCGAAGCGTACCGCGAAGTCCTGCCGGATCGAAACCCTGATTGGCGACGATCGAGCGTTCCTCAAGGAGCTGATGAAAGAGTCCCTCCAGGAGGTGCTGGAGGCGGAGATGACCGAGGCGGTGGGCGCCGGACCGGGCGAGCGCACGGGGGACCGGGTGGGGTATCGGTCGGGCTATGACAGCCGCGGCGTGGTGACCCGGATCGGGAAGCTGGAGTTGCGGGTGCCGCGGGACCGCGAGGGCCGCTTTTCGACGGAGCTGTTCGACCGGTACCAGCGCTCGGAGAAGGCGTTGGTGAGTGCGCTGGCGGAGATGTACGTCCAGGGGGTCTCGACTCGCAAGGTCAAGGCGATTACCGAGGAGCTGTGCGGGCACACGTGTTCGGCGAGCACGGTCAGCCGGATCAACAAGGGCTTGGATGCGCTCTTGCGGCGCTTTGTCCAGCGTCGGCTCGAGAAAGCGTATCCGTATGTGATCCTGGACGCGCGGTACGAGAAGGTGCGGCTCGACGGGGTGATCCAGGCACAGGCGGTGTTCATTGCGCTCGGGATTAATGCGGAGGGCCGGCGCCAGGTGCTCGGGGTGGAGCTGTCCAACCGGGAGTCGCAATCGAGCTGGACGACGTTTGTGAAGGGCCTGAAGACGCGCGGACTGCAGGGCGTGGAGTTCGTCGTGTCGGATGATCACGCCGGCATCAAACGGGCGGTGCGGGAGCTCCTCCCCGAGGCGGTGTGGCAGCGCTGCTACGTGCATTTTCTGCGCAATGCGCTGGACTACCTGCCCCGGAAGGCCGACGACGATTGTCGCCAGGAGTTGCGCTGGCTCTACGATCGCCGCAGTCTCAAAGAGGCCCAGCAGGACCTCCAGGCGTGGCTCACCCGCTGGGCGCAGCGCTACCCCAAGCTCACCGACTGGGTCGAAGCGCACATCGGCGAGACGCTGAACTTCTACAGCTTGCCCCGCCAGCACCACAAGCATCTCAAAAGGACCAACATGCTCGAGCGGCTCAACGAGGAGATCAAACGGCGCACCCGGGTGGTGCGGATCGTTCCCAACGCCGCCAGTTGCTTACGGCTGGTGCGCGCCCTGTGCGCAGAGACGCACGAGGGGTGGCTGGAGGATCACCGGTACCTGAACATGGACTACTGGAAGGAGCAGAAGAAAGACCTGGTGCAAGTCGCCGCCTGAGCCGCAGCGACCTCAGCCATGAAATTCAATTTGCACAACTTGACGCACACAACCTTCTGCGACCGCCCGGGTAACGGGCCATTCCCGCAACACCATCGCGCGATGGCTCGAGCGGGCCTCGACAGCGGCAGTGCGCTTTAACCGGCGAATGTTGCGCGATTTCGACATCAGAGAGCTGCAGGCTGCTGAGCTCTGCACGTTCATCGGCAGCGAGAGCAGAGCCACGTGGCTGTTTGCGACCATCGAGGTGTGTTTCCGCCTGTGGGCCGGGAGCGTGCTCGGCCGCCGCTCCTCTCGAAACACCAAGGCGGTAATAAGCGACGTCATCCTCCGGGGGCGCCTCGTTGGAATCCCGCTGATTGCCACCGACGGCTTCGAGTACTACTTCGGGGTGATCGCTCGCTTCTTCCGTTCTGAGTGCGTCTATGGTCAGGTGCTCAAGACTCGGCGGAACGATCGTGTCGTCTGGGTCGAGCGGCGCGTGAAGATCGGCTGCCTGATCAACAGCGAATGGCGCCAGCACCCGCCTACTACCGTCGGGGATCTCCGGGCCGCAGTAGCGGCTCGACTGGCAGCATCACCGAGAGGGTTTCCGTCCGTGGGGTGTAGCAGATGGTCTCGCTGCACGCCTGAAACAGCACCTCGATCGGGATTTCCAGCTCGGTCGGCTGGTTGCCGGGCCGTGGACCGAACAGCTCCGAGTTCGGCGTCACCGGAATCGCGACGTCGACGACGCCTTCATAGACGTTCAGGCTGACCCCAAGCGCGGGAAACTCCCGTAGGTGCGTCGCGGGATACCGCACCTCGCCCACCCGGAGTCCAGCGGTGTCCGGCACGGTCGCCTCCGAGGCGATGTAGCCGTCCGGGAGCGGCCGACCGTACATGTGCAGCCCCTCCTCCAGTTCGAAGCGCACGTAGATGGTCGACTGGGTCTCGAACTTCAGCGAGGTGTCGGACAGGAACGCGGAAATATGCACCTGTTCGTTGGTCAGCTCGACCGCGGGTGTCTCGTGTCGGGCCAGAATCTCGCCCAGCGCCGAGTCGCGAATCGCGCCGGCCGACTCCCGAGTCGCGTAGTGACGGTGGAAGAACTTCTCGGTCACCACACCGTCCCCGTCTGTCACATACACACCGGGGAACGGCACGCCGTAGAAGCTCTTGCCAGCAGCCTGCTCCGAGTCGTCGGGTGAGATCAGGGTGTTGAGAATGCCGAAGTCGCGGATGACCGCGGAGTCGACGTCGGACAGCAGGTCGAAGGTCACGCCATACTGCTCGGCGAACGCCAGCAGCTGTTCCTGACTGTCGTAGCTCACGCCGTAGACCTTGATAGCGGCCTCAGTGAAGAGTTCCAGGTTGTCCTGCAGCTCGACCAGCTGCGTGCGGCAATACGGTCACCACACCGCCGAGCGATAGAACACCACGATCGACTTCGAGCCATCCAGGTCCGCGTGGTAGTCGACCATCCGGCCGTCCTGGTTGGACAGGGAGAACGCGGGTAGCCGCTCGCCGATCTCCGGCCCGGTCGGGAACTCGTGCGCCGCCGGGTAGCGTCGTCCCGGGTGCGACGCCGGGATGGGAATGGTGATACCAAGGTCGTCGGTGTTCGTGCCCGGCTCCAGCGCCGCGTGCGCCGGCTCCACCGCTTCCTGGGTCTGCGCCATCGCTCCGCTCACGGCCATCAGAAGCAACGCCAGCGTTGTCAGGCCAATTCTTCGTACCATCTCTCGCCTCCAATATCGGAAGACTGCGCTCCCATGCGGCCGATGGTATCAGCAGTCGTCCTACGGGAGTATCCTTCCTGAGTCACCCGCGCCTGAGCCAACTCCGGCGGTCGTCTCAATCCGCCTCACACCACACGGGTGGGGCGACCCGCTCGCGGCGCGCAATCGGGCCCACGAGCTCGAGGAAGATGCCGTCCGGGTCAATCAGGTTGATGATGCCGGTCTCGTCGTCGCCGGTGCCCGAGCAACAGGGCGCGATCTCCGACAGGAACTGCGCACCGAGTTCCTGGAGCGTCTCGACCGCGAGGTCCAGATCTGCGACGGCCAGCGCGATACGGTCGATGCCGATGTGGTTGATCGGCGCCGAATACGGTGGGTCGCCATTGTAGGGGTCGAGCCATTGCACCAGTCGGAGGCGGTGCCGGTCGCCACCCGGAAGCGCGATGTCCGCGCCACGCAGCTCGAACGGCGCGTCGAGCCCATAGGCGCGGGCCTCCGCGAGCGTTCCGGTCGAGGGTAGGGGGCGCACCTGCGTGTAGCCGAGCATTCGGTAGAACGCGAGCGAGCGCTCGAGGTCACTGATATTGAGGGCGACATACGGCATCGCCTTGATGTGTATGTCCGCGTCCGGGTCGTCGTGGGGCGGGGCCGTTTCCACCAACTTGAAGAACACCCCGTCCGGGTCCCTGAAGAACACGAACCTGTTGCCGGGCACACCATACGGCTCCGAGAGCAACTCCACGCCCTCGGCCCGCAGCCGGGCCACGTCGGCCGCCAGGTCGGTGGTCAGGAGCGCCGCATAGGCCATTCCGAGGTGTGTCGGCGAGGCATAGGGCGGGTCCGGGTTGAACGGCACCGCAAACTGGATCAGGTCGATGCTCGTCGGCCCCAAACCATCGGGGATGGAGATGACCTCAATCTCCTGGATCTCGTAGCTGCACAGGTCGTCCATGCCCAGCGAGCGCGCCATCTCGTGGGTATTGGTCTTCGGGAACCCACTCACACCGACGGTGAAGCCGAGCATGCGGTAGAACGTGCGTGCCCGGGCGAAGTCGGCGGTCTGCGTGTTGAAATGGATGCGCCCAGTCAGACCGATGTCAACGGGCGTGGGTGCGGGTCCGTCGGTGGCGGGCGCCGGCCCGGCACACCCCACCACCGCCGACGCCAGCACCACCAGGAGCAGCCGGAAGACGACCCCGTTCCAGTACATCGCGGGCCTACTTGAGCGCCGAGTAGTCTGATGCGCTCAGCATGAACACTTCGATGCTCAGCGGCACCGGGTATTTCGCTAGCAGCGCCGTCCAGTCCGGATCTTCCCGGAAGGCGGTGAAGATCTCGTCGCGGTGCGCGCGGTCCCGATAGGCCAGCATCCAGACCAACGTGTTCGGGTCGTCCAACCGCTGCCAGACCGCGACGATCTCGGCGCCGTGCTTCTCGAAGAGCGCCATCTCGCCCTCTCTGAACCGCTGATGGAGGTTGTCGATGCCGCCCTCGCCGTTGGCCGCCGGCTCGGCCGTG
>PBRZ01000131.1 GCA_002726085.1 Acidobacteriota bacterium
TCGCCATTGCCGATGCGATCGGCGGCGCATGGCCGGTGCGCGCTCGAGAGGCCACAACAGCGCTAGTCGGTGAGGGCACTGACGAGGAGATCAACATCGACTTACTGCATGACATCCACATGGTCTTCGACGACGCCAGCGCCACGTTCCTGGGGTCGACGGAGATGGTCGAGAAACTCGCAAAGCTGGAGTCGCGACCGTGGAGTGACTGGAAGCAGGGGAAACCGATCTCGACCCGCGCTGTGGCGGACCGCCTCAAGACGTTCGATGTGTTCCCCGGCAGCAACGGGACGGCGAGAGGGTACCACCGTGCCGGGTTTGAGGATGCCTGGTCCCGGTATCCCGTCTCCAAACCGTCAAACCGTCAAACGGCCAATAAAACCGGGGGTGAAACCGCAGATACAAACCGTCAAGAAGGACAGATGACTGACGGTTTAGAGACGCAGGTTGGGCCAATGAATACGGGGGTGTTTGACGGTTTGACGGTTTGTGATGGGGGTACGCCGGAGGAGGAGCAGGAGTGGAGCAAGATATGACCCGCGCTACCACCCCCACCGTGTTCGACAGTGCGGCCCTGCCGCTGCTCATCACGTTACAGGAGCAGGGCTTCGAGCTGCGGGTCACCAACGGGGCGCTCTTCATCAAGCCGGTCGATCGTGTCACCCTCGAGCTGCGCGCCCAACTCCGTCAGCACAAGCCTGCGCTGATGACGCTGGTGTGCGTCTGTGAACAAGGCGTCCAAGACCGCGTCACGGTCTTCCGCGCCCAGCTCGAGGCGTCCCCCCACGACGGTCGGCCCGTTCCTGTTCACGGCGGGTGTGCCCTACAGCAAGGGGATCTGCTTCTCGTGCGGCGCCTGTCTGCCGGAGGCCTGCTTCGGTCGCTGCTGGCGCTGCTCGCTGGCGTGGCGGTTGGCCGTCGGTGTGGGATCCCGGCGGAGCCGGCGACGGTGTTTGACGGGGCGGGGGTCAATGCGTGACCTCCATAGACCTGGCAGGACCACCGAGCGGAAGGAGAAGTAGAGGATGACGGACACACCAGCACGGATCCGACTGGGCGGGGCCTGGNAGCGGATTACCTCCAAGGGCCGTGTGATCAACGTCCCCGTCGGCGGCCTAGAGATCACCCTCTGGGAAAACACCCGAAAGCAGCACGACCGATCGCCTGATTGGAACGTGACGATCGCCGAGCGACCCAAGCGGGAGGAGCGGTCAGGGTGACNGTTCCGGTCGACGCGACAGCAGACGCCAGCGCCGCTGACACAACGTCAGACGTGAGGTCCAAACGGACCGCCTGAGTGTCCCGATGCCTGACATCCACCCCGCACCCGATCGGCGCGTAGAAGCCCGAACGTCGGGTTTCTCGGAGGCATCCTGCCGCGTGTGCGGCGGCGCGATCAGGGGGCGGCGTCGAAACTTCTGTTCTGACCGCTGTCGGATGCGGGCGCGTCGGGCTGAGCGCGCGTCACGAGTTGAGGCGCTCCTCGCTGATATAGACCACGCGCTCGCAGCGCTCAGACGCGAACTTCGGTCGGAGCGAGGTAGCCAAGCCATTCCGAAGAGCGTCTCGAGATGACTAGGCCGAATGGGCTGCCGGTGCTCCTGACCCCAGACGAAACAGCGGATCTTCTGCGGACCAGCCGGAAGGCCGTGTACGCCATGGCTGAACGGGGGCAACTGCCCGGGGTAACGCGAATCGGTCGCCGGTTGCTCGTCCGGCGCGACGCGCTGGTAGACTGGCTCGACCAGAAGCACGCGCCATCGCCGAAGGAGGCAAGGCGATGAGCGTAACGATCAGACCGTACCGTCGAGGAGGCTGGGAAGTGGACGTGCGGATCGTGCTCCCGGACGGCAGACGACGGCGCGAACGGAAGCGAGCGCCGGTCTCATCGAAGTCTGCCGCCCTGCGGTGGGGCCAAGCCCGTGAGCGCGAACTCCTCATCCACCGGCCAGCCGCCACCATCCAACCCCGAAAGGAGGTACCAATCCTAAAGGCGTTCGCCCCGAGGTTCCTGGACAGCTACGCCCGAGCGAACCGACAGAAGCCCAGCACCATCGTGACCAAGGAGGTCCTGCTCCGTGTGCACCTAGCGCCGTTGCTGGGTGCCAAGCGGCTCGACGCGATCACCAACGAGGACGTGCAGCGGCTGAAGCGTGCCCTCAGCGAGAAAGCCCCCAAGACCGTCAACAACGTCCTCTCGGTGCTCAGCACCCTGCTCAAGGCCGCAGTCGAGTGGCAGCTGATCGAGCGGGTTCCCTGCACCATCCGGCTGCTCAAGGTCCCGAAGCCGTCAGCGGCGTTTCACGACTTCGTGAGCTACGAGCGATTGGTGGAGGCGGGTCGCTCCGCAGGCGCCAATGCATACCTCATTGTCCTCCTGGGCGGAGAGGCGGGTCTGCGGTGCGGGGAGATGATCGCTCTTGAGTGGGCCGACGTCGACTTGGCGAAGCGTCAACTGTGCGTCCAGCGGTCCAACTGGAACGGACACGTGACCGCGCCGAAGGGAGGACGACTGCGGTATATCCCGCTGACTGTCCGCCTCGCGAAGGCGTTGCGTGACCAGCGGCACCTCAGGAGTCCGCTGGTGCTATGCAACGAGGACGGCGAAGCGCTGAATCGAAAAGCCGTGCTATTGGGCGTGCGGCGAGCGGCTCGGCGGGGCAAGGTACAGAACAGCGGGGTCCACGTCCTCCGGCATACGTTCTGCTCGCACCTGGCGATGCGCGGTGCCCCGGCACGGGCTATCCAGGAGCTGGCCGGACATGCCGACCTCTCGACAACGCAGCGCTACATGCACCTGAGTCCGGCCGCTATTGAGGCGGCCATCCGGCTCTTGGATCAGCCGCCAGCCGATCTCAGTCGTGGAGACATTGTGGAGACGGCCGGTCGCTGATCAGGAAGTGCAATGAAGACAAGAGGTTAATGGCGGAAGCGCCTGGGAGTCGAACCCAGCCCCCCCGCGTTAGCGGGGGGCGACCGGTTTTGAAGACCGGGAGGGCCACCGGGCCCCGTTCGCTTCCATTCGGGGCAACCATCATCGCACGGAGGACACGGATCCCCTGCATCAGATGGCGACAGTCTGAGGACGTCTGAAAAACCGGGCAGATGACAGGATGGCGGGACCGCACTCACGCAAACGTATCGACCATCACGAAACCGACGACGCTTCGTTGGTAGCGACGTGATGTCGCGAGCTCCGACGGCGGCCGGACCGGAGTGTGGATGGAGCGCCGTCCCAGCGACACAGCGGGGACGGCGCAGAGCGTTAGCTCTCGATCAGGCGGACTTCACCGGCGCGAGGGCCTTTGGTCGATTCTTCGATGGTGAACTCGACCCGTTGGCCTTCCCGAAGCAACTCGAACACTGCGCCCCGAACCGCGCTGCGATGGAAGAAATGCTCGATTCCGCCTTCATCGCGAATGAAGCCAAATCCTTTGTCAATCAAGAGACGCGCAATCGTACCGCTGGCCATACGTACTCCTCCGATACCAGAACCCCGCTGCCGTCGCCACGTCGCACAGGCGCGCCGCGCACCGACCCGGGACCTGACGGCCAGTCGCGCCCTTCCCCGTGTGGTGGGCCCCAGCAACCGTCAGAACCTCCCGCGACCTCCTGGCAGGCGCGGGATACGCTACGAGAGCGCAGCCAGCGACCGAAGACCGCCGGCGACGAACCCGCCCAAACGTGAGTGCTCCTTGCCAAATGCGGCGCTTACGTGCCGAATGTGGCTAGTAACCCACCCTGAGAGAGGCCAGTCTAGTGAGGTTTGTTGGTGGAAGTCAAGCGAGATGGTAGTCTCCCACGCAGCTTCGACCTGACCGCTGTTCCCTAGCGCCGAAGCGTCGGCACGTGCCGGCCGGGCGAGGCGCTATTCGGCGGGCGCCGGCGCGGCGGGGGCCGGTTTGGCGGGCGGCGCAGCAGCCGACGGCTTTGGTGCAGGCTTGGCTGGCTTTGGCGGCGGGTAGGTGGTCCAGAAATGACGATTGCACGTCGGACACTCCCAGAATTGCTGGGGCGGCCAGGGGTCTTCCGGACCGGGGTCCTTCAGGTCCATCTGCGCGCCGCATCGCTGGCACCGAACACTGACGTCAGGGTGCTCCATGGCGAAATTCTAGCACGGCCCGGCAATGGCCTGGCCGTTGTGCAAGGTCCTCGGCGATGATTCCGGGTGTCGTGCTGGCTGGAGGCGCCTCGTCCCGCATGGGAGGGCGACCAAAGGCGCTATTGCCGACGGGACACGGAAACGAGACGTTTCTCGCTCGCATCGTCTCCGTGTTGCGACAAGGTGGGGTGGACGATGTCGTGGTGGTGGCCGGCTACCACTGGAAGGCGATCGCCCGCGCCGCCGAAGAGCTGGAGGTGCCTGTTCGTGTGCTACACAACCCGGCTCCCGAACGGGGCCAGCTGTCGTCGATGCTCGTGGCGCTCGCGGCCGTTGACCATCCCGGTGTCCGGGCGATGCTCGTGACGCTGGTGGATCTGCCACTCGTGTCGCCGTCGACGGTCCGCGCCGTCCTGGAGGGACACCGGCGCACTGGTGCACCGATTGTGCGGCCGGTGCGCGGTGGCCGGCATGGGCACCCGGTGCTCTTCGATCGTTCGATCTTCGACGAGCTTCGTGGCGCCGACCTGGAGCAGGGCGCGAAGCCGGTCGTACGGGCCCATGCAGCTGACGGGTTGGAGATCGAGATCGAGGACGAGGGCGCGTTTGTCGACGTGGACACGCCGGAGGACTACGAGCGGGTATTCGGGGTGACCCTCCAAAAAGGAGTGGACGTCTGATGCCTGCGGCAGATGGTGGGCGTCGCGCCGCAACCACCTGCGTCCTCACAGAGGGTCTAGAGGCCCCGGAGCTGCAGGGGAGAGGATGGTGGACCAGACGGGGGTCGAACCCGTGACCTCGTGAATGCCATTCACGCGCGCTCCCAACTGCGCCACTGGCCCATCCCGTTCATTCTATGTCTCCGGCTGCGGTCCGATCAATCGATGGCGGCCGACGAGCACGCGCGGGTGCGCACGCAACCCGCTGTCTGAATCCTGCAACCGTAGTGTGGCTGAGGGGGCGGCCGGGCGCCTCGCCGGGGAACCTAGTATTCTCCGAACATCCGCTGTATCTCGGCGACGTCGTCGGTCACCGTCAGTGCCAGCATCAGGAGGNCCCGCGCCTTGACGGGCGCCAGGTCCTCGCCCGCGATCCGGGGACGCAGGGTGCCGTCGCCGGTCGGCTCCTCCGGGTCGTCCCTCCGCGGTGCGATGCGACCGCTACCGGTTCGCGAGGTAATCACAACGAGCACGCCGTGCTCGTTGGCGTAGGCGATTGCGTCACGCTGTCCTCCGCTCGTGGCGCCGGCTCCCGCTGCAGCGATTACGACGCCCTCGGCATCACGGTCGACGGCCGCACGGATGAGGTCGCCGGATGCGCCCTGATAGGCCATGAGGATGTCCACCCGTGGCAGGCGTCGGATCCGGGCGACGTCGAACTCGCTGGCCGNGGTGTGACGCCGCTCCAGGCTCCGGTAGTAGACGACGCCGTCACGCGCCGTCACACCCAGTACGCCGTAGCCCCGCGTCTCGAACGTTTGCAGGTGCAAGGCGTCGGTCTTGGTGACCTCCCGAGCGGAGTTGATTTCGTCGTTGAGGACGACCAGGACGCCGCGGCCGCTCGAACCAGGGTCGGCGGCCACCCGGAAGGCCTGGCGCAGATTGGCTGCGCCGTCGTATCCCAGCGTTTCCGGTCGCCGCATCGATCCCACAATCACGATGGGGCGTTCGTGGCGAACGGTGAGATGCAGGAAGTAGGCAAGCTCCTCGAGCGTGTCGGTGCCGCTGGTGACGACGATGCTGGCCAGCTCAGCGTCCTCGTCGAAGATCGCGTTGAGGCGGCGCGACAGCTGCAGCCACTGGTCGAGGGTGAGCGAGCTGCTCGAGACGTTTGTGAATTCCTCGGTCTCTACCTCGACGAGCTCGCCAAGGTCTGGCACCGAGGCAACGAGCTCGCTGGGGGAGAGCCGGGCACCGGGGCGATTGGAGATGGTGCCTCCGGTCGTGACGAGGCGGACTCGGGGCGGTTCTGCGGTGGCCGCCGTGGGCCCGAGAGCCCATAGCAGCACGACGATCATCAGCGAGACACTGAGCGGCCGCGTTCGGCGCCACATGATTCTGTTGCCGTTCCGGCTCGCCACACCACTTGTCGGGCGAGCTACATAGCTCGTCCCGCTACTATACTGAAATTGTCGGAGATTGGTGGGCGAGCGTGAGCCAGTCGGTGAGCCGACCGACTGCCTGCTCGGCGGTGGTGCCGTAGAAAGGCATGAGCGCGGTGGGGCCACCGGGGACGCTGACCAGATACGCGCGCCAGCGGTTCTGGTCTACCAGCATCGCCTCGATGAGGTAGGAGCGCCCGCTGATTGTCTGTTCGAACCGATGAGCCGTCACGATACTGTCGAGGAATGCGGACAATTGGGAACGAGAGAATTCTAGCTGGTTCACGGTGGGGATCAAGCGAAGGAAAGTACGAAGACCGGTCCACAGCGCCGTTGAGTGCGCTCGGTGGCGGGTTNAGCGCTCAAGAATATTTTCGTGCTATGGGTAATCCACACCCGATGCACAGTTCATGCACACGTTTTCCACAGTGGGCCTTTTTCGATCCTCGACTGTGCCGACAGTGAGGCCGTTCTGGTTCCGTCGTTGGCGGTGGAGCCGCGCGAACGGAGGCGAGACACGGGGCCGCTAGCTGCGGATCAACACGGGGTCGGCGGCGAGCTTGTCGGCCCACGTGCGGGCCTGACTTTCCGCTTCCTCACGCGTCTGACCAACGAGGATCACCGAATCGGTCGGCTTGTTGCCATCGCCTCGTGTGACCCACGCGATCCAGTGGGCGCCGCGCGACTCGGTCTTGATCTGGAGGTCCGTCCTGTCTGTCATCATGGCCGGAGCATCGTACCCCAGCTGATGGGCCGCGCGCCACGCACGTGGCGAACCATGTGCTGCCGATTGCGCGTCTAATTCCGTTTCTCGTACAATCGTAGTGGTCCCGTTCGCAATGACGGTGACGCTCCGAGGGCGGCGAGGCGTCCGTTCCGCAAGCCGCGAAGCGGGAGCATGCCGCGAGCATTCGACCAACGAGCAACACCGGGGAGTGAGATGCATCNGCGCCCGAATGCCACTGTCATTGCGAACGGGGCTACTTTGTGNTCGTGCCCGCCTGCCGGGCGCCCCGGTTTGGGGTCCTTCCACTGTTTGACCGCGACGAGAGGAGTCACCGNNTNNATGGGATTGACGTGNCCGANCTGTGGCAATNGANACTGGTTTCCTGGTCAAGACGCTACAGACGCACGTGGTCCAGGCGGGCGGGGCGGAACTCGACCTCTCGGAACAGAGCCGTCCGGCGGTGCTCGAGTTGCTCTGCGACGAATGTGATACCGAGCTCGATCTTGGCGCGCTCGACCCGGATCTTTGTCGTGAGTTGATTTTGCTTGTCGGCGCCCACTGACGGCGTGTGTCCGACGCCATCGAGCTCTGTCCCCTAGGGCTTGCGATAGCCGCAGATCAGACACTGCCAGCCATCGGAGGCGGTCGACGGCGTGCGCACGGTGTCCGGGTGAACGAACGACTGCCAGGGAGGGTTGGTCGGATCGAGAATGCCGCCGCAATCTGGGCAACGATGCAGTGTCGGCACGGCAGCGGGCAACCGGGGCGGTTGCGTGTCTGGCACGGAGTGGACACTACCACCAGGGGCATCTCCATGACAAGTCTTGACAGGGCCGGCGAGCCGCTTCTATCGTAGGTGGCCGATGCGCAACTACTACCGCATGTTCGGGCTGTCCCACAGCGCCGATCGCAACGAGATCAGACGTGCGTATCGCGAGCTGGCGCGTCGGTGTCAGTCGCGTCCCGAGACCCCTGGTGCGTCGCCTGAACGCCTGGCCTCGCTCCACCGTGCCTACGAAGTGCTGAGCGGTCGGGCCAGTCAGTCAGCGAATATTGGCGACCCGGCTCGGGGGTCTGCCGGGCGGGAGGCCGCGTTCGCCGACGAGGTGGACATCGACTTTCCGTCGGTCTCGAGTCTGGTCAACCGGATGCGCGATTCGTTCTTCGGTCTCGAGTCTGGACACCCGCTGTCTGCGGAGGCGTCGCAGAGGACCGCTGGTGTCGCCTTGCACGTCCCGTCCTCGCATATCCAGGTGCCGTTACACAGGTCGCTGTCTTCACAGAAGGAGCAATCCTGGCTGTCATCGCAGCCCAGGTCGTCTGGCTCGAGGGTGTCGCAGTCGCAGGACAGGCCGCAGTTCTCCTCCGCGACCTGTACGCACGTCGCGGACCATGCGCTCTCGCAGCAGCTCTCCTCCAG
>PBRZ01000132.1 GCA_002726085.1 Acidobacteriota bacterium
CCGGCCCTTCCCGGACACCCACAGCGCCCCTCGGTCGAGTTCCAGATCCGCCACGTCGAGCTGACGGACTTCTGAGACCCGCAGGGCCAAGTCGAACATTACCCGCAACATGGCAACGTTGCGCACGGCGTAGCTGTCGCCGGGCTCAGCGGCCAGCCTCAACATCTCTGCTACCGTCTCCACCCCTGGCCCTCGGATGTCTCTTAGCGTCTCCTGGGGCACGTCCTGAACCTCGATGGCCCACGGCACAACACCGAGCAGCCGCGCCAACTTCGTCAGCGATCGGATGGCCGCCAGTCGGCGGTTGATGGTGGCTGGTGCCAGGTGCCGGGCCACGAGTTCGTGGCGGTAGCGGAGCACGTCACCATTGGCCGCCGGGGCCGGTTGGGTGAAGAACCGGCCGAGCGCCTCCTGTCTCGACCCGGTCAGGAACCGGGCAAAGTCGTCCAGGTCACGCCCGTAGGCGGTGAGGGTATGCGGACTGCGTNCGTCGAGAAACGTGNGAATCAGGTCTGGAACGGACGTGGGGTTGAGAGTTGGAACGAGCGCCTCTGGCATCGGGCCTCCTTCGGTGCGGGTAGGAACGACGCGAAAGGGGGCCGCCGAGTAGGTGCGGAAACCCCCTCCAGCCCTCCTGGTAGGTCCAAGAAAGGTCCGTGCAATCTCGTATTAATGTGGTAATAAGAGAGGGATATGTATTAGTTATAGATTGCAAATTGTTGATTTTAAACAGTTTGTATAAATATAGTGGCGGAGAGAGTGGGATTCGAACCCACGGTAGAGTTTCCCCTACACACGCTTTCCAAGCGTGCTCCTTCAACCGCTCGGACATCTCTCCGCAAGGTGGGTCCCGGTCGGGACACAGATGAGCGGTCTGGGTCGCAGTTTATCATGCAGCTTTCCCATCTCGTCCGAGGCGTGGTGCCGGTCGCGGTGCGTGCTTGATCGGTCTCTGACCCGGCGATAGACTGAGGAATCTCCGGCAGGTGCTTCGTGGCCGGAGGTGCCGCCCGACGAATGGTGACGGGTCGCGGCGCGGCCCGGACCCTGTGCAATCTCAGCCTACGAACCGCGTCAGGGCCGGAAGGCAGCAGCGCTAAGTAGTCACTGACATGTGCCGCAGGTTCTTCCGGGTCGCGGCTGGGACCCGCCACCGCGACACCGCACCCGATGGCCTATCAAGTACTCGCCCGCAAGTGGCGCCCGCAGCGGTTCGAGGACGTCATCGGTCAGCGCGGCGTCACGCAGACCCTGCGCAACGCCATCGCGACGGACCGACTGGCGCAGGCGTTTGTTTTCGCGGGGCCGCGGGGAGTCGGGAAGACCACGAGCGCGCGCATTCTGGCCCGGGCGCTGAACTGCGTCAACGGGCCGACAGCCGATCCGTGCGGCAAGTGCGATGCCTGTCGCGAGATCGCCGAGGGCCGCGACATCGACGTGCTCGAGATCGATGCCGCTACCCACACCCAGGTCGAGAACGTTCGCGAGGTGATAATCGCCGGGCTCTCGATTGCGCCGGTGCGCGACCGCTTCAAGGTGTTCATTATCGACGAGGTGCACCAACTGTCGTCGAGCTCGTTCAACGCCCTGCTCAAGTCGGTCGAGGAGCCGCCGCCACACGTCGTGTTCATCATGGCGACGACGCTGCTCGGCAAGATTCCCGACACGATCCTGTCGCGGTCGCAGGTCTTCGAGTTTCGCACCATCGGCACGGCCGCCATCACCGAGCAGCTGCGTATCATCACGACGGCTGAGGGCATCACGATTGACGAGGCCGGACTGGCCCTGATCGCGCGGTCGGCTGAGGGCAGCATGCGCGACGCCCAGAGTGCGCTCGACCAGGTGATTGCGTTTGCTGGCGAGTCGGTGAACCCCGAAGAGGTGTCCGCCGTCTTGGGGCTGGTCGGTCGGGACGCCGTGTTCGATGTGGCGGAGACGGTTGCCGATGAGACGGCGCCGCGCGTCTTCGAGCTGGCCGGCCGCTTCATGGAGGCGGGCTACGACCTNCGATCGGTGTGCCGCGAGCTGTCACGGCTGGTGCGCGATCTGCTGGTGCTGAAGGTGGACCCGAGCCGCATCACCGATCCGGAGATTGCCACCGATGCCGAACGCGAGCGGCTCGAGGCGTTGTTGCCGCGGTTCTCGCGGGAGGACCTGCTGCGCGGGTTCGACGTGCTGTCGCGCGCCGAGTTCGAGATCCGGAGCGCCTCGCAGCCACGCTACCACTTCGAGGTCGCGATGCTCCGTTGGATGCATCTGCGCAAGCTCGTGCCGTTGACCGAGTTGATCGACGGGCTCGAGCAGCAGCCCGCTGGGGTGCCCGGTGCGGGACAGCCTCGGTCACCGCGGGCAAAGCGGCCAGTGGCTCCGGAGGCCCCGGCAGCCCCGGTAGCCGAGGTGGCGCCTGAAGCGAAGTCGAACCCGGTCCGGTCGCCGTCGGCGCCGGCTTCGACACGACGCCAACCCGCTTTGCCTCGGACCGAGGCTTCCGATTCTCGGGTCGCGCTGCCGCCGGACAAGCCAGCCAGGTCGCCGGTTCCTGCTCCGGAAGCGGGTGCGGCCGCAGCGGGGGTCGATCCGAAGGCGGCCTTCCTGGCGGAGCTGAAACGGACGAAGAAATTCTTTCACGGCACGGTCGTGGCGCAGGCTCAGCGGGTGGAGGTCGGGGAGGGTACTGTTGTCTTCATCTTCACCGAGGGACAGCGCACGCTGGCCAAGCAGGTGGAAACCAGCCGTCCGTGGCTCGAGGCGCTAGCAACCCGCACCATGGGGCGGAAGATGACCGTGGGCGCGCGCAAGGTGGCGGGGCTGGCACCGGCGGCGTCGTCGAGCGGGGAGCCCGGCCCGGGCGCCGCGACCGAGGCGCATCAGCCGACGTTGGAGACGGCGGCGTCCCACGAGCCGCGATCGGAGGCGGAGCCGCCGCTGCCGAGTGAGCCACCGCCCGACCTCGACCTGTCCCTGGTCCGTCCGTCCGGCCCGGCCGACGAGTCCGCTCGGTCGACGAAGGCCCCCGACGGGCCGGCTGACGACCTGCTATCGCGGGCGATGGGCGACCAAGCGGTACAGACGATGCTCGAAGTATTTCCCGCAGAGATCAAGGACGTCGAAGAAATCTAGAAGGTAGCAAGGCCCTTCAGGGCCGCCATGAGCCAACCATGAACATCCAAGAAATGATGCAGCAGGCGCAGCAGATGCAGGAGGATCTGCAGAAGCAGCTGAAGCAGACGAATGTCGAGGCGACGGCCGGCGGGGGGATGGTCACCGTCGTCATGAATGGCGTCAAGGAGATACAGAGTCTGACGATCGATCCCGAGGTGGTGTCCGCCGATGACGTCGAAATGTTGCAGGACCTGATTGTGGCCGCCGTCACCGACGCGCAGCGGCGCGTCGATGAGCTGGTGTCGCAGCGGATGGGCGGCATGATGGGCGGTCTCAAGATCCCCGGGCTGACATGAGCCAGATCGAGCCGCTCGTCCGGCTGACCGAACAGCTCCAGCGGCTGCCCAGCATCGGCGCCAAGAGCGCGCAACGCCTGGCCTTTCACCTGCTGAAGCAGCCGCGGGAGGAGGTCGACCAGCTGTGCGACGCGATCCGTGACGTCAAGGAGCGAATCACCTACTGCTCGGTCTGCTCGAATATCACCGACTGCGATCCCTGTTTCTATTGCACCGACCCGGGCCGCGACCGTCGGCTGATCTGCGTGGTCGAGGAACCGCACAACGTGGCCGCCGTCGAGAGGACTGGCGACTTCAAGGGGGCCTATCACGTGCTGATGGGTGCGCTCTCGCCGCTCAAGGGCGTCGGACCCGACGACCTCCACATCAAGGGGCTGCTCGCGCGCGTCGGCACCGACGACGTGCTCGAGGTGATACTGGCGACCAACCCGAACGTGGAAGGGGAGGCAACCGCCATCTATCTGGCGAAGTTGCTCAAGCCGCTCGGCGTGCGAGTGAGCCGGATCGCCATGGGAGTGCCAGTTGGCAGTGACCTCGAGTACGCCGACGAGATCACCATGCTCAAGGCCATGGAAGGCCGCCGCGAGGTCTAGGTTTTCCCGGTGAGGCGTCCGCCTGGACGGCGTTGCCTCCTCGGTCACAGCCCGCCTGGCTGCTTCCCTCGTCGCGCCTTGCCAGACGAACGCCTCACCGGGAAAACCGAGGGCTACGCCGCCTTTCTCAGCTGCCGAAGATCTCGTCCAGCACACGCTTGGTTGCCGGCGCTCGCCGCGCGCCGGCGTCGGTCGCCAACTCGGCCTGCAGGCGGGCGAAGCCTGCCTCGTCGTCCACGTCATACCAGTCGCCGAGGAGGTCAACGGCCAGGCCACACCGATCCGCTGCCGCGATGGTGTCGGTGCAGGCCGAAGGGGTGCCCCACTGGATGCCGCTGAAGAGTTCGGGGACCGACGCGTCGCCGGTCTGCGCCCCGAGGCCGATCAGATAGTAGCCGCCGTCGGCGGCCGGACCGAGCACCACTCGCTCGTGGCCGCGACCTAACCGGTCGAGCGCTTCGGCGATACGCCCGGAAGGCAGCGTGGGCAGGTCCGACCCGATCATCACGGCAGGGGAGAACCCGTCTCGAAAGAGATCCTCGAAGACGCCACGCTCCCTGTCGCCGAGGTCGCCGCCCCGCTGCGGCATCAGTTGGGTCGGGGCAACCCCGGCCTCGTCGAATCCATCGGTTCCACCCCCCTCGGTGTAGGCGACTCGGATGGTCACACCATCGATTGCCTGGCAACCAGCCACGATATCGGCAAGGAATGCGGCGTAGAGTCGGCGCCGATCCTGCTCGTCGGGCAGGACGCCGGCCAGGCGGGTCTTCGGCGGGCGAGCGCCGTGCGGCGGTCGGGCCATGATGACGACGGCCGCTCCTACTGGCCTCACCGTGAGTCGCCTATCGCACGAAGGAAGTGGCGCGCGGCGACCGCGGCATTCGGTCCGCCGATCACTTCGTCTCCTTGCTCGTGGCGGCCACACGCGCCGCCTCCGCGTCGGCCAGCGCGCGTCGCACCGACAGCCCCTGACCGACCAGAAGCCCGCCGCCGACGGTCATCCAGACCAGCATCCGCGCCTTGCGTACGATCGCTACGATCAACCCGGCAGCGGTGCCGAATCCGAGCAGCTCGGCGAGGAAGGCAGTGCCCGCCTCGTCCACACCGATTCGCATCGGCACTACCTTGAACGCCACGTTGATGAACCGGTTAGCCGACTCGAAGACGAAGGCGTCGAGCACGGTCGGCGCGACATCGCGGGTGACCGAGAGTACGACATAGATTTCCAGAATGGCCAACACATGGAACGCAAGCTCCCAGCCGGCCAGCCGGATCAACCGGCCCGGTTCTCGCGGGTAGAGTACCCAGATTCGTTCCTCAGCTTGGCGCACGTGCTCGGCCCAGCGGGCGACGAATCCCGCCCCCGGTCCTCGCCGTCCCACCAGCTCGAAGAGCCCGCTCGCCACCGGCATGCGCCGCCAGATGACGGTGTGGGCGAGGGAAATGAGGCCGATCAGAATGGCGACCAGCCCGATGCCGGCGAGCCACCAGCCCTTGGTGCTGCTCAACCGGAGCACCAGCGCCAGCGCGCCGGCAGCGATGACCAGCGCCGCTGATAGCGTATAGAACAGGTTCTCGACCGCCAGGGCCGGCAGCGTCCGGGACACCGGCTCGCGGTCCCGGACGAAAATCGCCTTGGCCGGCTCGCTGACGAAAATGCTGAGCAGGGTCAGGTTGCCGAGCGTGTCACCAGTCACCACCGCCTGGAAGGCGCGTCCAGGGGTCAGCCGATGCGCTCCGTCGAGACAGCCTCGCCAGGCCATTCCCCGTGCCGCGAAGCGCAGACCGCCAAGTGCGACGACCACGAGAAACACCCATCCGAGGCGCCGGATGCCGTCCACGATCTCGCTGACACCCGCCCGCTGGACGAAGTAGACGAACAGCGCCACGCCCAGCAGGGCGGCGACAACACCGATCGGCGACACGTGTCGGGAACGGCTGTCGGTGGTCGGTGTGTCCGTCATGAGGTAACCGGTTCAATCTTGCGGCGCTTCTACGCACCCCGGCATAATGGCCGGATGGCTTTCGTGTCGTCGCCCGTCCCAGTGGCGTTCATTCTACTTGGGGCCGGGCTGCTGGCCTGTTTCATGGGCTACCGGCTGCTGCGATGGTTGCTCGGAATCTACGGGTTTATCGGCGGTGCCTACCTGACGTCGCTGTTCGTCGGAACCTGGGGTCCCTGGGCTGCCGCGGCCGCGATCGTCGGTGGCGGATTGGTCGGCGCCGTCGCCCTGCTCGTGGCCTATCTGGCTGGGGTGGCGATACTGGGTGCGGGGCTCGGGGCGCTGGCGGTCAGCGTGTTCTGGACACCGCAGAACGGCGCCGCCGAGACGTGGGTGGTGGTTGTCGCCTGTCTGGTCGGCGCCATTGCGGCGGTGTCGCTGCAACGCTACGTCATCATTGTCGGCACGTCGTTCGGCGGCGCCTGGACGGCGCTGGTCGGCGCGCTCGCGCTCGGCTGCGACACCGAGGCGTTGGCGGCGGCACGCGGCGACCTGTCGCAGCTGTATCCGATCGCGCCGGCCAACGGGCAGTTGCCGTTTGCGATCGGTTGGGCCGGGCTCGGGCTGCTGGCCGCCCTGATCCAGCTCCGTGCCAGCAGCTCGGTGCGCAAACGCCGAAAGCAGGGCGATAGCTGACCCTTGCGGGTTTGACCACCGGCGGGCGGCTCAATTAACATCGTTGATTGGCTCGATGGTGAACCCGCCTTCCATGACACGTCGAGCCGCACGTCTGCCACGTGTTCCTCAGTAGCTCAATTGGCAGAGCATCCGGCTGTTAACCGGAGGGTTGCTGGTTCGAGTCCAGCCTGAGGAGCCAACCTTTTCAACGACTTGCAAAGATCGATGTCGGCGGGTGCAGAGGACTGTGCCCATTTTTGTGCCCACCCCAACCTAGTGGAGCCGCTCGTTGGTGGCGTCCGATGACGCCTTCTCGGGCGGGACCACGTCGAGTGTCTCGACCGCTTTGCGCTGTGCCTCCAGGGTGAAGTGGGCGTAACGCTTGG